>JBOHAB010000174.1:0-6224 GCA_050697655.1 Gaiellaceae bacterium
GCCGTCTACTTCCAAGGGCTCACGGCAGCCGAGACGCACGCGCTGACCGACGCCATGGTGCGAAGCGGAGAGACGATCGACCTCGCACAGCTCGGGAGAAAGGTCGTGGACAAGCACTCCACGGGCGGCGTCGGGGACAAGGCCTCGATCGTGATCGGCCCCATCGTCGCCGCCTGCGGCGTTCCTTTCGCCAAGATGAGCGGGCGAGGCCTGGGCCATACCGGCGGCACGCTCGACAAGCTCGAGTCCATCCCCGGTTTTCGCATCGAGCTCGCCGGCGATGAGTTCATTCGCCAGGTGCAGGAGGTCGGAATGGCGATCGTCGGCCAGACGGGCGACCTCGTCCCGGCCGACAAGAAGCTCTATGCCCTCCGGGACGTCACAGCCACCGTGGACATCATCCCGCTGATCGCCTCGTCGATCATGTCGAAGAAGATCGCCGGCGGCGCGGACGCGATCGTGCTCGACGTCAAGGTTGGACGCGGCGCGTTCATGAAGAACCTGAACGAAGCGCGGGAGCTGGCGCGGACCATGGTGGAGCTCGGACGGCTCGAAGGCCGGGAGGTGGTCTGCGAGCTCACCGACATGGATCAGCCGCTCGGCCGCGCGGTCGGAAACGCGCTCGAGATCCACGAGGCTCTCGACACGCTCGAAGGCTCGGGCCCAGCCGACCTCGCCGAGCTCGCTCTCGGCGCCTCGGCACAGCTGCTTGCGCTCTCCGACCTCGGCGTCGACGTCGAGGAAGGACGCCGACGGGCCGAGAAGGCCCTGGCAAGCGGGGCCGCCCGCGAGCGGTACGATCGCTGGGTCCGCGCGCAGGAGGGCGATCCTCGGCGCGAGGCTCTTCCGCGAGCGGCGGTCACTCGGCCGGTGCCGGCACCTGCGGCCGGCTTCGTCCAGGGCATCGCGGCCACCGATGTCGGGCTGGCGGCGCTCCACCTCGGCGCCGGCCGCGTCCGCAAGGAGGACACGATCGACCACGCGGTCGGGGTCGTCTGCCTGGCGAAGCGGGGCGACCAGGTCGAGGTCGGTCAGCCGCTCGCCGAGGTCCATGCGCGAGATGACGAGTCCGCCGCTCAGGCAGTCCGGGAGGTCGAGGCGTGCTATCGCATCGGGGACGGGGAGCCCGAGCGAACGCCGATCGTCCTCGACGTCCTCTCCTGACCATGCTGGACGGCTGAGCGTTCGTGCCCGAGCTGCCCGAGGTCGAGACGATCCGCTCCAGCCTCGCGCCGGCGCTGACGGGGCGGAGGCTCGAGCACGTCGAGATCCTCGACCCCCGGCTGACGAGGCCGGAGCCTCCCGAGCTCGTCGCGGCCGCGCTCGAAGGGGAGCAGGTGGCGGACGTGCGCCGGCGAGGCAAGTATTTGGTTGTCGACTTCGAAAGCGGGCGGCACCTCCTCGTCCACTTGCGGATGACCGGAAGCGTCCTGCACCCGGCGCCTGAGGGCGGCAGGAACGATCCGCACGTGCGGGCTGTCGTCAGATTAGACGACGGCTCGGACGTCCTCTACCGTGATGTGCGCCGCTTCGGCATCTGGGATCTGCTCGAGCCGGGTGAGCTCGAGCCGTACTTCGCCGCCCGCCGGCTTGGCGTGGAGCCGCTGGGCCGGTCGTTCACCGCGGCCGGCTTCGGACGCTCCCTCGCTGGTCGCCGCGCCCCCGTCAAGGCGGCGCTGCTCGATCAGCGCGCCGCCGCGGGCGTCGGCAACATCTACGCAGACGAGGCGCTCTGGTACGCGAGGGTCAATCCGCTGACCCCTGCCGGCGACCTGGTCGAGGAGCAGGTAGCGGCGCTCCGCACAGGCATTCGGAAGGCGCTGCAGATCGGTATCCGCCGGCAGGGTGCCAGCCTGCGCGACTACCGCGGTGCCGACGGCAGCCGCGGTCGGATGCAGGACGAGTTCCGGGTCTACGGCCGCGAGGGTGAGCCGTGCGAGCGGTGTGGGACGCCGATCGCGAAGACTCGCGTCGCCGGCCGAGGCTCGTGGTACTGCCCCAGCTGCCAGCGGCGCGACTAGCATCGTCACCGTGAAGCCGTGGTCCTTCCAGCCGGCCGGCCGATTCGAGGAGACCCTTTTCGAGAGCGCGGCGCTCGACGGAAACCCGCTCGGGGACCCGACCAAGCGGCCGCTCTGGGTCTATCTGCCGCCCGGGTACGACGACGAGCCCGAGCGCCGCTACGCGAGCGTCTACATGATCCAGGGCCTCACCGGACAGCTCGACATGTGGCGGAACCGCGCACCGTTTCGCCGCAACTTCCCGGAGCTGGCCGACGAGCTCTTCGCCACCGGAGGCGCGCCGCCCGCGATCGTCGTCTGGGTCGACGCTTGGACCTCGCTCGGCGGCAGTCAGTTCCTCGACTCTCCTGGCACGGGCGCTTACCACACGTACCTCTGCGAGGAGGTGGTTCCCTGGGTCGACGAGCGCTACCGGACGGCCGCGGCGGCCGAGCATCGCGGCATCGCGGGCAAGTCCAGCGGCGGCTACGGGGCGATGGTCACCCCGATGCTCCGCCCCGATCTCTTCGGCGGCCTTGCCACGCACGCGGGCGATGCGCTTTTCGAGACCTGCTACCTCCCCGAGTTCCGGGAGGTCGTCCGCACGCTCCGTGACGAGTATGGGGGCTCGTACGAGCGCTTCTGGGAGGACTTCCGCGCGCGGCCCGCGCTCTCGAAGCCGAGCGACGGCGTCCTCCTCAACAGCTGGTGCATGGCCGCCTGCTACTCGACGGACCCGGACGGCACCGTCCGGCTCCCGTTCGACGTCGACACAGGCGAGGTCGTGCCCGACGTCTGGGAGCGCTGGCTCGCGTGGGACCCCGTTCGCATGGCGCCCCGGCATGCGGAGGCGCTGCGCTCCCTGAAAGCGGTGTACGTCGATGCCGGCACGAAGGACGAGTACTACCTCGACCTCGGTTCGGAGGCCTTCCGCCGCGCGCTCGTCGGCGTCGGCGTCACCGACGTGCGGTTCGAGCTCTTCGACGCGACCCACATGGGCATCGAGTACCGCTATCCGCTCGGCCTCGCGTACCTGGCCGAGCGTCTGGCGCCTCCCGACTAGCGGGCGAGGGCGTCGGTAAGCAGCCCGCGGCGGTCGAGCTCCCGAAGCTCGAGGAATCCGCCGATCGGCTTCCCGTCGATCAGGATCTGCGGGACAGTCCAGCCGCCGGTCAGGTCGAGCAGTTTCTCGCGGAAGGAAGGGTCGGCGTCGAGGTTGATCTCCTCGAACTCGATGCCGCGCGCACATAGGAGCTCCCGGGCCCGGTCGCAGTAGCCGCACCACACGGTCGTGTACATCTGGACCCTGGCCACTACCAAGGAAAACGGCGCCGAACCTGGCCGGATTCCCCCGAGGGAGCGACTACAGTGGCCGCATGTCGTCGCGCACCTTCACGACCGAGGCGGTCGTGCTCCGTTCCATCCGCTTCTCCGAGGCGGACTGCGTCCTCCACCTCTACACGCTTGCGAGGGGGAGGCTGGGGGCGATCGCGAAGGGTGTGCGCAAGACACGCTCGCGCTTCGGTGCTCGGCTGGAGCCGCTTTCCCATGTCGAGCTGCTCCTGCACGAGGGGAAGGGCGACCTGCACACGGTTCGGGGGGCGGAGCTCGTCCGCTCCCACGACGGCTCGCGGACCGATCCGTACCGGTTGGCTGTCGGGCACATCGGGCTCGAGGCCGTGCTGCGGCTCTTTGTCGAGGAGGAGGCGCAGCCTCCCGCGTTCCACGCGCTCACGCGCTTCCTCGACCTGCTGGACGACGTGGAATCAGCGCTTCCTGCACAGCCCGCGCTCGAGCCGCTCGTGCTCTCCTTCCAGCTGAAGCTTCTCTGGCTCTCGGGCTACCTCCCGCACCTTGCGGGCTGTGCGGCCTGCGGAGAGGCGAAGCCGCTCGTCGGCTTCTCGGCACGGGCTGGCGGAGCGGTTTGCCGCGATTGCTCCGGTGCCGCCCTTCCGGTTTCCGAGGCAGGGTTCCTCGGGATCCGGGCACTCCTCGAGCAGCCGCTCGCCGGCGCGCGCGGGCTCGGCCTCGGCGAGGATGCTCTCCGCCAGTGCCTGCGCGTGATCACGGCCTCGTACGAGGAGCACGGCGGCTTCCGGCTCCGGACGCTCTCGGCCTGAGCTCCGGCGCCTCGATTATCGCCGCGGCGGGCCTCTTCTGTTTGGGGCACCCCGGCCCACCACCCACTGCGAGCATAACGTCGAAAAACGCACTCATGGCGCGCGCATGGTGACGAGAGTGCGTCAACGTCCGTGGGGAGGTGACGTGCCGGCAGGAGGTGCCGGCGCCTGCCGTAGCATGTCCGCTCGGTGAGCGCACTCAACTTCCAGGAGATGATTGCCCGGCTGGGGCGCTACTGGGCCGACGACGGCTGCGTGCTCATGCAGCCGTACCACACCGAGGTCGGCGCGGGCACGTTCAACCCGGCCACCTTCCTGCGCTGTCTCGGGCCGCAGCCGTGGAAGGCTGCGTACGTCGAGCCGTCGATCAGGCCCACCGACGGTCGCTACGGCGAGAACCCGTTTCGCTTCCAGCACTACTTCCAGTACCAGGTGATCCTGAAGCCGTCGCCGGCGGACGTGCTCGACCGGTACTTCGCCTCGCTCGAAGCCGTCGGCATCGACCTGGCCAAGCACGACCTGCGACTGGTCGAGGACGATTGGGAAGGACCGACGCTCGGCGCCTGGGGCCTCGGCTGGGAGGTCTGGGTCGATGGGATGGAGGTCACGCAGTTCACCTACTTCCAGCAGCTCGGCGGGCTCGAGCTGGATCTCATCCCGGCCGAGATCACCTACGGCCTGGAGCGGCTGGCGATGTTCCTGCAGGACAAGCGGACCGCGTTCGAGCTCGAGTGGGCGCCCGGCATCAGCTGGGGGGACGTCTACAAGGAGAGCGAGCGCCAGTGGTCGATCTACAACTTCGAGGCGGCGCCTGTCGACGTGCTCGTTCGCCGCTTCGGCGAGCACGAGGACGAGTGCCGCGAGCTGATCGAGCGCGGGCTGCCCCTCCCGGCCTATGACCAGGCGCTCAAGTGCTCGCACGCCTTCAACCTCCTCGACGCGCGCGGAGCGATCTCGGTGACCGAGCGCGCCTCCTTCATCGGCCGCGTCCGCAACCTCGCCCGCCGCGTCGCCGAGCTCTACGTGGAGTCCCTTGCCGAGCCTGCTATTTGAGATCGGCTGCGAGGAGCTGCCGGCCTCCGCCTGCCGCGAGGCCGAAGCACAGCTTCGCGAGCAGTGGCTGCCCGAGCTCGGGGAGGGCACCGTCTTCGTCGGCCCGCGGCGACTTGCCCTGTTTGTGCCCGAGATCGCCAAGCACGAGCCGGATCGATGGGTCCAGGGGCCGCCGGAGCACCTCCGCGACAAGGCGGCGGCCGGGTTCGCGCGCAAGCAGGGAGTCTCCGAGGACGAGCTCGAGGTACGCGACGGCTTCCTCGGCGTTGTCGTCCCCGGCCGGCCGGCCTCCGAGGCGCTCCCCGAGAAGCTCGCCGCCTTGGTCGAGAGCCTCGCGTTCGGCAAGTCGATGATCTGGGAGAAGGGCGGCCTGCGCTTCTCCCGGCCGATCCGCTGGCTCTGCGCGAAGCTCGACAAAGAGACGCTGAAGGTCGAGGTTGCCGGGATCCAGCCGGGGCACCTGACCTACGGTCACCGCTTCACCGGCGGCGAGGTCGAGCTCTCACGGGCCGACGGGTATGTCGAGGTGCTGCGGGCTGCCGGCGTCGAGCCGGAGCAGGACGAGCGCCGCCGCCAGATCCTCGAGGGGCTCGACGCGATCGGAGGCTGGCGCGACCCGGCCGGCGTGATCGAGGAGGTGGTCTTCCTGGTCGAGAGCCCGATCGTCCTGGAGGGGCGCTTCGACGAGCGCTTCCTGGAGCTCCCGCCCCGCGTGGTCGAGACCGCCATGCAGGCGCACCAGCGTTACTTTCCGCTCGACGGCGCGCGCTTTGCATTCGTCGCCAACGGCGGCGACCCGGCGGTCGTGATCTCCGGCAACGAGCGCGTGCTGGAAGGGCGGCTCGAGGACGCGCACTTCACGTTCGAGCGCGACGTGGCGAAGGGGATCGAGAAGCTCGCCGGGGAGCTCGGCTCGATCACGTTCGTGGCGGGCGCCGGCAGCTTCGCCGAGAAGTCCGCCCGCCTGCAGGAGCTCGTGGCCGCGCTCGGCGGCGGCGAGGCCTCGCGCGAGGCTGCGCGGCTGGCCAAGGCCGACCAGGCGGCCGAGCTC
>JBOHAB010000175.1:0-6174 GCA_050697655.1 Gaiellaceae bacterium
GTTTAGACCGGCTCGTCCTGGAACCAGAAGAGGCCGAGGGTGCCTGGGCCTCCGTGCGTGCCGATGACGGGGCCGAGCGTGGTGACGATGTCGAGGGAGGCGCTCGGCCGGCCCGCGCGGATGCGCTCCACGACCTTTGCCGCCTCGGCGGGTGCATCGGCGTGGCCGACGCCGACGTGGAGGTCGGGCGAGTCCTCGGTGGCCTCCAGGAAGAGCGCGTCGAACTCCGCCAGCGCCTTCGCACGGCCGCGCACGCGTTTGAGCGGCGCCACCTCGCCGTCGTCGAACTGGAGAATCGGCTTCACGTTCAGGAGCTGACCGGCGAGGCCGGAGGCCTTGCCGATGCGGCCGCCGCGGATCAGGTACTCGAGCGTCTCCACTGTGAAGAGGAGCCCGCGCGTGCGCTTGAAGCGCTCGACGAGCGCCAGGATCTCCTCCTCGGTCGTCCCTCGCTCGAGCCGTCGCTGGATGGCGTCGGCGAGGATGACGGCGCCGCCGCAGATCACGCCCGAGTCCACGAGCGTCACGCGCTCGTCACCGCTGGACTCGGCGCCCAGCCGGGCGCTCTCGTAGGTCCCCGACAGCTTGGCGGAGAGCATGACCGCGAGAACCTTCTCGTACCCAGCAAGCTGCTCGTAGGCCGCCGCGAAGTCGGCAGGGGTGGGCTGGGAGCTCCTCGGCGGCTCCGGCGCTTCTCTCAGCCGGCGGTAGAACTCCTCGGGGGCGATGTCCACGTACTCACGGAGCGTCTCGTCGCCGAAGCGCACGTAGAGCGGCACCATGCGCCAGTTGGGGTGCCGGCCCTGCACGTCGGGGCAGTCGGCCGTCGAATCGAGGACGATGGCGGTGTTCTCAGCGGAGAGCTGCACCGCGCCCCGCGGCGTCCCTGACGGCGCCGACGATCTCGTCCAGCCCGCGGTCCTTGGTGAGGCAGGCGACGGCACCGGCGTCGTAGAGCGCGTCGACTTCCTCGCTCTCCGCGGCGGCCGTGAGGACGACCACGGCGGCAGTCGAGGCTTCGCGGATCGCCGCGGTCGCCTCGACACCGTCCAGCTCGGGCAGGCGATAGTCCATGAGGACGACGTCGGGCTTCAGGCGTTTGCACACCTCCAGGGCACGACGTCCGTCCGGCACTGCCGCCACCACCCGCAGGTCCGGAACAGTGCCGAGGAGGAGCTCGAGCGACTCGCGAAAGACGTCGTGGTCCTCCACGAGGACGACGGTGATCGGTTCGCCTGCCACGCCGGCCGCAGAATAACGAGCTATTCGGCCCCGAACAGAAGAGGGTAGTGAGGCTGGCCGCCATCGAGCACCTCGACCTCGAGCTCGGGATTCTGCTCCTGGACGAACGCGACCAGGTCGTCCACGCCCTCCGCGCCCTCGCCGGTGAGGATGGTGAGCACGTCCACAGCCCCCTCGAGCAGCTGCTCGAGCGCCTCGCGCGCCACCGGCTGGAGCACGGGGCCGACGGCGACGGGCTCTCCCTCGATCAGACCGAGAAACTGCCCTTCCTCGACCGTGAGGTCACCGACGACGGCCGCGCGAGACGCCCGCGTCACGGCGCCGGAGCGCACCCCGGCGGCTGCCTTCTCCATCTCCCCCCTGTTGGCCTCGGCGGCCCGCCCCGAGTCGAAGGCGACCATCGCCCCTAGGCCCGCCTGCACCGACCGCGTAGGCACGAGCCGCGCCGGCTTGGCCGAAGCCTCCACAGCCTGCTCGGCGGCGAGGATGACGTTCTTGTTGTTGGGGAGCACGACCGCCTCGGCCGCCGAC
Source organism: Gaiellaceae bacterium (assembly GCA_050697655.1). Lineage (GTDB taxonomy): Bacteria > Actinomycetota > Thermoleophilia > Gaiellales > Gaiellaceae > JAIBJN01. The sequence continues at coordinate 1,774 of JBOHAB010000175.1, forward strand.
AGCGCTTCGATCGCCGCAACGATCTCCGCGGTGGCAGGGTTCATGGACTGTCCGCCTTCGACACACGCCGCGCCCATGCTCTCGAAGAGCCTGCGGTTACCCTGGCCCGCGCAAACCGCGACGACGCCGCACGCCGTCGGTTCGGCGCCGAGGATCCGCTCCTCGCGCTCGGCTGTCTGGGCGTGCATGTTCATCACGTCCACCTCTTCGATCACGCCGACGGCTGTGCCGAGCGAAAGAGCCGTGCCGGGCTCGTCCGTGTGGAGGTGCACCTTCACCGCGCCGGGACCGCCCACGACGAGCAGACAGTCGCCCAGCTGCAGGAACTCGGCCTCGAGCTTCTCCGGATCGACGTCCTCGCCCTCGACGAAGAACGTCGTGCAGTAGCGGAACCGCGAGAGCTCCTGGTGCACGGCCTCCAACGGAATCGGCTCGAGGAGCGGCGCCGGCTCGGGAAGCTCCTCGCCGCGAACAGTCGAGGCGATTCCACGGACGATCTCGAGCAGGCCCGCGCCGCCCGCGTCGACGACGCCAGCCTGCTCGAGCACGTCGAGCTGCTCGGTCGTGCGCGCCAGGGCGACCTCCCCGGCGGCGAGCAGGTCGGCGAGCATCTCCTCCACCGGCGGCGTCTCGGCCGCGAGCTCTTCGGCGCGCTCGGCCAGTGAGCGGACGACCGTGAGGATCGTGCCCTCCTGCGGGCTCCGCACGGCCGCGTAGCCGGCATCACTCGCCCCGCGCAGCATGCGCGCGACCGCCCCCGAGTCGACCGCAGCGTCGTCCGGCAGCTCCCGGAGGGCGCCGATCACGAGCTGCGAGAGGATCACTCCCGAGTTCCCGCGCGCCCCCATCAAGATCGCGCGACCGACGTCGGCCTCGGAGTCCCGGTCGAGCGCGTCCACGACGGCGCGCACCGTCAGGGTCATGTTTGTACCCGTGTCCCCGTCGGGAACCGGGTAGACGTTCAGGTCGTCGATCCGCGCGCGGCTCGCCTCGAGCGCAGCCAGCGCCGCGCGTACGAGATCTAGACGGCCTTCTGGACGCGGCCCGACTTCAGGCACCGGGCGCAGACGTATTCCCTGCGGGGCGTCCCGTTCACGAGGATGCGGACCCGCTGGAGGTTGGGGTTGAAGCGGCGCTTCGTGGCCACCATCGAGTGGCTCCGGCTGTTGCCGAACGAAGGGCCCTTCCCGCAGACTGCGCAGACCTTGGACATCGGCGGGTGAGTATAGCGAGGGGTGGTTACTGGCCGGCCCGCGTGCGGAGGAGCCCGAACACGTCGGCCATCTCGAGCGCGGAGCGGGCGGCGTCGGCGCCCTTGTTGCCGAGACCGCCGCCGGAGCGGGCCTCGGCCTGCTCACGGGTGTCGCAGGTGAGGACGCCGAAGGCGACGGGGATGCCGGTCTCGAGCGCAGCCAGCTGCAGCCCGCTCGCGGCCTCGCCGGCGACGTACTCGAAGTGCGGGGTCTGACCCCGGATGACGCAGCCGATGGCGACGATGCAGGAGTACTGCCTGGTTTTCGCGAGCGCCATCGCTCCGAGCGGAAGCTCGAATGCTCCGGGCACGGGGACGATGTCGATCCGGTCGCGCTCGACACCCGCCTCCTCGAGGGCTGCCATCGCCCCGTCGAGAAGCTTGGAGGTGATCTCGCCGTTGAAGCGGCCGACGACGATCCCCACGGCGCGCCGGGCGCCGTTTGGCGACCCCTCGATCACGGCGACGCCCTCCGGCAGCCGCAATCCTCCCGCCGCGTGGCCCGGCGCCGTCAGGCCGTCGCTCACGCCGAGTCCCCCGGTGGGTCGAAGCGCTGCTCCTGGTGATGGAGCCTGTGCCCGAGCTTGTCCCGCTTGGTCTCCAGGTACTGCCGGTTCTCCATGTTGGGCGACACCTCGATCGGCACCTGCTCGACGACCTTGAGGCCGAAGCCCTCGATGCCCGTGATCTTGCGCGGGTTGTTCGTGAGGATGCGAATCGTCGAGAGCCCGAGATCGGAGAGGATCTGCGCGCCGATGCCGTACTCGCGCGCGTCGGGCGGGAAGCCGAGCTCGACGTTCGCCTCGACCGTGTCGAGACCGTTTTCCTGGAGCTCGTAGGCCTTGAGCTTGGCAAGGAGCCCGATGCCGCGCCCTTCCTGCGACATGTAGAGAAGGACGCCTCGCTCCTCCGCGGCGATCCGCCTGAGCGCGAGCTCGAGCTGCTCGCCGCAGTCGCAGCGGAGCGAGTGGAAGACGTCGCCCGTGAGGCACTCGGAGTGGACTCGGACGAGCACGTCCTCGCGGCCGTCCACCTCGCCCTTGGCGAGGGCGACGTGGTTTTTGCCGGTCAGCACTTCGCGGAACGCGACCGCCGTGAACTCCCCGTAGGCGGTGGGTAGACGCACCGAGGTCATCCGTTCCACCAGCTTCTCCGTGCGGCGCCGGTACTCGATCAGGTCCTCGACCGTGATCATCCGGATCCCGTGCCGCTCGCAGTACGGAATCAGGTTCGGCACGCGGGCCATCGTCCCGTCCTCGTTCATGATCTCGCAGACGACGCCTGCCGGATTGAGGCCCGCCAGGCGGGCGAGGTCGACTGCGGCCTCCGTCTGGCCGGCGCGCTGCAGCACCCCTCCGGGGCTGGCGCGGAGCGGGAAGACGTGCCCGGGCTGGACGAGGTCGGCGTGACCCTTGGTCGGGTCGATCGCCACCTGGATCGTGTGGGCGCGATCGGCCGCGGAGATGCCGGTCGTCACTCCCTCGCGCGCCTCGATCGCGATCGTGAACGCCGTCTCGTTCGGCGTCTCGTTGTTGTAGGTCATCGGCTTGAGGTCGAGCTCGTCGCACCGCTCCTCCGTCAGGCAGAGGCAGATGAGCCCGCGCCCGTGCGTGGCCATGAAGTTGATCGCCTCGGGCGTGGCGAATTGGGCAGCGATCGTCAGGTCGCCCTCGTTCTCGCGGTCGGCCGCGTCGACGACGACCACGAGCTGGCCCTGGCGGATGTCCTCGATCGCCTCGTCGATCGTGGCGAAGGGCGTTGCCGTCTCGGTCTGCACGCTCATTTCTCCCCGGGATCGTATCCCGTCAGCAGCCGCTCGACGTGCTTGGCGATCACGTCGACCTCGATGTTCACCTCGTCGCCGGGCGCCACGGCCCCGAGCGTGGTCACGGCGCGGGTGTGCGGGACGAGCGCGACGCCGAGCCCGTCCTCGGCCAGGCTCGCGATCGTGAGGCTGACGCCCTCGACGGTGATCGAGCCCTTCTCGACGCAGTAGCGGAGCACCTCGGGCGACACCTCGATCTCGAGGCCCTCCCCGTCGGTGCTGCGCACCCTCCCCACCCCGTCCACGTGGCCCTGGACGAGGTGACCGCCGAGCGGCTCGCCCGCCCGCAGCGCGGGCTCCACGTTCACCGCCGCGCCGGGCGCCAGACGGCCGAGCGAGCTCCGCCGAAGCGTCTCGGGCACGACGTCGAAGTCGAGCGCGCCGTCGGCAACGCCCACGGCCGTCAGGCAGACGCCGTTGACGCTGACCGAGTCGCCTTCCGCCGTCGCGCCGGCAGTCTCGGGCGCGCGGACGCTGAGCCGCACCGCGGCGCCGTCCTCCCGGACCGATTCGACCGTGCCGAGCTCGCGCACGATGCCGGTGAACATGTGCCGAGGATAGTCAGAGCGTGCGGAAGTAGGCGGTGATTAGGACGTCGTCGCCCACCTGCTCGGCGGTGGGCTCGAGCAGGGTCACCGGCTCGGGCAGCTCGCCGAGCCAGCGCGGGCCGGCGCCTGCGAGCGTGGGTGCGACGAAAAGCATCAGCTTGTCGACGAGGCCCGCTGTGACGAAGGCGGTTGCAAGCGTCGGGCCTCCCTCCAGGAGCAGCGACTGCACGCCCTCCTCGGCGAGGCGCCCGAGCTCCTCCTCGAGCGGGCCCGTGCGCAGCTCGAGCTCCGATCCGTCCGGGAGGGGCCCGCTGCCGAAGGCGAGCCGGCGCGGCTGGCGCTCGGCGGCCACGTCCCGGGCCGTGAGCTCGGGGTTGTCGGCCCGCACGGTGCCCATCCCGACGGCGACCGCGTCCATCCGCGCCCGCAGCTCGTGCACCCGGCGGCGGCTCTCCTCGCCGGTTACCCAGCGCGAGCCGGGGACGGTGACCCGCCCGTCCAGCGTCACCGCGGCCTTGTAGAGGACGAACGGGCGCCGCTCCGCCACCCAGACGCGAAAGGCCTCGTTCTGCACCCTGGCCCGTCGTTCGAGCTCGCCGCCGGGAAGCTCGACCTCGACCCCGGCGGCACGGAGCCGCGCGAAGCCGGCGCCGTCGTTCTCCGGGTTCGGGTCGCCGAGGGCCGCGACCACCCGCGCCACGCCCGCGTCCACGAGGGCGTCCGCGCAAGGCGGCGTGCGGCCGTGATGGGCGCACGGCTCGAGCGTGACGTAGAGC
>JBOHAB010000176.1:0-6118 GCA_050697655.1 Gaiellaceae bacterium
GCGGGGCCCCCCGGCTTGCTATCCGGTCTTCCCTTCACCTTCGGGGATGAATGGGACCTCGAACTCCTCGTCCTCGATCTGCTGCTGGACGTTCTCGACCTCGTCTGTGACGTCCGCGGGAATCTCCGCCGCGGAGTACTGGTCGTTGAGGTCGAGCCGAACGCCTCCCTCGGCGACGCCGATGTCGTAGGCCTGTCCGGGACGGAAGGTATCGCCGTTGATGTCCTCGACGATCCGCTCGAAGTACGGAGCCAGGTCCCACGTGACCGTGCCGACGATGTTCTCCGGGGCCTGGGAGGCGATGCTCGACACGTAGTCGAACCCGCTGATGTCCTCCTGCTTGACCACCTCAGCCATCGCGTTCGCGGCGGCTCCGCCGCACGCGATCAGCACGTCCGCGCCCTGATCGACCTGGCCGAGGGCCGCCTGCCGGCTCCTTGGGACGTCGTTGAAGTCGCCGACATAGGTGTCGATGACTTCGATGTTCTTGTCGATCCTGGCCGCGCCTTCCTCGAACGCCTCGAGCTCGGCGTGGCACAGCGGGATGTCCACCGCACCGAGCCCGCCAAGCGTCCCGGACTCCGAGATGCCCGCGCCGATCATGCCCGCCAGGTAGGCGGCCTGGTAGATCGGCTCGTCGTACGTGGCCACGTTCTCACCGGTCTCACCACCGCCGGCGTAGGCGATGTTGACGTCCGGGAAGCTTTGACCGACGTCGAGCGACGGGTCCTGCCAGGCAGAGTGGGCGAGGATGACCTCTTGGCCTTCGCCCGCGACCCGTTCGAGCACCTGCGTGATCCCGGCAGTGTCCTGTGGGGCGCCGGTGATCACGTCCAGGGTGACCTGGCCGTCCTCTTCGAGGGTAGTGGCCGCCTCCTGGCCGGCCGCGCAGAATGGATCGCTCTCCGTGCAGGGCATGACGAGGGTCGTGCTGAGCGCCTCGCCGTCTCCGCCATTCGAGTCGTCGTCGCCGCCGCATGCTGCGACAAACACCATCAGGCCCACGAGCGCGAAGGCGAGCGCGAGCATCTTGCGGCGCCCGGTCTTCTTGCCAACCGTCAACGTGCTTCTCATGTTCTCTCTCCTTTTCTTCTTGGACTTAACTCGTTGTCGCCGTTTCGACTGACGCCGTTCGCTGGCTGCCCTCCTTCCGGTAGGGGACGCCGAGGGCTGCGGGCTGGGCGTCCCGACGAAGCCAGACCGTCGCCCAGACCAGAACAAGCAAGGTGACCAGATACGGGAGCGCCTGGAAGAGCTCGAACGGGAAGCCCGAGGTGAAGCCGCCACTCACCGCCTGAACGCGGAGTTGCAGCGCATCGACGAAGCCGAAGATCAGCGCTCCGCCCAGAACGAGCAGCGGGTTCCAACGTCCGAATATGACCAACGCAATCGCGATGAATCCCCGGCCGCCGGTCACGTTGGTGTCGAAGACGCTCAGCTGCCCGACCACGAGCACCGCACCGCCGAGCCCTGCCATCGCGCCGCACACCAGCAGCGCCAGCCATCGCGTCCCGTCCACCGACACGCCCGCCGCATCTGCGGCGTCGGGCCTCTCGCCCACCGCGCGGACCGATAGGCCGAACCTGGTCCGCTCTAGCAGCACCCACACACCCACCGCAAGGACGACCGAAACGTAGAAGAGGAGGTTCTGGTCGAACAGGATCGACCCGATCCCGGGCAGCGAGCTGAGAACGGGCACCTCGACGTCGGGCAGAGCCTCGATCGCCGGCCTTTCCGCGCCGGCGAACAAGTCCTCGAAGACGAACGCGGTCAAGCCCCCGGCGAACAGGACGATGGCGATGCCGTTGATGATCTGCTCGGTCTTCAGGGTCACGCTCAGGAACGCCATCAGTACGCCCAGCAGAACCCCGGCCGCGATGCCCGCAACGGCCCCCAGAGCTGCGCTCCCGAGGTAGAAGGCCGCGAGGAAGGAGGCCAAGGCGCCGCCGAGCATCATCCCTTCGAGACCGAGGTTGAGAATCCCCGCGCGCTCCGAGAAGGCCTCCCCGACCGCCGCGAGCGCGGTGGGCATCGCGAGTTGCATACCGGTGCCGAGCACGGCCACCAGGGCAGTGATTCCGAAGACCTCGGACCAGTCCATCAGCCCCGAGCCAATCGGTCGGCGATGACAAAGAACACGATGAACATCCCCTGGATCGCGAGGACGATCGCAAAGGGCAGGCTCTCGCCCACGCTCAATGCTTGGCCCCCGGTGAGCAGCATGGCCATGAACAGGCCTCCGATCAGGACGCCGACGGCGTGGAGACGGCCCAAGAGCGCTACGACAATCGCCGTGAAGCCGTAGTTCTGCGAGATGTCGGGGTCGAGGCGACCGGAGATGCCGAGCACCTGCAGGACCCCTGCCAGTCCTGCGAGGCCTCCGGAGATCACCATTAGCCAGACCACCATGTGGCCCGACGGCACGCCGGCGGCTCGTGCTGCCTCCGGGTTGAACCCGATCATCCGCGTGCGGAAGCCGAACGGGGTGCGGTTCATGAGGTAGGCGACGATCGGTACCAGCGCGAGCGGCAGGAGAATCCCGATGTGGACGAGGAACTCCGGAATGTCGGGGAGCACCGCCGCTGACGGGATCGCCTCCCCCTGGAGCTGGGCTGACTCCGGCTGGCTGAGCGGTCTCCGGACCACATAGGTGAAGGCGAAGATCGCCACGAAGTTGAGGAGCAGCGAGGTGATCACCTCGTTCACCCCCCAGCGCGCCCGAAGCGCACCCACGATCCACCCCCAGAAGGCGCCGGCGACGACGCCGGCTCCGATCGCCAGGGCGACCAGCACCGGCCCCGACGAGACGGGGAGGATGACCGCAAGCGCTCCGCCCCCCAGCGCGCCCATGAAGAGCTGCCCCTCGGCGCCGATGTTGTAGACGCGGCCGCGGAACGCCAACGCCAAGCCGAGGCCGATGATCACGAGCGGCGCCGCCACGGCCAGCACCTGGCCGAAGGCAACGGGGCTGCCCAGCGTTCCGTCGAGCATCGCCTCGTAGGCAGGGAGCGGACGGCCGCCCGCGATCACGATCAGAAGAGCGCCGACGAGTGTCGCGAGAACGATCGCGGCGGCGGAGGAGACGAGCGCGCGAACCCGCCCGCCGAGCAGGAGGTGCCCGAGGCGAAGCCGTCCGAGGCGGATGTCCGACTGCGCGAGCGCCATCACGATCAGCCCGGGCCCCCCGCGGGCATTCGGCGCGTGCTCGCATCGCCCGCGCCCGGCCGGTCGCTCTCCGCCCTGGACTTCGGCGCGGCCTGCGACGCCTCGGCCTCGACGGCGCCGCCCATCGCTCGACCGATCTGCTCCCGGTCAAGCTCCGCCCGCGGCCAGGTCCCGACCAGCTCTCCGCGATAGATGACGCATGCTCGATCGGCCATCCTCATCACCTCGTCGAGCTCGGTGGAGATAAGGAGGATCCCCAGGCCCTGCTGCCGAGCCGCGCGGAGCTGGCTCCACACGAACTCGAGCGCGCCGACGTCAAGCCCGCGGGTCGGCTGCGCTGCAATCAGGCAACGCAGGCGTCGGCTCAGGACCCGAGCCAGGACGAGCCGCTGCGCGTTGCCTCCCGACAGTGTGCCCGCGGCCTGCTCAGGATCCGAGACCTGGATCGAGAACCGCTCGATGAGATCCGCCGCCTGCTCGTTGATGGCTCCGGCGTTGATCCTGAACCGGTTGCCGAACGGAGCCTCACCGATCCGGTCGAGGACCAGGTTCGCCGCGACCGACAAGTCCCGAATCACGCCCCGCCGGTAGCGGTCGGATGGAACGAGCCCCAGACCTCGCTCGAGGCGCTTTCCCGGCGAGAGCCTCGTCACCTCCTCACCCCCAAGGCGCACCGAACCGCCCTCGGGCGCCCTGAGCCCGAAAAGGGCCTCCTCGAGCTCGGGCTGACCGTTGCCCTCCACCCCCGCGACTGCGAGGATCTCCCCGGGCGCCACCTCGAAGCTGACGCCGCGGAGGGCATCCGTCCCGCGATCGCCGCGCACCCAAAGATCGGACACGCCGAGCACAGGCTCGAGTCCCGCTTGGCCGTCGGGGGCGTCACTCGCCCCTCCCGGCACCGCTCCACCGTCTCCGGCAGCTCGCTCGGCGCCGGCTGCGATGCCCGCGCTCACCGACCGCCCGACCATCATGCGCGCCAGCTCGTCCACCGACGTCTCGTGCGGGTGTAGGGCCCCGACGCGCCTGCCCTGCCGCAGCACCGTGATCCGGTCAGCCCATCCGAGCACCTCTTCGAGATGGTGGGTGATGAAGACGATCGTCGTTCCCGCCTCCGCCAAGGCACGCAGCTTGGGGAACAGCCGGTCGCTCTCGATCGGCGTGAGGCTCGCGGTGGGCTCGTCGAGAATCAGGACGGAGGCCTGCCGGTGGAGCGCCCGGAGGATCTCGACACGCTGTTGCTCGCCTACCGACAGCTGCCAGATCCGGGCCCCCGGGTCGACCTCGAGGCCGTAGCGGCTCCCCAGCTCGCGGATGCTCCGGGAGACCTCGACGACGTCGCGGCGGCGAACGGCGGCGCGCCCTGGCTGCCCGAGGAGCAAGTTCTCGGCCGCGGTCAGCGTCGGGACGAGCATGAAGTGCTGGTGCACCATTCCGATTCCGAGACGGGTCGCCTCTTGGGCGTCGCGGATCTGGACCCTGCGCCGATCGACCCAGATCTCCCCCTCGTCCACGGGGATCAGGCCGGAGAGGAGGTTCATCAATGTGGTCTTGCCGGCGCCGTTCTCGCCCAGCAGCGCGTGGATCTCGCCTCGGATGAGCTCGAGCCCCACGCCCTCGAGCGCCTGGACGGCACCGAAACGCTTCGAGATCCCGTGCATCTCCACGGCTCTCGTGCCGCGTGGGGCCTCGAGAGTGTCGCTCCCACTCGCCCCTGTGGCGCGGGGCTCGCTTGGGCCTGCCATCGGCGCTCCCTACACCCTCGTCGCGGCGACGAGCCCGCCCGCGACCTCCGACATGAACCTGCGGATCGTGCCGTCGACGCTCCCCTCGGCGGGAGCAAACGGCACGAGGACGACCTGGGAGATCTCGGGGAACTTACGTAGAAGCTTCGCGAGTCGGTCCCGACACTCGGCGGGGTTCCCGGCGAGTCCGAAGCAGCGCACGATCTCGTCGGGCACGTGGGCGCTCGCCTCCGCGACAACCTCCCACGACATGCTCCACTCGCGCGCCTCCATCTCCCGGGCGAAGGCCGAGGGCATGTCGATTCCCAGCGCATCGAGGATCGGCCGGCTGGTCGCCAGCGACGTCGCCACCATCGGCCGGATCGCCTCCAGCGCCGCCGACTCGTCATTGCAGACGCAGCCGTAGAGCCAGGCGACGAGCTCCAGCTCCTCGAGGCGACGCCCGCCGGCGCGCGCGGCCCCTCTGTCGAGTTGGCGCTTGGCGTATGACCATCCCTCTTCCGTGGCCACGTTGCCGACGATCGTCCCGTCGGCGATCTCCCCCGCCAACTGCAGGACCCGAGGTCCGCGAGCGCCGATGTAGATCGGCAGCCGGTCGCGATGCGGCTCGAAGTCGAGGCTCGCGTCGTGAGCCGTGACCACACGACCCTCCACGGTCACGTGCGCGCCGGTGAGCAGGCCGCGGATCACCTCGACGGCTTCGCGCAGCGCCTTCGTGGGGGCCGTGCGACGGATCCCGAGGGCGCTGTGGTTCGTGCCGCCGGCGCCGAGGCCGAGGACAGCACGCCCGCCCGAGAGCTCGTCGAGCGTGGCCATAGAGGTGGCGATCAGAGCGGCGTGGCGGCTGTACGGGTTCGTCACCCCGGGACCGAGCCTGATCCGCTCGGTGCGCTGGGCGATCGCGGCCAGCAACGCAAAGGGGTCGCGACCCAGACGGTCGTCGTTGAGCCACAGGAAGTCAAAACCAAGCTCCTCGACCTCTGTCGCCGTGTGCAGGACTTCGTTCAGGGGTCCGGTGGGCGGAAGGCCGATCCCGAAGCTCAGCTCACGCGTCATGCGCAACCTCCAGGCGAAGGTTGAGCAGCTCGTCGACCCACAGCCCCTGCCCCGGGTGCACGAGCACGGTGCTGTCCTCGGCCTCGACCACCGCGGGTCCCTGCAGCCGATCGCCGGCCTGCAGGCGGTCGGTTTCGTAGATCGGGGTGGACGCG
>JBOHAB010000177.1:0-5974 GCA_050697655.1 Gaiellaceae bacterium
CGGCTGGCCGGGGCGAACGCGCTCCAGGCGAACCAGCGCCGGAAGCCGCGCTGGAGTGCCTTCGGGCCGCTCATCGTCAGCTTGCACGCCCGCATCGCGCTGCCCAATTCGGCGCGCCCAAGGTAGACGCGGTAGAGCGTGGCGGTGTCGACCCTGACCTCGAGATCGACGTCGAAGCCGGGATGCTGGAGACAAACCGAGACCTCTGACGGCTCGAGAACCATCCAGTAGCGCTTCGCCGGATCGCGAAAGTCGAACTTGACGACGGTGCGATCCGGGGGGAGCCGCTCGCGATCGACATGTCGGGCCATCCAGACGATCAGGAGGTCGGGGTCGAGCTCCTCGGGGCGAGGATCGGTGAACGACCAGGTGGCTCCCCACTCCCCGATCGCCTGCACGACCGCCTCCAGGTCCCGGCCGGCGAGCGTCAGACGATACTCGAGCGTCCTGCCCTTCGGACCGGTGCGGCGCTCGAGAATCTCGGCCCGCTCGAGCGAGCGCAGGCGGTCCGTGAGGACCGAGCGCGAGATCCCCGGCAGGCCACGCTGAAGCTCGTTGAACCCGCTCGCGCCGCCCAGCATCTCACGCACGATCAGAAGCGTCCAGCGGTCGCCGAGGATCTCGCTCGCCTTGGCGATCGGGCAGTACTGCGCGTAGCTCCGCATGCTCCAGCAATGCTAGACCCGGATTCGCATTAGGTTCGAAATTCGGACCGCTTGGTTCGAAATTCGGTCTAGTCGATCGCGGCGCATCCTCGTACCGTCGTCGCATGGCTACCGAAACGGCCAGGGTGGCGACGGCCACCGACGACGAGCGTCTGCGCAACTTCGTCCACGGCCCAGTGGTCGGCCCCGAAGACGAAGGCTACGACGAGGCCCGCTCGATCTGGAACGGCGCGATCGACCGCCGCCCGGCCTGCATCGCCCGCTGCACCGGCGTCGCCGACATCGTCGCCGCGGTCCGCTTCGCCCGCGACCGCAATCTGCTGGTTGGGGTGCGCGCCGGTGGCCACGGCGTCGGCGGTCACGCGGTCTGTGACGGCGGCCTCGTGATCGACCTCTCGCCGATGAAGGGGATCCGAGTCGATCCGGCGAGGCGCACCGCGCGCGCCGAGGCCGGCGTGCTCTGGGGCGAGCTCGACCGCGAGACGCAGCACTTCGGACTGGCGACGGTCGGCGGGATCGTCACCCACACGGGGATCGCGGGCCTGACGCTCGGCGGGGGAATCGGCTGGCTGATGCGAAAGCACGGCGCCACGGTCGACAACCTTCTCTCCGTGGACATAGTGACCGCGGAGGGCGAGCTCCTCACCGCGAGCGAGGAGGAAAACCCCGATCTCTTCTGGGCAATCCGCGGCGGCGGCGGCAACTTCGGCATCGTCACCTCGTTCGAGTACCGCCTGCACCCCGTCGGCCCGATCGTCCTCGCGGGACCAGTTTTCCATCGCCTAGAGGACGCGCCGGAGGTCCTGCGCTTCTACCGCGAGCTCATCGCCGCGTCCCCGAACGAGCTGACCACGATCTTCGACCTCTCGGTGGCACCGCCGCTCCCCTTCCTGCCGCAGGAGGTGCACGGCAAGCCGATCGTGATGGTGGGCGCCTGTTACGCGGGACCTCCGGACGAGGGCGCCGAGGTCGTCCGTCCGCTCAAGCAGTTCGGCCGTCCCATCGTCGACCTGCTCGAGCCGAAGCCCTACACGGCCTTGCAATCGATGTTCGACTCCTTGGTGCCGCACGGCTGGCACCGCTACTGGAAGTCCGTCGAGCTGCCGCCGCTTACCGATGATGCGATCGACACGCTCGTCGAGCACTCATCGGCGCCCACCTCGCCCAAGTCCTACACCATCGTCTTCCAGCTCGGCGGGGCGCTGGCCCGCGTGGGTGAGGACGAGACGGCCTTCAGCCAGCGCGATGCCACCCACAACGTCAACATCAACGCGGTCTGGACCGAGGAGGAACCGGACGCAGAACGCCACATCGCCTGGGCGCGCGATTTCTTCAACGCGATGCAAGCGCACGCCGGGGGGCGCGTGTACGTGAACTTCCTCGGCGAAGAGGGCGGCAGCCGGGTGCGCCAGGCCTACGGCGCGCGAACCTACGAGCGGCTGGTCGAGCTCAAGCGCGCCTACGACCCGACCAACTTCTTCAGGCTCAACCAGAACATCGAGCCCTGAGCGCCCGAGAGGCGCCGACAGTACGCTCTCACCGGTCGGTGGCTTTCAGTCGGCGACGGCTTGGAGCCGGGCGAAGCCGCCCCAGTGCACCGGAGCGGACCTTCTCGCGCATTACCTCCAGGTGGTGCTGCATCGACTCGGCATCCGGGTGGATCTGAAGGACGACCTCGAAGCTGCGATCCTCGCTGACATAGATGTGGAACCCCAGCAGCCGCGGCTCCCGCTCCTCTGCAAGCCTGCAGAACTCCGCTGCCACCGGTTGGTATGCGTCGGCCTTGCCGGGTTGGATTCTCGAAACCGACCTGACGATAAATGACGCGCTCACGCCGACCTCCCTTCCGCTGACGGCGGCGATCCTAACGGATGCGCGCGGCAGAACTTGCACACGGTCTCGTTGAACTGCTCGGGTCGCTCGAGGTTGCTGACGTGACCGGCGCCGGGGATGACGACGCTTCGCGTCGGGGATCGCCTGCTCGAACTGGCGCGCGACGCCGAGCGGCGAGCGCGCGTCCTGGTCACCCCAGATCAGAAGGGTGGGCACGGTGATACGAGGCAGCAGGTCGCGCTGATCTGCCTCGGCCATCACGAGCATCCCGGCGCGGAGGCTCTCCCGGCGGACGGCGGCGGCCATCTCCCCGAGCAGCGGGACGAACTCGGCCGGGGGGTCGCCGGCGAACAAGCCCGGAGGGGTGGGATCGAACTCCTCCGCGGGCGCCGCCAGCACCCGACGCACGCCCTCGACCCGGGCACGCACCTCCTCCTCGGGCAGCGACCCCTTCCAGCCGGCGTAGGTGTCGACGAGGATCAGCGTCGCGACGAGCTCGGGATGGTGGCGGTAGAGCTCCAGGACGACGGTGCCGCCCCAGGAAAGGCCAGCGACGTGCGCCGGGCCCAGCGCGAGCGCTTCGATCACCGCCGCCAGGCAGTTCGCGTAGTCCGCGAGGCCGAACTCGGCAGGAACGTCCGAGGAGCCGCCTGCCCCCGGCTCGTCCCAGGCAACCACCGTGAGCTCGTCCGCCAGGGCGTCCAGCTGCGGCCGCCACATACGGCCGTCCACCGTGGCACCGTGCACCAACACCAGCGGCAGCCCTTCGCCGGCGCGCTCGTAGGCGATCTCGAGCCCGTTCGCTCGGACGACCTCCACCTGCCGCAACCTACAACGAGGGAACGACGAGGAACGGGCCGGCGTCAGACAGGCGCAGCATGCACGTTGCCCGCGAGGTACTTGAGGCCGCTGTCGACCTGGACGGTGACGACACGCCGCCCTGGTCCGAGGCGGCGGGCAAGCTGGAGAGCGGCGACGATGTTGGCGCCGGTCGACGGGCCGGAGAAGATGCCTTCAGTGCGCGCCGCCGTCGCGGCCATGGCGAAGGCCTCTGCCTGGGGGACGGCGATGACCTCGTCGACGTCCTCCACGCCGAGGAGCGGCGGGCGATGGCCGATGCCACCTCCCTCGATGCGATGCGTGCCGGGCGCGCGGCCGGAGAGGACCGCCGACTCCGCCGGCTCGACGGCGACCCGATGGAGCTCAGGAAACCTCGCGCCAAGCGCACGGCTCGTGCCGAGAAAGCAACCGGCCGTCCCGACGTAGGCGCAGAACGCCGCGATCGAGGGCGGGGCGGGAAGCTGCTCGAGCAGCTCCTCACCGAGGCGCCGGTAGCCGTCGATCATGTCGGCGTTGTTCAGCTGATCGGTCCAGAAGGCTCCGGTCTCCTTCTGGATCTCGCCGGCCCGCCGGGACATGGAGGGAATGAGGTCCGGGGTGATTCCTTCGGGGCTCGGGATAAGCTCGACATCCGCGCCGAACGCTTGCATGGTGCGGATCTTCTCGACCGCGAAGGCGTCCGAGGAGACAATTCGCAGCGGGTACTCCTTCACGGCGCAGACGAAGGCGAGCGACGAGCCCGTGCTGCCGCCCGTGTACTCGACGACCGTTTGTCCAGGCCGCAGACGACCGTCGCGTTCGGCCGCTTCGATCATGGCGAGCGCCATGCGGTCCTTGTAGGAGCCGGTCGGGTTCGCACTTTCGAGCTTGACGTAAACCTCGGCGGCGCCGTGGTCGACCAGCCGTTCGAGGCGCACGACCGGCGTGCGACCGACTGCGTCCAGCACACTCATGCCGGAGCGCGGATCGCGGCGCCGGCGAGAGCGAGACCGGGGAGCACGTACCCCCCGTCGCTCGCGAAGGAGCTGAATCCGTTCGCGAGCTGCGCCGTCAGCGCCTCGCGCTCGTTATCGGACAGCGCGCCGAGAACCGGGACAGCCGGGCCGGCCGTGTCGGTTGCGAAGCGGACGTACTCGTTGACGTCGTCGAAGCCGAAACGCACCGCAACCTCCTGCAAACGCACTGTGGAGAAGCCCACATCGGCGAGAAGCGTTCGGGTTCGCTCCTCGCTCGCGAGGCTGAAGGGGTTAGGCATTCCCGGCTCGGGTGGGGGCAAGTGGCCGGCTTCGACCAGCACGCCGAAGAGTACCGCCGCCCACGGGTTGCGCTCCGGGTCGCTCCAGACAGAGAGCGCAAGGGCCGGCTAGCAGCGGGCGTCGCAGACCTCACGCGCGACCGCGCGTCTACAGGGCGAGCGGGCATCCGCGGGCGCGCGACCTCGCTCGACCGGGCTCTGCACCTGCTGCGGACGGCTACGTGGTTTCCGCCAACCTCGGCCGCAGCCAGAAGTTACGTGGTTGCACGGAAGTCGGCTGCGCCACGTGGTTCCTACCGTTGCTGCAACCGGGGGAGACGGTGCGGACGGGCCCGGCCCGGCCGCACCGGCCCCTCGGTCGCTCCTCCCGACCGCGAGGAGCAACCAGCACCGAAGGAGGTCGAGATGGCCGCAAGAACCGAGGACAAGACCACCCGAGGAACGCCCGCCGTCGCAAGGCGCGGTCGCACAGGGAAGCTTCCGCTCGCCCTTTCGATCGCCGCCCTCCTCGTCGGGCTCCTCGGCGCCACCACGCCGGCTGTCGCCCACGTCGGCGGCACCGTCAGCCACCTCTGGAACCACATCAGGCCGAAGGCGGATCAGCGCTACGCGAACGCGGTCGCCGGGACCGACAAGGCGAGAAGCGCGGACACGCTCGACGGGCTCAACTCGACCGCCTTCCTGCGCGCAGGGGCGAAGGCGGCGGACGCGGAGCTGCTGGACGGGCTCGACTCGAGCGGGTTCGTGCAGGGAGAGGGCCGCACGCTCACGACCCGAGAATTGATAAGTATCAGAGACCAGAGGCTCGTCTCGATTCCCGACCTCGGCACCTGACCGTCGCCTGCGAAGTAGGCCCCCCGGCCGGCCTCTCCCTGACGGCGGAGGTGCCCAACCCGAGCGAAAGCTTTCGCCTCGGCTGGGTTTCGGTCGACGGCGGCGCCCCGACGGCTGTGGTCAGCGGGGTCTCCGAGGGCCCGCTCGTGCTCCCGGCCGCGCTCGGAGGGGGCGGCCACCAGACCGTGTTCACCCTCTACGGCGAGGATGCCCGTGTCGCGCCGCGACCGACGTTCACTGCCCGCGTGACCGTTCCCAGCCTGTCACAGATAAGCGACTGCTACGTCGTCGTCCAGGTCGAGGTCCTGCGAGGCACCGTCTAAAGGAGAGCTCCAATGAGACAGAGACTGCCGATCGTCCTGGCGCTCGTCGCCCTCGCCGTCGCGCTTCTCGGAGCCACGGGGCCTGCGGTCGCGCACGTCGGCGGCACGGTGAGCCACCTCTGGAACCACATCAGGCCGAAGGCGGATCAGCGCTACGCGAACGCGGTCGCCGGGACCGACAAGGCGAGAAGCGCGGACACGCTCGACGGGCTCAACTCGACCGC
>JBOHAB010000178.1:0-5959 GCA_050697655.1 Gaiellaceae bacterium
TTGTCAAGTCCCAACCTGTGACAGTTCTCCGCCCCGGAGGCACGCGCCGCTCCGAGTGTTAGCCTCGCGCGCGACGTGGCGGTGAGCGAAACGCACTTCGACGCAGTCGTCGTCGGCTCCGGCTTCGGCGGCTCGGTCATGGCGTACCGGCTGGCCGCCGCGGGCAAGTCCGTCTGCGTGCTCGAGCGCGGGAAGCCGTACCCGCCGGGCTCCTTCCCGCGCGGCCCGCGTGAGCTCTCCACGGCCTTCTGGGACCCGAGCGAAGGCCTCTACGGGATGTTCAACCTCTGGTCGTTCAAGGGCATCGGCGCGGTGGTTTCGAGCGGGCTCGGCGGCGGCTCTCTCATCTACGCGAACGTCCTCCTGCGCAAGCCCGAGAAGTGGTTCGTCAAGGAGAACCTGGCGCGCGGAGGCTACGAGTACTGGCCCTTGACCCGGGAGGAGCTCGACCCGCACTACGCCGCCGCGGAGGAGATGCTGAACGGGCAGGAGTATCCGTTCGCCGAGCAGACGCCGAAGACTGCCGCGCTCAAGGAGGTCGGGGAGAAGCTCGGCCGCAAGTCGATCCTCCCGAAGCTTGCAGTCACCTTCGCGAACGAGGGAGGGGAGCCCGCCGTCGGCGTCCCGATTCGGGAGGAGCACCCGAACCTTCACGGGGCGCCTCGGTATACCTGCCGGCTCGTGGGGGAGTGCGACATCGGCTGCAACTTCGGCTCGAAGAACACGCTCGACCTCAACTACCTCTCCGAGGCGAAGCGGCTCGGCGCCGAGATCTGGACGCGGCGGGAGGTGCGCTGGCTGGCGCCGCGCGAGGGCGGCGGCTACGCCGTCCGCTACGTCGAGCACGACCCCGCCGACGAGGGGAGGAAGCTCGACACGCGCGATCCACGCGCTCGCCCGGAGCTGGAGCTGACCTGCGACCGCCTGGTGCTCGCGGCCGGCACGCTCGGCTCGACGTTCCTCCTGCTGAAGAGCAGCGCTGCGTTCCCCGGCCTCAGCCCGCGGCTCGGGAGCGGCTTCGGCGGCAACGGCGACCTCCTCACCTTCGCGCTCGGGGCGAGGCAGCCGCTCCAGCCGAGCTTCGGCCCGGTGATCACGATCGCACTCGAAGTCCCCGACGAGCTCGACGGCGGCGAAGGCCGCGGCTTCTACGTCGAGGACGCGGGCTTTCCGGACTTCGCCGGCTGGCTCGTCCAGGCAAGCCAGGGCCCGGGTGCCCTGTGGCGCGCTCGGCAGGTGGCGGCCCGCGTGCTCGTGGGGCTCTTGCGGCGCAGGCCCGAGGTCGACCTTTCGGCTGAGGTGGCGCAGGTACTCTCGGACACTCGCGTTTCGGCCGGATCGCTCCCGCTCCTCGGCATGGGACGCGACATTCCCGACGGCAACATGGCGCTCACCGACGACGGCAAGCTCCAGGTGGACTGGGTGAAGGCGAAGTCGGGCCCGTTCTTCGACCGGCTGGGCGACTTCGCCGAGGAGATTGCGAAGACGATGGGAGCGAAGTTCAAGCGCAACCCGACCTGGCACCTCGGCCGGTTGATCACCGTCCACCCGCTCGGCGGCTGCCCCATGGGGCGGACTCGGGGGGAGGGCGTCGTCGATCCGTACGGCGAGGTCTTCGGCTACCCGGGCTTCACGATCGCCGACGGCGCGGTGATGCCCGGCCCCGTCGGGCCGAACCCGTCGCTGACGATCGCGGCTCTGGCCGACCGCTTCGCTGATCGGGCGATCGGCGAGGCGTAGCCGTCAGGTCCCGGCGCCGGTTGAGCGCTCGGCGTCGAACGGCTGTCCCGTGTGCTCGCAGATCAGGTCGAGATCACGATCGAAGAACCAGAGAATCGCCTCGCTCTCCGCTTCCGCTACGGCGGCGATCAGGTAGTCGCTTACCGGGCGTCTGTGCCTTCCATGGCTGTACGCAGCCAGCTCCCGCTGTACGTCGAGACCGCGCTGAGCGGCGTCGTCGGTGAGCGGGAGCCATTCGAGCGGCTCGAGCAGCTCGGCAAAGAGGCGTTCGTACTCGTCGCCGGTTTCGGCGCGATGCATGACCTCGAGCGCGATGGGCACGCAGGTGCAGATCTCCCCGCGCTCCAGTCGCTCTGCGAGCTTCCGAGCGATGTCGGGGCGGGAGCCCTGGTTGGCCCAGGCCCAAATGGACGTGTCGGCCAGGTACTGCGTCACGAAGCGCTACTTCGCGTCGGCTCGGGGCTTGCGAAGCTCCGGCAGATCTTCGGGTCGGACGATGTTCAGACCGCCGGCGCGAACGAGGTCGGCTGCCCGGCGCAGCGCCGCCATCCGGTTGACCTCCTTGAGCGCGCGATTCACCGTCTCGCGCTTGGTCTTCGTTCCGAGCGCGCGCTTGGCCTTCTCCAGCTCTCTTATGTCGAGATCGATGGTGGTTCGCTGGATCGCTGTTGTCGTTGTGCGCGATGCCATTGCCTGAGTATAGCTCTCTAAGCTCTTCACATATGTACAAAATGTCAAGAGAGCGCACACTCGCCCTGATTGCGCATACTGAGCCCGTGGCCCGAGAGCAGGGAAAGGACGGCAGGCCGATCCTCGCCTTCGCCACGCTCGCGGAGTGGGAAGCGTGGCTCGACGCCGAGCACGCCGGATCCGACGGCGTCTGGATCAAGTTCGCCAAGAAGGGGTCAGGCGTGCCGACCGTGACCTACGCGGAGGCCGTCGAGTCGGCCCTCTGCTACGGCTGGATCGACAGCCTGGTCAACGCGCTCGACGAGCGCTTCTACCTGCAGAAGTTCACGCCGCGCCGCGCGCGCAGCAAGTGGTCTCAGGTCAACCGGAAGAAGGTCGAGGAGCTGACGAAGAAGGGCCGCATGAAGCCGGCCGGCCTCGAGCAGGTCGAGCTCGCCAAGGCCGACGGCCGCTGGGAGGCGGCCTACGCCCCGCCGGCGAGCGTCGAGGTTCCCGAGGACCTGAAGAAGGCGCTGGACGCGAGGCCCAAGGCCGCTGAGTTCTTCGCCACGCTGAACAAGTCGAACCGCTACGCAATCGTCTACCAGGTCGAGGATGCGAAGAAGCCGGAGACTCGCGTGCGCAGGATCGAGCAGTTCGTGGCGATGATGGAGCGCGGCGAGAAGGTCTACTAGCCTCCGGGCAAATATCGGTGGGCCGCGGGCACAAACCTGGGTAATTTGCCCGATGTGCGCCGGCCCGCTGGAAGCTCTACTAGATACGAGCGCGCGGAAGTCATATGGTCGTGCGTTCTTGTCACAAGGAGGCACGATGTCTGTAGTAACCGAAGAGGAACTAGCGAGCTTGGAGGCGTTCTCGGGTGAGATCCTCCGGCCCGGCGAGAACGGCTACGACGAGGCGAGGCGCGGCTTCAACGGCTTGATCGACAAGCGTCCGGCGTTGATCGCGCGCTGCCGCGGGGAGGCCGACATCGCCGACGCGATCGCGTTCGCGCGCGACGCCGGCCTCGAGATCTCGGTCCGCGGCGGCGGCCACAGCGTCGCCGGAAAGTGCTTCACCGACGGCGGGCTGATGATCGACCTCTCGCTGATGAAGGGCATCTACGTCGATCCCTCGACTCGCACGACGCGTGTGCAGCCGGGGGTGAACTGGTCGGAGTTGAACCGCGAGACGCAGCTCCACGGCCTGGCGGTCACCGGAGGTCTGATCTCGACTACCGGAATCTCCGGGCTCACGCTCGGAGGCGGCCTCGGGTGGCTGATGGCGAAGTTCGGACTGGCGACAGACAACCTGCTGTCCGCCCGAGTAGTGACAGCGGACGGAAGGACCCTCACCGCGAGCGAGCAGGAGAACGCCGATCTCTTCTGGGGGCTGCGCGGTGGCGGCGGCAACTTCGGCGTCGTCTCGTCGTTCGAGTACCGGCTGCACGAGGTCGGGCCGACCGTCACCGGTGGCCTGGTCGCGCACCCGTTCGACGCTGCCGGAGACGTGCTTCGCTTCTTCAGGGACTTCGCGGCCGATGCTCCGGACGAGTTCTTGACGTTCGCCGGCGTCGGCCACGCGCCCGACGGCTCAGGCGCCAAGATCGCCCTCGCGGTCGCCTGCCACGTCGGCGCGCCCGAGCAGGCGGAGGAGGACCTGCGGCCGCTCCTGGAGCTCGGCTCCCCGATCATGGTCGAGCTCGGGCCGCTCCCCTACACGAGGATGAACTCGCTGCTCGACGATGCGTTCCCCACCGGCAGCCTCAACTACTGGAAGTCCGCCTTCCTGAGCGAGCTCACGGACGAAGCCATCGACGAGCTGCTCGCCCGCTTCGCGTCCTGCCCGTCCCCGATGACGACCGCCCTCGTCGAGCACTTCCACGGCGAGGTGACGCGGGTGCCGGTCGATGCGACGGCGGTGCCCCATCGGGAGCCGGGCTACAACCTCGTGATCACGTCGGTGTGGACCGACCCGCACGCCAGCGAGGAGAACGTCGCCTGGACGAAGGACACCTTCGCCGCGATGGAACCCTTCCTCGTGGCGCGCAGGTACCTGAACTACTTCTCCGAGGACGACGTCGGCGACGACCCGGTCCGAGCCGCGTACGGCCCGAACTACGAGCGCCTCGTCCAGCTCAAGAAGGAGTACGACCCGGAAAACGTGTTCCGGCTGAACGCGAACGTCGCGCCCGAGAGCTAGGGGTCGACGCGAGGCCGGAAGAAGATCCGGGTCTTGCCGCTCTGGCGCAGGGCGCTGGCGGCCTTCGCCTCGTTGCGCCAGTCGGGGTGAGGGACCGTGGCTTCGGGCCGCTTGCCCTTGACGAGCCCCTCGCCGTGCTTGGCGAGGGCGATCTCGGCCATGAGGTAGCCGTGGTTCTCCAGCACGCCGATTTCGCCCGGTGAGAAGACGTCGAGATCGATGCGAATCGGCGCGATGAAGTCCCGGATCAGCGGATAGGAGTAGGCATCCGGCGGCGGGTCGAGCTCGTAGCTCGCCGGTCGCGAGGCGATTCCCCAGTAGGCGCCCTGCATCTTCCCCTCGATGAAGTTCGCCACGAGCCAGCGCTTCCGCACCTCGGTCGCCTGCTCGAGGAGGATGACGCCCTGGCGGAGCGCGCTCCAGAGCCAACCCACGTCCGGCTCGGGCTTGAAGGACGGCGCTGCGTCGGAGACGAGCACGTACTCGTGGTCGCGCCAGACCGGCTCCAGGCCGAGGTTGTCGAACATGCCGCCGTCGGAGAGATCGATCTCGCGGACGAGCGGGTCGCGGTCGCGCTCGCGGTAGGAACCGCCGCTGAGCGACGCTGGCTCTTGCTTCGCGTGCACCACTCCGAACGCTCCGGGGACGCAGGAGGACGCCCCGACGGCTTCGGCCAGCGTCCAGTCCCCGAGCGGGCCGAAGCCGGCCGAGGAGCTCCCGACTCGACGGAGGCCGGTGTCGAAGACCCACTGGTCACGGAAGCGCATGTCGCTGGCCAGGAAGACGAAGCGCGGCTTCTCGGGGAGGTCCTCCAGCCTCCCGGGCGCGGGCCCTTGCGCGTACGCGTTGGCGAGCGCCTCTCCTTGCGCCCCGGGAACGAGCCAGTTGCGTGGATGAAGGCGGGCGAGCGCGGCGCCGGTGCGGACGTCTCTGGCGACGAAGGCGCGCATCGGCTGCGCGACCCGCGCGTCGAAGCCCTCAATCGGGTTCCCAGGCTCGCGCTGGGCTCGTGCGAGAAACGTGGCCAGCTGCGCCGCGATGATGCTCCCGCCGGACACCGAGGTGAACGTGTCGACCTTCGAAAGGACGCCGAGCTCGTTCAGACGCCGCAGCGCCCCCAGGTGGAAGAGCGCCGCACGATAGCCGCCGCCGGACATGCAGAAGGCGATGCCGCTGCGCGTCTTCTCCGGCAGGTAGGTCGAGATCCCGTGCTGGGTCGCGTTACTCATGAAGCGGGCGTGTAGACGGACATGATCTGCTCGATCATCGCCTCTCGCGAGGGAAAACGCCGTTCGTCGTAGCAGCCGATCGGGTGCTCGAGCACGTTGTACAGGCACTTGTTGCAGTA
>JBOHAB010000179.1:0-5919 GCA_050697655.1 Gaiellaceae bacterium
GGCTCGAGCGGCGACGCCAGCGTGCGCGAGGCTGTGTCCAACTCGTAGCGTGGTGTTTCCTCCGTCAGGCAGGCAACCGGGATCGCGCCCATCTCCTCGCCCTCGAAGAACGCGCGCAGCTCACCCGAGTCGGTGACCTCTCCGATCACCGCCGACACGAGCTCCCACTTCCGGCAGACCGCTTCGACGTCGTCCAGCCGCTCGGGTGCGACGACGGCGACCATGCGTTCCTGGCTCTCTGAGACCATGATCTCCACCGCCGCGAGGTCCGGCTCGCGCAGCGGGACGCGGTCGAGGTGGACGTCGACGCCCGCGTCGCCGCGGCCGGCCATCTCGGCGAGCGACGAGGCGAGGCCCGCAGCGCCCAGGTCCTGCAGCGACTCGACCAGGCGTCCCTCGGTCAGCTCGAGGCTCGCCTCGATCAGCTTCTTGCCGGTGAACGGGTCGCCGATCTGCACCGTCGGGCGCTTGTCGTCATCCTCGTCGGACAGCTCCTGGCTCGCCAGCACGCTCGCCCCGCCGATCCCGTCGCGCCCGGTAGTGGCGCCGTAGAGAACGACGAGGTTCCCCGGTCCCGTCGCGCTCGCCCGCGTCACACGCTCGGCGGGCAGGAGACCGACGCACATGGCGTTGACCAGCGGGTTGTGGCGGTAGGCGGCATCGAAGACCGCCTCGCCGCCGACGGTGGGGACGCCGACGCAGTTTCCGTAGTGGCCTACTCCGGCGACCGCGCGGTCGAAGGAGAAGTCGTCGGCGCCGAAGCGGAGGCCGTCGAGGAGCCCTACCGGACGTGCGCCCATGGCGATGACGTCGCGGAGGATGCCGCCCACGCCCGTGGCCGCGCCCTGAAAGGGCTCGACCGCGGAGGGATGGTTGTGGCTCTCGACCTTGAAGGCGCACGCGAGCCCCTCGCCGAGGTCGACGACGCCCGCGTTCTCGCCTGGTCCCTGCAGCACGGCCGCGCCGTGCGTGGGAAATCGTCCCAGCAGGAGAGCCGAGTGCTTGTATCCGCAATGCTCCGACCAGAGGAGCGAGAAGACGCCGAGCTCGAAGTCGTTCGGGAAGCGCCCGAGCAGGCTTCGAATACGGTCGAACTCCCCGTCGGTCAGGCCGAGCGCGCGGTGGAGCGGCTGTTCCGCCACGGAGCTCAAGAGAGATCTCCACTCTATCGACCGAGCCGGAGCACGACAGGCGGTGCTTCGTCGTGCAGATAGCCTCTGGGTGTGATCCGCGGGTACGTTCCCCTGCTCGCGATCGTCGCCGCGATCTGGGGCGCGTCCTACCTCTTCATCAAGGTCGCGGTCGACGAGGTCGAGCCGACGGCGATGATGTTCATCCGCCTCGTCCTCGCGAGCGCCGTGCTCATCCCGGTGCTGTTCTGGCGCCTGGGAGCGAGCGAAGCCAAAGCCGCGGTGCGGGCGACGGGATGGAAGGCGTTCGGTGTCGGCTTCCTCAACGCCGCCTTCCCCTTCGTCCTCATCGCCTGGGGCGAGAAGCACGTCGATTCCGGGGTCGCCGCGATCGCGAACGCCACCGTCCCGATCTTCGTCGTGCTGCTCGCCCTCCGTTTCAATCCGAGCGAGCGAGTGTACGGCGTCCGGCTGGCCGGGATCCTGGTCGGGCTCGTGGGCGTCGGCGTCCTTGCGGGCCTCCACCCCGAAGGCGGCTGGTGGGCGGTCGCCGGCACGCTCGCGATCGTCGTCGCATCGCTCTCATACGCGGGCGCGAATCACTTCGTGCAGCACAACTACGGCGAGACGGCGCCGCTCGTGACGGCGACGGTGTCGTGCGCAACCGGAGCGCTGATCCTGCTGCCGTTCGCCCTCTTCCAGTGGCCGAAGGAGATGCCGAGCTGGGAGGCGAGCGGCTCGATCGTCGCGCTCGGCGTCGTCGGGACGGCGGTCGCGCTGCTCTTCTTCTACCGGCTGCTCAACCGCTACGGCGCCGCCCGCGCCTCGCTCGTCACCTACCTCCTGCCGCCGGTCGCGCTCGTCTACGGCGTCCTCATCCTCGACGAGAAGGTGACGCTGAACGCGGCACTCGGCCTCGTGCTCATCCTCGCCGGCGTCGCGCTCGGTTCCGGCGTCGGCTCGCGTCTACGGCGTCGGCGCCGTACGGCCGAGCCGGAGGTCGAGCCTGCCTGTCCGCCTGCGTGAGCCGGCGCGCGCCTTGGCACGCTCCTGCCACAGTGCCGGCACGGTCCGCGCGCCACGTGCGCGTTCCTCGGCTGTACGCTTGAAAGCGGGTGGTGGGATGGGGTGCCCCTGGAGAGTTAAGAAGCTTGGGGGCCGACCGACCTTCCTTAGCTGCGCATCTGAAGTACGCTCGAACGGTGCCGGACGTGCCCGAAGGAATCGAGTGGTTGCTTGCCGGAGGCTCCGGCCAAACACTCCTACTCGACGGTGGCCGGGCAAGCGGCTCTGGTGGCTGTAACCGCTTCACGGGCAGGTACGAGCTCGAAGGCGATCGACTCTCGTTCACGCCGCTTGCCTCCACACGCATGGCCTGCGAGCAGACGGTCATGCAGTCCGAGGCCGAGTACTTCCACGCGCTGGGAGAGGCCGCGCGCCTCGCACTCGCCGACGGCGCGCTCGTCCTCTTCGACGAAGACGGGGCCGAGCTGCTCCGGTTCGCCGCGCCCACCCACAACCATCCCCGGAGCAAGTCATGGAGCTGATTCACACGTGCTACCGCATCACGGACCCCGACCGGTCGGTCGCATTCTACGAGGCGCTCGGGTTCGAGGAGCGCCGGCGGCTGCCCATCCGCGACGAGGCGATCAACATCTTCATGGGCCTCCCGGTCGACGGCGACCGCCTCGAGCTCACGTACAACTTCGGCGTCGAGGAGTACGAGCTCGGCACCGGGTACGGTCATATCGCCGTCGCAGTCGACGACATCCACGCCACCCTGGCCCGCCTCGCCGAGCAGGGGATCGAACCTGAGAAGCCTCCGTACACAGTCCGCGAAGGTGGGTCACTGCTGTGCTTCGTGGCCGATCCGGACGGCTACAGGGTCGAGATCATCGAGCACGGCTAGCGTCTCAGAGGCCAGCAGCTTGGCCGACAGAGAGCGCCAGGCCACGCGCGACTCGTCCGCCGCGCGACCGGCGTGAGCAGTCCTTGAACGAGCCGAGGCGTTAGATTCTCTTCCCCGAGAGCCGCGTAGGAGGAGCCGTGTCTGCGTATCCCCACCTGTTCAGCCCGCTCCAGATCGGCAGCATCACCGTCCGCAACCGGATCATGCAGACGGCGCACGTCAAGCTGTTCGCCTACAACGCCGTCGACTCGCAGCGTAACGTCGCCTACCAGGCAGCACGCGCGAAGGGCGGCGCGGGGCTGCTGATCACCGGCAACCGCGTCGTCCATCCTACGTCCACGACAGGGTTCCCACGGGTCGCGTGGGCGTACCTGCCCGAGGCACTCGACGCCGACCGGAAGCTCACGGACGCGGTGCACGAGCACGGGGCCGCCATCTTCGCTCAGCTGAACCATTTCGGGCTGAATGCCTCGAGTGACTCCGCCGACGACTACCGCGTCCTTTGGGGGCCCTCGGCCGTCAAGTCGCCCGCCTATGGCGAGACCGCCAAGGCGATGGAGGTCGAGGACATTCGCGAGGTCGTCGACTGGTGGGGCCGCTCTGCCGAGCTGACCAGGGAGGGCGGTTTCGACGGCACGGAGGTGCACATCTCGCACAGTTACCTCCTGCACCAGTTCCTCTCTCCGCTCTACAACAAGCGCACGGACGAGTACGGCGGCGCGTTCGAGAACCGGCTCCGGTTCGCCCGCGAGGTGATCGAGGAGGTCCGTCGTCGAGCGGGGAGAGACTGGGTCGTCGGCGTGCGCATCAGTCTGACCGACTTCATTCCCGGCGCCCTCGACGTGGACGACGCGGTGCGCGTGGCGCAGGCGCTCGAGGCCGACGGCGACATCGATTACGTCAACGTCACCGCCGCCGGCTATCACAACATCTTCCGTGCGATCGAGCCCTCGGACGTCCCCGACGGCTACCTCGTCGACCTGACCGCGCAGGTGAAGGCCGGAGTTGCACTGCCCGTCTTCACCGTTGGTGGGATCAAAGACCCCGCACTCGCCGAGGAGATCCTCTCCTCGGGGAAGGCGGATATGGTTGCGATGACACGCGCCCAGATCGCCGATCCAGAGTTCGCGAACAAGGTGCGTGAGGGCAGTGACGACGAGGTCTACCACTGCATCCGCGGCAATCAGGGCTGCATCGCCCGCGTCTTCAAGGGCCTTCCGATCACCTGCACGGTGAATCCGGCAGCAGGTCGTGAACAGCGCTTCGGCGAGGAGACACTGGAACTGGCGGATGAACCTGGAAGGTGGCTCGTCGTCGGCGGCGGCCCTGCAGGCATGAAGGCGGGGGAGATACTCGCCCGCCGCGGACACGAGGTGACGCTGTTCGAGCGGGAGGAGCATCTCGGTGGGCAGGTGAATCTGATCCTGCGCACGCCAGGGCGAGACGAGTTCGGCTGGATCGTGCGCGACCTCGAGGTGCAGATGCGCCGGCACGGCGTCGACGTGCGCCTCGGGGCCGAGGCGACAGCGGCGTTGGTGCGCGAGCTCTCACCCAACGGCGTGATCGTCGCCACCGGCGCGGTCGCTTCGCGCAGCGGCTTCTCCAGCGTCAACCCGCTCGTCGAGGAGTTGCCCGGCGTCGACCAGGAAAACGTGTTGACGGTCTGGGACGTCCTGCTCGAGTCGAGACCGGTCGGTAAGCATGTCGTCGTCCTCGACGACGACGGCTCCCGCTACGCGGCCGGCGTGACGGAGGTGCTGCTCGACCGCGGCTGCACTGTCGAGCTCGTCTCACGCTGGGCGGCACTCTTCCCCGCCACGCTGACGACACTCGACATGGCTCATCTCTACAGTCGCCTGCTCGGCAAGGGTCTCACCTACCGGCTCAACTCATGGGCGCTCCGAATCGAGAACGAAGAGGTCGGCGTATTCAATCTCTATACGGGCGCCGACGAGACTCTGACCGGCGTCGACACGGTCGTGCTCGCGACCGGCCCCAAAGCCGACGACAGTCTCTACCTCAGGTTGAAAGGCGAGATCCAGAACCTGCACCGAATCGGCGACTGCGTCGCGCCGCGGAAGCTCGACCACGCGATCTACGAGGGCTACCTCGCCGGCCGGGAGCTGTGGTCACCCCAAGAACGCTACATCTACGAGGGTGAGCTGGAACGGGACGAGCCGGCCGTGATCGGGGCGTGAACCCAGGCACGGATGGCATCCGCTGACGTCCGCAAGCTCGTCGGGAAGTGCCAGTGTGGCGCAGTCCGCTACCGAGTCGCGGACGCGTTCCTGTACGCGGCGAACTGCCATTGTTCCCGTTGCCGCTCGGCCACCGGCTCCGCGTTCAAGGCGTTTGCCGGCATCGAGCGCAAGGAACTCGAGATCACGGAGGGGAGGGACTCCCTCCTGGTCTACGGAGACGACGAACTGAATGACACACGGTGTGCGGCCTGCGGTTCTCTGCTCTACTCCGTGGTGCGAAACGGCGACTACGTGCACGTCGCGATGGGCTCCCTCGTCGGTGTGCCCAGCATTCGACCGACGGAGCACATCTTCGTCGGCTCGAAGGCACCTTGGTTCGAGATCACCGATGACCTGCCGCAGGCTCAGGAGAACGAGTAGCCGTGGTCACCGAGGACGTGTCCGTCTGCATCGCAGGAGCCACCGGCTGGACCGGGAGAGCGTTGGTACGGGCCGTGCTGGAGGCGCCTGACCTGGAGCTGGCTTCCGCCGTCAGCCGCTCAGCGGCCGGTCAGGACCTCGGGGAGACGCTCGGCGGCGATGCGCTGGGAATCCCGGTCTATGCGAACGTGAGGGAGGCGCTCCCCGGCGCCAACGTCCTCGTCGACTACACGTCCGAGACGGTGGTCAAGGCGAACAC
>JBOHAB010000180.1:0-5914 GCA_050697655.1 Gaiellaceae bacterium
CGCCCAGGGGTCAGACCCCTGGGCGTGGCCGTTAGGGGCGCCGAGCCAGCCAGATGGAGTCTTCGCCGCCCGTGTACGGGCGCAGGTCGAACCAGCCGTAGCAGGCCTCGATCTCGAAACCTGCCCGCTCGAGGTGGGCGCGCCAGTCCTCGTTCGGTAGCCAGGAGAGGCGCATCGACGTCTCCGATTCGGGGCCCCGCAGCCGGAGCGTGAGGACTCGGCGCCCGAGATCCCAGTCGGCCCGCTCCCAGATCCCAGGCTCACGCTCCAGCCAGCGTCCATGGGTCTCCGCGATGTCCTCGGCGCTCGGCGCGAAGACGTCGAAGACGAACCGCCCGCCCGGAACGAGCAGCCGTCGGACCGAGGCCAGCGCTTTCAGCCGCTCCGCGTGCGTCTCCAGGTGAAGGAACGCGCGAAACGGCGAGGTCACGAGGCGCACCCGCTCCGAGACCGGCGGATCGCGGAGGTCACCGAGGCGCAGGTCGAGCAGGTGCGCGACTCCCGCCGCCTCGGCCCGCTTCCGGCACACCTCGAGCATCCCCTGGGACGAGTCGACGCCGATCACCGAGACCCCCGCGGCCGCGACCGGCAGAGCGATCCTGCCGGTCCCGACCCCGAGCTCCACCACGGTTCCTCGAGCCTTGCGGGCCTGCGCGACGTAGAAGTCGACATCCTCGGTGACGGTCCGGCTCCACGGGTCGTAGAGCTCGGCGATGGCGTCGTAAGAGCTCATGCCGAGCCCGGCTGGCGGGCGACGAAGACGAACTCCTCGCTCGAGTCGTCGAACGGTCGCCGGTCGAACCAGCCGTAGAGCGCTTCGACCTCGAGCCCTGCGGCCTCCACCAGCCCCTCCCACTCAGACCGGGTGCACCACCAGAGCGAGAGCGTGCGCGGCTCGGCTCCAGGCTCCCCGAGGAAGGCGGTGACGTCCACGCGGTTGTCGGCGGGACAGACCTCGCTGCACTCCCAGAGGTCGCCGTGGCGTGAGGCGAACCCGTCGTGCTGCGCGGCGTACTTGTGATCGAAGACAAAGGCGTTCCAGGCGAAGCGCCCGCCCGGGAGGAGTGACGCCGCCACGCGCTCGAAGACCTGCCGCTTGTCATGCCATCCCCGCAGGTGAAGGAGCGAGCGAAACGGGCAGTAGACGAGCGCGGCAGGCTCCTCAAGCTCGAGCTCCCGCATGTCGGCTTCCCGCAGGTCGAGCTCGACCGCCGCGGCGGCTGCGCGCTCACGAGCTTCGGCGAGCATTGCCGGCGACGAGTCGATTCCGATGACCGGACGGCGGGTCTCGCGTGCGACGGGTATCGCCACGCGGCCGTTCCCGACTGCCAGCTCGACGAGCGGTCCGTTCGCCTCGTGGGCGAGCTCGACGTAGAACGGCACGTCCTCCGTCATGTGCGCCGCCCAATCGTCGTAGATCGGCTCGAACGCGTCGTAGGAGCTCACAAGGCCGATGATACGCTCCGCCGATGGATCCGCAGGTGCTGGAAAACAAGGCGCGGAGCGCGATTGCGGCCGCTTCGACCCTCGACTCCCTCGACGCCGCGCGCGTCCGCTACCTCGGGCGGAAGAGCGAGCTGAAGCAGGCGCTCCGGGACGTTCGCGACGCGGAGACCGGCAGTGCGCTGAACACGCTGCGAGCGGGTCTGGAGGAGGCGGTCGCCGAACGCCGGGCCGAGCTCGAACGCACGGAGCTCGACCGCCGGCTCACGCAGGAATCGCTGGACATCACCCTCCCGGGCGAGGCGCGCCCGCGCGGCCGGCTGCATCTGATCACGCAGATCCGCCGCGAGGTGGAGGACATCTTCCTCGGCCTTGGCTACCAGATCGTCGACGGCCGGGAGGTCGAGACGACGCACTACAACTTCGACGCGCTCAACTTTCCCGCCGACCACCCGGCGCGCTCGCCGCTGCAGTCGGTCTTCCTGAACGGCGACGTGCTCCTCCGCACGGAGACCTCGCCCTCGCAGATCCGGGTGATGGAGTCGCAGCCGCCGCCGATCTACATGGTCTCGCTCGGCCGTGTCTACCGCCGGGACACGCCCGACGCCACGCACACGCCCATCTTCCACCAGGTCGAGGGCCTCGCCGTCGACCGCGGCATCACGATGGCCGACCTCAAGGGAACGCTGCTCCACATGATGCGGGCGCTCTTCGGCGAGGAGCGGGAGATGCGCTTCCGCACGCACGACTTCCCCTTCACGGAGCCGTCGCTCGAGCCCGACGTCAGCTGCTTCCTCTGCGACGGGGAGGGCTGCGCGGTCTGCCGCTATTCGGGCTGGATTGAGATCGCCGGCTCGGGCATGGTCGATCCCGCGCTCTTCGAGTTCGTCGGGCTCGACCCCGAGGAGTGGACCGGCTTCGCCTTCGGAATGGGGCTCGAGCGCGTGGCGATGCTCCGCCACGGCCTGCCGGCCCTCGGCCTGCTCTGGGAGGACGACCTGAGAGTGCTAGGTCAGTTCTGAAGATGAAGATCCCGGTCCCCTGGCTGCGCGAGTACGTCGACGTGGACGCGACCACGCGGGAGATCGCGGACCGTCTCGCCATCGCCACAGGCGAGGTCGAGCGCATCTCCTACCGCGGCGTCGCCGACGAGGACGGAAACCACGGCCGCTACCTCGTCGGCCGCGTGGTCGAGGCCGGGAAGCATCCGAACGCCGACCGGCTCCAGCTCTGCCGGGTCGATGTGGGGGAGGGAGAGCCCCGCCAGATCGTCTGCGGCGCGTGGAACTTCGGCGCGGGCGCGACGGTCGCGGTCGCCCTGCCCGGAGCGGTGCTCCCCGACGGGCGGACGCTCGAGCGTGCCGAGCTGCGAGGCAGCGTCTCCGACGGGATGATCCTCTCCGAGGCCGAGCTCCGGCTGAGCGACGAGCACGCCGGGATCCTCGTCCTCTCGGAGCCGTACGAGCCCGGGACCCCGCTTCGCGACGTGCTTCCGCTCGGGGAGGAGATTCTCGAGATCGAGGTGACGCGGAACCGGCCCGACTGCCTCTCCGTCTACGGGATCGCGCGCGAGGTCGCGGCGCTCTTCGCAGCCGAGCTCGGGCCGCTACCCGGCGAGGAGCCGCCGCTCGGCGGCGAGGAGCACGCGGAAGTGACGATCGAGGACTTCGAGGGGTGCCCGCGCTATATCGGCCGCCTCTTTCGCGACGTGCGGATCGGCGAGTCACCGCCCTGGTTGAAGGCGCGCCTCACCGCCGCCGGCATGCGCCCGATCTCGAACGTCGTCGACGTCACGAACTACGCGATGCTGGCGCTCGGCAACCCGCTGCACGCCTTCGACTTCGAGACGCTGCGCGGGGGTCGCATCGTCGTCCGCTGTGCTCGCCCGGGCGAGGAGTTCACGAGCCTCGACGGCAACCTGCGGAAACTCGACCCCGCCGACCTCGTCATCGCCGACGGCGAAGGCGCAATCGCCTTCGCCGGGATCATGGGCGGCCTCGAGACGGAGGTCACCGAGACGACGACCTCGGTCCTGCTCGAAGCCGCCAACTTCGAGCCCGGAGCGATCCTCTGGAGCTCGGAGCGCCACGCGCTCCGCACCGAGGGGTCGAACCGCTGGGAGAAGGGAGTCGACCCCTACCTCGCGCCGCACGCAGCCCGGCTGGCGACGCAGCTCATCGTCGACCTCGCCGGTGCGCGCTGGACCGGCGACACCGACGCCGTGGGGGAGCTTCCCGAGCCGCCGGTCGTCCAGTACCGCACCGGCCGGGCGAACCGGATCGTTGGGATCGAGATCGACGAGCAGGAGCAGAAGGACATCCTCGAGCGACTCGGCTTCGACGTCGTCCCGGGCTGGGACGTGCACATTCCTACGTGGCGCATGCGCGATGTGACACGCGAGATCGACCTCGTCGAGGAGATCGCGCGCGTGCACGGCCTGGAGAAGATCCCGTTCACGCTGCCGCTCCGGAGCGCGATGTCCGGGCGGCTCTCGCAGGACCAGCGCCTACGCCGGCTCGTGGAGGACGTGCTGGTCGGCGCCGGCTTCTTCGAGGCGTACACGCTCAGCCTCGTCTCGCGCGACCCGGAGCCGGAGGCGCTCCGCCTACCCGATCCGCTCACGTCCGAGCACGGCGTGCTCAGGACGACACTGCTCGAAGGCCTCGTCGTCGCGGCCGCCCACAACGTGGCGGTCGGGAACGAGGACGTCGCGCTCTTCGAGATCGCCCGCGTCTACCTTCCGACCGGAGAGCCCCTGCCGGAGGAACGGTGGCGGCTGGGCGCCGTCGGCGCGGGCGGCTACCTGCGCGCCAAGGGAGCGGTTGAGACCCTCTACGAGGCGCTCGGGATCGAGCTTCGCCTCGAGCGCGCGCAGCTGCCGTTCCTCCATCCCGGCAAGGCCGCGAGGCTCGAGGCCGGCTGGATCGGCGAGCTGCATCCGTCCCTGCTCGAGGGCGAATGGGGCATCTTCGAGCTCGACCTCTCGACGCTCTTCGAGCAGGTGCCGGAACGAGTCGAGTACGAGGACGTCGTCAGCTACCCCGCGGTGCGCCAGGACCTCGCCTTCGTCGTCGCCGAGGAGCTGCTCGCCGGAGACCTCGTCCAAGCGGCTCGGGAGGCGGCCGGGCCCGAGCTGCGCGACGCGGCGATCTTCGACGTCTTCCGAGGCGGGCCGATCCCGGAGGGAAAGAAGTCGGTCGCGCTCCACGTCTCCTTCCAGTCGCCGGAGCGGACGCTCTCTGACGAGGACGCCAGGGCGATCCGCGAGCGCATCGTCACGGCGCTCGCCGAGAAGTTCGGTGCCGAGCTACGGGCCTGAGCGAGCCACGAGGCTGATCGTCGTCCTCGGCTACTCCGACGGGCGGAGCGACGAGCTGCACCCGATCTGCGCGGCGCGGCTCGATCACGCCGCCGGCCTCGTGCGTGAGGGCGACGCGGTGCTCCTCTCCGGCTGGTCACGGCATCCGGCCAGGCCGCCCGAGGCCGAGCTGATGCGCCGGGCCTGGCGAGGCCCGGCGGAGGCGCTCCTGAGCGACCCGGATTCCCGCATCACCGCCGAGAACGCGGCGAACGCCGCGGCGCATGCACGGGAGCTGGGCGCGGGCGAGGTCGTCGTCGTCACGTCCTCGTGGCACCGCGCCCGGGCCGGCGTCCTCTTCCGGTCGCTCCTTCCCGGTGTCCGGGTCTCGGTGGTGGGGGCCCGCACGCCCGGATCCCCGCGACACTACGTGCGGGAGGCGGCTGCCTTTCCGCTCGTCCCGCTCCAGGTCAGGCTGGCCCGCCGGAAGGGAAGGACTACGGGAACAGCCGGCGGCGCAGCCGCGTGAAGAAGCTCTCCGTCTGCAGGCGCTCCACGACGGGCTCCTCGTACGGTGGCAGCGAGGCGATCTCCGCGGAGGTCAGATCGGCCTGAACGCGCCGCGGCCAGATTGCGGTCACGCGCTCGGCAGCGAGATACCGGTCGGCCCCGAGCGCGCCCGACGTGACCACGAGACCGCTGAAGATGTCTGCCGTGCGGTCGCCTGCGACCTCGACCACGCGCGCCACCTCGGAGCCGTCCGACGCCAGGACGGCGGCGCCCTGCTCGATCGCCTTCCAGGAGACCTCCGGGGCCGTGGGCTCGCTCACACCGCCCGCCCGCCCTCCCTCCACACGGGCCCCTGCGAGAAGGGGGAGCTCGTGTCGGAGAGGACGCGGAGGACGCGCAGGCGGCCGGTTAGGCCCTCGTCGTCGAGCCGCTCGAACGCGCGCCTGGCCATCACGGGCGCGACGCCGTAGCCCTTTCGCCGCGCCGCCCGGAAGCGGAAGCCCGCCGCCACGCTGTCGGCCCGCGCGGGGTTGATCGGCGCGAGCAGGAGGGCGCCCCGGTCGAGATAGTCGGTCGAGTCGAGCTCGATCTCGCCGTAGAGATCGCTCCAGTCGGCCGGCAGCCGCCGGAGCAGCGCATCCCAGGACCCGGCAAGGGTGGGTG
>JBOHAB010000181.1:0-5825 GCA_050697655.1 Gaiellaceae bacterium
GCCCTCGTGGCCGAGGCCCGGCCGGCCCTCACCGCCGCCGACTTGAAGAGCGCGCTCGTGGGCAGCGGTGGGCGCCTGAGCCGCGAAGGCCTCTTCTTGCCGGTGACTGCCCAAGGCGGCGGCGTCGTCGACCCGACGCAAGCCGTCGCAGCCGAGATCGCCGTCGAGCCGGCGACGCTCGCGTTCGGACGAGCCGAGGGAGCCGAGTGGGGAACGGCGCGCACGCTCACGCTCCGGAATCTCTCGACCAGGACGCTGGCGGTGTCCTTCGGGCTCCTGCCGGACGACACCCTGGCCAACCTCGCCTTCTCCGCCGAGCCCGCGCAGCTCACGCTCGAGCCTGGCGCAGCCGAGCAGGTCACGATCGGCGTCTCGGCAGGCGGCGAGGAGACCACGGTGGGCGCGGGCGGGGTCATCGTCGTCTCCGCCGAGGGAGCTCAGCCGGTCCGGGTCCCCTGGGCGATCGCGCTGCGACAGGCGAAGGCCGCGCTCATCGGCGAGGTCGAGCTGTCCCACGACAGGTTCTCGCCCTCCGACAGGGCACCCGTCGTCCTCGCCTTCCGCGCCGGGCGGGTCGACCAGTCGCTCGACGGAGAGCTGATCGAGCCCGTTGGCGTCCTCGAGCTCGAGCTCTGGACGGTCAAGGGCCGGCGCCTCGGCGTGCTCGCGCAGATGCGCGACGTCCTGCCCGGCCGCTACGCCTTCGGCCTCACCGGCCGCGGGCCCCAGGGGAAGGTCCTGCCCGAGGGCGACTACGTTCTCCGCCTGCGCGCGCATCCGGTCGACGGCGACGACGGCACGCAGCCGTCCGTGGCCGAGGCTGCCTTCACCATCCAGCGCTAGTCGCCTTCGTGCGTGAGGTCACCATCTACCTCGCGGACGGGTGCCATCTCTGCGAGAGCGCGCAGCGCGTGCTCGCGGCGGTGCGTGAGGAGGTTCCCTTCCACCTCGTCGAGGTCGCCATCGACGGAGATCCCGAGCTCGAAAGCGCCTACCGTGAGCGGATCCCCGTCGTCGCGGTCGACGGCGAGGAGGCGTTCAGCTACTTCGTCCATCCCGACGCCCTTCGCCGACGGCTCTGCGGCTGACGCGAAGAGCACCGTCCGCGGTTACTGCGCCCGACTCGCGAGGGCGTCGTTATTGTGTCCAGCTCACATGGCCGTGAAGATCGCGAGCGAGGGGGGTACTCGGGCGGGCGAGCGACTGACCGTAGGCGTCGCAGCACGGCTCTCCCAGTACCTGCGGGTGCTCACGCAGGCGCGGAAGATGGGCAAGGAGCGTATCTCCTCGCAGGAGATCAGCGAGTACACGAATATCAACGCGACGCAGATCCGCCGAGACCTCTCCGCGTTCGGGAAGTTCGGCAAGCGCGGCGTCGGCTACAACATCGAAGGGCTGATCGCCGAAATCCGCAAGATCCTGCGGACGCAGGGCCAGCACAACATCGCGCTCTTCGGCGCCGGCCGGCT
The DNA here is from genome assembly GCA_050697655.1 of Gaiellaceae bacterium. Taxonomy (GTDB): domain Bacteria; phylum Actinomycetota; class Thermoleophilia; order Gaiellales; family Gaiellaceae; genus JAIBJN01. The sequence goes on from JBOHAB010000181.1 coordinate 1,470, forward strand.
CGGCCAGGCGATCGCCAGCTCGACCATCTTCGCCGATCACGGCTTCAACATCGCGGCCGCGTTCGACAACAACCCGGCCAAGGTGGGCGAGCCGATCGGCGGGACGAGCATCTCGTCGTACGACGACCTCCGCGAGCAGATTCGGGACAAGAACATCATCGTCGCGGTCCTCGCGGTGCCGCCCGACGCGGCCCAGGAGGTCGCCGACCAGGTGGTGGACGCCGGCGTGAAGATCATCTTCAACTACACCGAGGCGCTCCTGGACGTCCCGCACGACGTGACGGTGCACACGACGAGCCCGGCCGTCGAGCTGCTCTACGCGCTCTACTTCTACCTCACGTAGTCGCCGACGACCGGAGACGGCAAGCCCCGGCCCGGGGTTTTCGCGGCGGGGTCAAAGGGTTAGGATCGCCTGGTGGCCGGCAAGGTGGACGAACTGAAGCGGGTACCGCTCTTCAGCGACCTGAACCAGCGGCAGCTCCGGCGGCTTGCGCGCAGCTGCAAGGAATGCGACTTTCGGCCCGGGGCGACCGTCGTTCGGCAGGGGAAGATGAGCGGGATCGGCTTCTTCATGATCGTGGACGGCGAGGCGGCGGTCTCGATCGACGGGACCGACGTGGCGACGCTCGGGCCGGGCGACTACTTCGGCGAGCTCGCGCTCATCAGCAACGAGGTGCGGACGGCGACCGTGACAGCGGTGACAGCCTTGCGCTGCCTCGTGATGATGTTCTGGGACTTTCGGGAGTTCGCCAAGCGCAACCCCGACGTCTCGTGGAAGCTCCTGGAGCACGTCGTCGGACTTCTCGCCGACGCGCGGAGCAAGCAGGCGAAGGCCCTGCTGTCCGCCAGCTGAGCGCTCCTTCTACCTGACGTAGACGGGCACGTCGCCGGTTGGACGGCCTGTGAGCGCCGCCCTGACCTCGCCCGCCCGGCCTTCGGCGATCACCCGGCCCTGGGCGTCGACCTCGGCCTGGATGCCTTCTCGCTCGAGGGCGCGCACGATCGCCGCGACGGGGCCTTCCGCGGTACGGACGAACGTTGTCCCTTCGGGTGCGTCCTGGAGCGGCGCGGCCTCGGGCTCGGGGTCCCTGTCTTCCTCGGTTGCCTCACCTCCGGCCTCGTCCGCCCCGAGCTGGGCGGCCTCATCGCTGTCCCCGTTTCCGCCGCCTCCGAGTTGCGTCCCGGCGAGGACGAAGACTCCCACGAGAGCGGCGGCCGCGGCGACCGGCGCGGCGACGACGAGCGCCCGCTTCACGGGCCGGAGGAAGCCCCAGGGATCGGGGCGCTCCGGCAGCGACGACATGATCGTCTCGATCCGATCCCCGGGAAGCTCGAGGCGAGGAGCGGCCTGGAGCGCCTCGCGCCCGGACTCCAGCCGCCGAACCTGCTCGCCGCACGCCGAGCACGTGCGCAGGTGCTCCCCCAGCTCGCGGCGAGGGCTGGGGTCGAGCTCCTCCTCGACGTAAGCGAGCAGCTCGAGCTGGTCCGGATGGTTCTCGGTCATCAGTCGTTCGACTCCGAGCGCTCCACCGTGGTTCCCAGCCGAGCGGCCAGCTCGGTGCGGCCTCGGAAGATGCGCGATTTCACCGTACCCTCGGGCACGCCGGTCATCTCGGCGATCTCGGCGTAGGAGCAGCCGAGGACGTCGTAGAGGACGACGGCGACGCGGTAAGCCTCGTCGAGCTCGTCGAGGGCCCGCTGGAGCTCAGCGGAGAGCTCCTGCTCCGCGAAGCGGTCGCGTGGGTCGACCGGTTCCGGCGGCTCGTCGACCGGAAGGTCGCGACGCTTCGTCCGAACGTCGTGGGCGGCGTTCACGACGATCCGGTAGAGCCAGGTGGAAAAGCGGGCGTCGCCACGGAACTTCGGCAGCGCGAGCCAAGCGCGCACGAGCGCGTCCTGGACCGCGTCGGCCGCATCCTCGCGCGAGCCGAGCACCCGCGCCGCGAGCGTGTACATGCGCTGTTGATGGGCCTCGACGAGCCGCTCGAAGGCGAACCGGTCGCCGCGCTGCGCACGCCTGACGAGGGCATCGTCGGCATCCATCCCGGTGAAGGTTCTCATCCGGCGCGGCTACCCACGGTACCGAGCGGCTTTGCGCACCTGCTCTGATACTTTCGGCCCGTGGGCGAGGCCCAGAAACTGACTCCGGAGGAGCAGATCTCGAGCGCCTTCGCGGGGTTCGAGAGCGGCCGCGACTTCACGGTAGCGGTCGAGGAGGAGTTCGCCATCCTCGATGCGGAGACGCTCGGGCTCGTCAACCGGTTCGAGGAGCTTCAGGCGGCCGCGCAGGGGACGCCCTTCGAGGAGCACCTGGTCGGGGAGCTGATCGCCTCCGAGATCGAGGTGCGCACCGGCCGCTGCGAGACGTTCTCGGAGGCGGCTGCGGTGATGGGCGAGCGGCGGCGCCAGCTGCTCGAGCTGGCCGGTCGCTTCGACGTCCTCCTCGGCGCCACCGGAACGCATCCCTGGAGCCCCTGGCAGGAGCAACGAATCATCGACACGCCGCACTACCGGCGAAACGACGAGATCCTCCGCTACGTCGTCTGGCGCAACAACAGTTTCGGGCTGCACGTGCACGTGGGCATCCGAGGCGCCGACCGCGCCGTTCGGGTGACGGACGCCTTGCGCACCTATCTGCCGCACCTGCTCGCGTATTCCGGGAGCTCGCCGTTCGTCGACGGCGTCTACACGCACCTCCACTCCGCGCGCACCCAGATCTTCACGCGCATGTTCCCCCGTTGCGGGATTCCGGATGCGTTCGGCAGCTGGCAAGCCTATGAGCAATACGTCCGCTTTCTCTACGACACGGGCTCGATCACCGAGCACACGCAGATCTGGTGGAGCGTCAGGCCGCATCTCGCCTTCCCGACCGTCGAGATCCGGATCTGCGACGGCCAGCCCGACCTCGCCGAGTCGCAGTCCCTTGCCGCCCTCATGTACGCCCTCACCGCGCGGATCGCCCGCGCCCTCGACGAGGGCGAGCCGCTGCCCGAGCACCCACATCGCCTTCTGGAGGAGAACCTCTGGCGCGCGATCCGGCACGGGCTCTCGGGCGAGCTGATCGACCTGGCGACCGGCGACGTGCGCCCGGCCCGCGCCGAGATCGAGCGGCTGATCGAATGGACGTTGCCAGTGGCCGAGGAGCTCGGCGTGGCGTCGTTTCTGAGCGTGCCGGCCGTGAGCGCATCCGAGCGCCAGATGGCGCGGTACGAGATGGGGGGGACCCTGGAGGAGATCTACGCCCAGGAGATCCTGGAGCCGGTCCATGTCTGAAGCCGACTACGAAGGGGAGCTCGAGCAGGAAGCGGTCGCGCGCGAGCTCGCCGAGGAGCTTCGCAAGCTTCGCGTCGAGGACGTGCTCGTGAACGCCCTCGTCCACGTCTCCTCGATCGGCTACCGCCGGGTCGGCCTCACCGTAGACTCGCGCGACGAGCGCGACCTGCCCCAGACGGCGCTCGCGATCGAGACGATGCAGGCACTCGTTCCGGTGCTCGAGGACTTCCTCCCGAAGGAGCTTGTGGCGAGCTTCGAGGAGCAGATCGCCAACCTCCAGCTCGCCTACGCAAAGGCCGCAACAGAATCCGGTGGCGCCGAGGGCTGAGATCGGCGTCTTCGGGGGATCGGGCTTCTACTCGTTCCTCGAAGACGTCGAAGAGATCGAGGTGGAGACGCCGTACGGGCCGCCGTCTGCGCCCTTCACCGTCGGCGAGGTCGGCGGGCGCCGCGTCGCCTTTCTTCCGCGCCACGGGCGCAACCACGAGCTCCCGCCGCATGCCATCCCGTACCGCGCCAACGCCTGGGCGATGAAGGAGCTCGGCGTGCGCCGGATCATCGGCCCGAACGCGTCCGGGGCGCTGAAGGCCGAGCTCGAGCTGGGGGAGTTCGTCGTCTGCGACCAGTTCGTCGACCGGACGAGCGGCCGTGCGGACACGTTTTACGACGGCCCCGAGACGACGCACGTCTCGGCGGCCGACCCGTATTGCCCCGACCTGCGCGCGCTGCTCGTCGAGACCGCCCGGGAGCTCGGGATCACGGTGCGAGACGGCGGCACCGTGGTCGTCATCCAGGGCCCGCGCTTCTCGACGCGCGCCGAGTCGAAGTGGTTCCAGGATGCCGGCTGGGACACGATCAACATGACCGCCTATCCGGAGGGCTACCTCGCGCGGGAGCTCGAGCTCTGCTACGCGAACATCTCGATGGTCACCGACCACGACGTCGGCGTAGAGGGTGCCGAGCCGGTCTCGCACGAGCAGGTGGTCACGGTCTTCAACAAGAACAACGAGCGCCTGCGCGAGCTCCTCTTCGCGGTCATCCCGAGGATGCCGCCGCAGCCCGAGGAGCACCTGTGCGCGACAG
>JBOHAB010000182.1:0-5799 GCA_050697655.1 Gaiellaceae bacterium
GGCTGTCACACGACTGGTAGCGGTTGTCGCCCATCATGAAGTACTCGTCCTCGGGGACCGTGACCGGCCCGAAGTTGTCCCCCACCTCGCCGTTGTAGACGTAGTCCTCGGGCACGGGCTCCTCATCCACGTACAGCTGGCCGTCCCGGATCTCGAGCGTGTCGCCCGGGCGGCCGATCAGCCGCTTGACGAACACGCCGCCGGGGCCCGGGCAGAGCTCCGACGCCTCCGGCGGCGTCTCGAAGACGACAATGTCGCCCCGCTCCGGGTCGGTGAAGCGATAGACGAACCGGTTCGCGAGCACGCGGTCGGACGTAGACGCCTCGCAGCCGGGCTCCGGGACCGCGCAGTGCAGCGTCGGCTCCATCGAGGAGGACGGAATCCGGTACGGGTTGACGACCCAGGTCTTGATCGCGAGCACGGCCGCGACGGCGACGGCGATCGTCACCGCCCAATCGACGACCGTCGGCCAGGGGTCAGGCAGAGATTCGAGCTTGCTCCGGAAGAAGACGGGCCTCCTTGTCCCTGCTCAGCGAAGGCCGAGGCGCGGCAGCGGCCAGTAGACGGCGAACACGGGCCCGATCAGGTCGTCCCGCTCCACGGGGCCCCACTCACGGCTGTCGCAGGATTGCCCACGGTTGTCGCCCATCATGAAGTACTCGTCGTCTCCGAGCGTTCGCGCAGCGAAGTCGCGCCCGCTCCGACCGCCGTTCACGTACGGCTCCTCGAGCGGCTCGCCGTCGATGAGGACGACGCCGTCGGACACGGAGATCCGTTCTCCGGGAAGCCCGATCAGGCGCTTGACGAACGTTCCGCCGGCGCCGCAGCGCCTGGCGGCGCGCTCCGGCGTCTCGAACACGGCGATGTCGCCCCGCTCTGGGTCGCGGAAGCGGTAGATGAAGCGGTTGGCGAGCACCCGGTCGGAGGAGCCCGCCTTGCACCCCGGCTCGGGCGCGGCGCAGTGCAGCGTCGGCTCCATCGAAGACGACGGGATCCGGTACGGGTTGACGACCCACGTCTTGATCGCGAGCACGGCCGCGACGGCGATCGCGATGATCACCGCCCAGTCGACGACGGTGTCCCAGGGCTCCGGGATCGACGAGGTAAGACGGTCGAGGGGACCAGTCACGCGCTGGTGCAATCCCGGCTTCGCTCGCGACGCCACGTCTCGATGAGGGCGTGGTTGCCCGAGAGGAGCACCTCGGGCACGCGCCAGCCGCGGAACTCGGCCGGCCGCGTGTAGTGGGGAAACTCGAGTCCTCCCCCGAGCGCCGGTGAGAAGCTCTCGACGGCGCCGCTCTCCTCGCGAATCGCGCCGGGCAGGCGTCTGGCTACCGCGTCGAGCACGACCATCGCGGGCAGCTCTCCACCGGAGAGGACGTACCGGCCGATCGAGATCGAGTCGGTGGCGACGTGCTCGATGATGCGCTCGTCGAAGCCCTCGAAGCGGGCCGAGAGCAGGGTTAGCGCCGGCTCGGCGGCAAGCTCCTCGACGAGCGGCTGGTCGAGCTCGCGGCCCTGCGGCGAGAAGGCGATCACCCGCCGCCCCGTCGCGTCGCCGTACACGGCCTCGAGCGCGGAGCAGACAACGTCGACGCGAAGCACCATCCCGGCGCCTCCTCCGTAGGGCTCGTCGTCCACCTGGCCGCCCGTCAGGGGCGTGTAGTCCCGGTAGTTGAGGAAGCGGAGCTCGAGCTCCGAGCCGAGCACCGCCGCGACCGGGCGCTGCTCGGTCATCCAGGCGAAGGCGTGTGGAAGCAGGGTGAAGACGTCGAGCTGCATGCTGCGTGCGAGATTAGCTTTCGGGAGCGAAGCCGGGCGCAATCACGATTCGTCGTCCCTCCAGATCGACCTGCCGGACGCAGTCCTCGACCATCGGCAGGGCGATCCCGCCCTCCAGCTGGAGCACGTCGTTAGCCACACCCGGCACGACGTCCTCGACCCGCCCGAGGGCCCGTCCGCCCTCCTCGACCGCGCTCAGCCCGACGAGCTCGAAGACGTAGTAGCTGCCGCGGCCTGCAGGCGGGAGCTCCGAAACCGGCAGCTCGAGGGCCGTGCCTCGCTCGACGTCTCGGTCGAGCCGGATGACGAGACGCCCGCCCGACCGCTTGCTCTCGACGACGGCGGCAGGCTCGCGGCCGGCGTAGACGGTCGCGCCCAGCGCGAAGCGCTCCGGGTCGTCGCTCGGCAGCTCGACGACGAAGGCTCCCGCGAGCCCGTGCCGGCGGCCGACCCGCCCGACGGCCACCCAGCGGCCGGCTTCCCCGGCGTCAGCGTGCGTCAACTATCTCGAGCAGCGCCCGCTCGTGCCGGCGCCCCCCGCTGGCGCGCACGAGCGTCCGGAGGGCTCTCGCGATGCGGCCCTGCCGGCCGATCACCTTGCCGATGTCGTCCTCGGCAACGTGCAACCGCAGGACAACCGCCCCGTCCCGCTCGGTGCGCTCGACGCGTACCTCGTCCGGCTTGTCGACGAGGTTCCGCGCGAGGTACTCGAGCATCTGCTCCATGGTTGGAACCTAGATGCCTTGCGCCTTCATCAGGCGCTTGACCGAGTCGCTCGGCTGCGCGCCCTTGCCGATCCAGTCATTGATCTTCTCGGCGTCGAGCGAGATCGTCGACGGATCCGTCTGCGGGTTGTAGCGGCCAACGATCTCGATGAAGCGCCCGTCGCGCGGAGAGCGCGAGTCGGCGACCACCACCCGGTAGATCGGGTTCTTCTTGGAGCCCACGCGGGCCAGTCTGATGCGTGTTGCCATTCGGTCCTTTCTAGTGCTCCTCCAGGTAATCCTGCCTAGCGGAGCACTACTAGCGACGCCTCTGCTGCGCCGCGATCGACTGCAGGTTGGGCATCTTCCCCTGTCCCATCTGCTTCACCATCTTCGCCATCTGCTTCCGCGCTCCGAGCAGCTGGTTGACCTGCTGCACCGTCGTGCCGCTTCCCTGTGCGATGCGGGCGCGACGCGACCCGTTGATGATCTCGGGCCGGCGGCGCTCGTCCACGGTCATCGAGAGCACGATCGCCTCGACCTTGCTCAGCTCCCGGTCGTCCACGTCGGCGCCCTGGAGCTGCTTGCCGAGCCCGGGGATCATGCCGACGATCGACTTGATGGGCCCCATCCGCCGCATCATCCGGTAGCTCTGCAGGAAGTCCTCGAACGTGAACTGCCCGGCACGGAGGCGCTTCTCCATCTCCTCCTGCTCGTCCACCTCGGCCGCCTCCTCGGCCCGCTCGATCAGCGTGAGCACGTCGCCCATCCCGAGGATGCGCGAGGCCATGCGGTCCGGATGGAAGTACTCGAGCTGGTCGAGCTTCTCGCCCGTGGACGCGAGCTTGATCGGCTTCCCGGTTACCGCCTTGACGGAGAGGGCCGCGCCGCCGCGCGCGTCGCCGTCGAGCTTCGTGAGGACGACGCCGTCGAAGTCCACCCGCTCCTGGAAGGCCTCCGCGACGGCGACGGCCTCCTGGCCGGTCATCGCGTCGAGGACGAGCAGGACGTTGTGGGGCTTCACCGCGCCGCGAACGGAGGCGAGCTCGTCCATCAACGGCTCGTCGATCTGCAGGCGCCCAGCGGTGTCGACGACGAGCACGTCGCGGCCTTGCGCCTGCGCTTGCGCGAGCCCGTGACGGGCGACGGCGACGGCGTCGGTCGTCGAGCGGTCGAGGTAGACCGGGATCTGAATCTGCTTGCCGAGCTGCTCCAGCTGGTCGATCGCAGCGGGCCGCTGGAGGTCCGCGGCGACGAGCGCGGGCGACTTACCCTCCTGCTTGCGCAGGAGCAGCGCCAGCTTGGCCGCCGCGGTCGTCTTCCCCGAGCCCTGAAGGCCGGCGAGGAGGATGACCGTCGGCGGGCGACCCGAGAAGGCGAGCTTCGACCCGCCCGAGCCCATCAGCTCGGTCAGCTCCTCGTGCACGATCCGGACGACTTCCTGGCCGGGCGAGAGGCTCTTGCTCACGGCCACGCCGGTCGCGCGCTCGCGCACCCGGGCGACGAACTCCTTGACCACTTTGAAGTTGACGTCGGCCTCGAGCAGGGCAAGCCGGATCTCCCGCATGGCGCGGGAAAGGTCCTCCTCAGTGAGGACGCCGCGGCTCCGCAGATCGCCGAGCGCGCCTTGCAGCTTGTCGGAAAGGGTGTCAAACATGGGCCGGCGGGAAGTGTAGCCACGTGCTTTTCCATCTCAGCCCTGAACCCGTTTCGAAATGACGCCTCCCCGCCGGGGTGTGCCGGGCGAGTGCGAGGCAAGGACGCGGGGCGCGCTCGAAGCCGGAGGCTACGGACGCAACCGAGGACGCCGCATCGCGCCGTCCAGCGCGGCCCGGGACAGGGCTTCGTTTCGACACGGGTTCCAGAAAAGGAGGCAGGCGATGGCGAACATCGCGAAGGTGATCAGGGTGATCGGCCAGTCGGAGCAGAGCTTCGCGGAGGCGACCAAGGTGGCGGTGCGTGAGGCCGCCCAGACCGTGCGCGACATCCACGGCGCCCACGTCGTCGAGATGAGCGCCGGGGTCGAGAACGACGAGATCACGCTCTTCCGCGCGACCGTGGACATCGCGTTCGGAGTCGAGCTAAGGGCACCGGCACCGGGCTCTGTAGACGCGGCTCCCGCGGACGTGTTCGCCGAGTCCGGGGCGCCCCCCGCTTCGAGCGTAGCGCCGAAACCCGCGTGCGTGGCGCGCGGAAGCGTCCCGAGTTTGGCTCAGTCGCGCCCGACGAGGGCGCGGGCGAAGTCCTGCGGGTCGAACGGCTGCAGGTCGTCGAGGGACTCCCCCACGCCGACGAGCTTCACGGGCAGCCCGAGCTCGTGCGTGACCGCTACGGCGACGCCGCCCTTGGCGCTCCCGTCCAGCTTCGTCAGGGCGACTCCGGACAGTCCCACCGCCTCGCCGAAGAGCTTCGCCTGGCGCACGCCGTTCTGCCCGGTGGTCGCGTCCAGGACGAGCAGGGTCTCGTCCGGCGCGCCCGCCAGCTTCCCCGCGATCACCCGCCGCACCTTGGCGAGCTCCTCCATCAGGTTCGTCTGGGTGTGCAGGCGGCCGGCCGTGTCGACGACGACCACATCTCGCCCGCGCGCCTCCGCAGCGGAGATGGCGTCGAAGGCGACCGCGGCCGGGTCGGCCCCCCGCTGGGAGCCGACGAAGTCGGCGCCGGCGCGCTCAGCCCAGAGCTCGAGCTGCTCCTCGGCGGCTGCGCGGTAGGTGTCTGCCGCCGCCAGCACCACGGACCGCCCCGACTCTCGCAGCCTGTGCGCAAGCTTGCCGATCGTCGTCGTCTTGCCCGTTCCGTTGACGCCGACCACGAGGACTATCGCCGGGCGTCCGTCGAGGGCGAGACGATCCTGCCCCTCGGCTGTGACGAGATCGGCCACGATCTCCTCCAGCCCGTCGGCGAGCTCCTCTTGGCTCACCGGTTCCCGTTCCTCGAGGCGGCTGACGATCTCGACGGTCGCCGGGACGCCGCAGTCGGCGGCGATCAGCGCCTCCTCGATCCGCTCCCAGGCCTCCTCGTCGCTGGGATCGACGAGCAGCTCGCGCGTGAGCGCCTGCCGGCTCGCGCTCAGGGAGTCGCGGAGGCGTCCGAACCAGCCGCGCCGCTTCTCCTCGTCCTCCGCCGGAGCGTCCTCGCGGTCGCCGAGGAACTCCGCCCAGCTGCGCGTCATCAGGCGCTGAGGGCTTCGGCTTCCGGCACCGCGGCCAGCCGCTTGGAGACGACCTGCGAGATCCCGTCGGCGCCCATGGTCACGCCGTAGAGGATATCCGCGGCCTCGATCGTCCTCTTCTGGTGCGTGACGACGATGAAC
>JBOHAB010000183.1:0-5794 GCA_050697655.1 Gaiellaceae bacterium
ACCTCTTCCTGCTGTTCGTGGTCGCGTTCCTGCCGTTTCCGACGAAGCTGATGGCGGAGGCGATCGAGAGCCCCAGCTCCGAGCGGGTCGCCGTCCTCTTCTACGCGGCGACGCTCTTCGTCATCTCCGCGACGGTCGCCCTGATCGGTTGCTACGCGGCCGGCAGGGATGCGCTGCGAGGCGAAGGAGTCGATAGCTAAGAGATGCACGCCATGGCGACCCGGGCGGAGCCAGCCTCGCTTCGAACGGCCTGCTGCTGGCCCTCGCGCTCTTCGCTCCGCAGGTTGCGGCGATCGGGCTGTTCGTGGTCTCGCTGTTCGTGGTGCTCCTGCCTACGCGCGCGGAGCGGCGGCTTCGCCCAGGCTAGGGCGATGGGCGATGCGCCGGTGAGGAGGCCGTCGCTTATCGCTGTCCACAGCGGTTTGCCCGCCGCCCCCGCACGGGGCGGCACTAGCCCATGTCGTTCTCGAGAATTCCCTGAGCTTTCAGAGCGGCTTGGAGGCGTGTACGAACGCCGAGCTTCTCGAAAATGTGGCGAATATGAACCTTCGCAGTGCTGCTCGCAATGAAGAGATTCTTGGCAATCTCCGCAGTCGTCAGTCCCTGGGACAGCAATCTCAAGACTTCGATCTCCCGCCTCGTAAGTGCTCCAAGTGCGTCGTTGGTGTCGTCAGGGCACAACTCGATTCCAACTAGCCGCGCTAACTCATGGTCGCGGCTCTTCGCAAGGAGGGTTGCCAGAATGCGTGCCGCCACTGGTTCCGTCGCTGCAGCCTCCAACAGGGGCGGATAGACGCGATACCCGAACACGAGACCGTCCACGTATGAAGCCTCATCGCAGGCGATCACTATCCGGCTGGCTTCGGCTCTGAACCGCTCGGAATCGTCATCGACCCCATCAGCGATGATCTCTGCGAGTTCAGCGAGGTAGATCATCTCGATGCTCGAGCCTTTCCCCCTCGCCGTATCTGCCAGGTGCCTCGCATGCTCCGAATCACCGCTCGCGGCGAGGAGAATCGAGTGGGCAGCCAGGTGGCTTCCTAGCGCTCGCGGTGGGCTGCTTATCCCCACCAGCTCGTTGTGAGTCGCCACAGCCTCATCGAGATTCCCGCGGTATGCACGAAGCCGAGCCTTCAGAGTCAGAGCCTCAACACGATAGAACGGATCCTCACGCGAAATCGACGTCTTCTGAAAGGCTGCGAGACTCCGCTGGGCGTGTCCGAACGAGCGGAGACCAAGGTCGGCGGCAGCAAGATGAAGGAGTGACGCTCCGAGTCCCAGATCAAATCGGAGCTCGCCGCACATCGAAACGGCCCTATCGGCAAGCTCGCGACTCAATGAGTAGTTGGCGGCAAAGCGCGAGACAACCGAAGCCATCGCCAGGAAGCTGGTCGAAGCCAAAGGATCTCGGGAGTACTTGACGGAGTCGAGGAGTACCGAAAATCGGGTCCATTCCCCGGCGATCGATCGGGTCTGTTCAGCCGTGCCGTATCGGCCGACTGCGAGACGGAGGCGAACGTCCAGATCATCCGCAAGACGTGCCTCCAGCTCGTCCAGATAGTCCTGCATCTGTTCCGGTGCAATCTCTGTGATGGCGAGAAACCGTCCCCACAATGCGTCCTTCAAGTCCTCATCAGTCCGAGCTGCCCTAAGAGCTTCTCTAAAGCTGTCCAAAGCCGCTCCGGGCTGGGACGTGAAGTGAAGAGCACGCCCCGCGGCGTTGCAGGCCCACGCGTAGTCCGGATGGTCCTCTGTCAGTCGCGCTGCGGTATCGTGGGCCAGGGCAGCCGCCGTTGACATCTCGCCCGAGCGGATGAGAAGTTCCGCCCGGGCTAGGGCGGCTCCCGGAATCGTCACTCCCGCAGCACCACAGGCTCCGACCCACTTCTCGAGCGTTTCTCCTTGACCGAGTGCGAGCAGCTCTCGAGCTGCGCAACCCACAATCTCTGCGGCTTCCGCGGCTTCGCCGCCCTGCAGGGAGAGGTCGAAGGCCTCCTCCCAACGGCCGTGTGCTCTTGCGTCGGCAACGACTCGGCGTCTCAAGGTAACAAGCGTTTCGGGATCATCGATTTCAAGTTGGCGACGAAGAAAGTCGTGGATGAGCGGGTGGAAGACGAGCTCCCCGCCCGGGATCTCATGCAGAAGGCCTTCGCTTCGGAGCCGGATGAGGAGATGCTCCGGATTCTCAAGGCCAAGCACCTCCTCTGCGAGGCGGACGGTGATCGCTGTTGGCACTGCGGCGGCGAGCATTAGGCGCTGTACGTCCGGCGGTTCCGCCCGGAGTACTTCATCGGCGAAGTAGCGATAAAGGGACTCGGAGGCCTGCTCCTCGGGAAACGCAAGTTCTGCGGAGAGAGCGGCAAGGCCGATGACAGCCGGCCAGCCATCGGCCTGACGAATGAGCGCGCGCACGACGTCGATGGAGCGCCCTTCGAGTACACGCGTCGCCTCCTCCTCGGTCATGGCCAGCTGGTCGCGGCCGATCTCGAATGCCTCTCCGTAGAGAAAGCGGCGGGCGGTTGCCCAACCGGGGCGACGCCTCGTCGTCACAAGCACACGCATAGGGACCAGCGTGAGCAGCCAGTCGAGGAACTCTTCTACGGCCGTCGACTCCGCCAGGAAGTGATAGTCATCGAGTACTACGACGCCGCTGGCCGGCCACGCTTCCAGGTCCTCGGCCAAGAGTTCAGCAAGCGGCCGGGCGAGACGCTCGGTTACATCGCCGACCCGTAGGCGTTGGCGAACTCGGTCGCCAGCACCCGGCAAAACCGGTGTTACCGCTTCGGCGAGGTCTGCCGAGAAGGCCCCGACGTCAGCGGAAGCCGGTGTAGCCCGGTACCAGACGGTGTCGGTCCGGTCCTGCAGCCACTCTCGTGCGAGGGTCGTCTTCCCGTATCCAGCCGGTGCGGTCAGGATGATCGACTGCGACGTCGCTGCGTCCAGCAGCGCGGTTAGCCGCGGCCGGCGTGCGTGGAGCCGGAAGAGCGGAGTCCGAGCGATTTCCCGCGCGTGCGCCAGGCTACAGCTCTCGGTCGAGGGGAAGGAGCCCGAGTAGAGCCTAACGCGTTCGCAAGGTTCGGGCCAGGGTCCTTTGGAGACAGCCCCGGGCCCGTCGCGTCAGCAACGGGCCCCCCGGAGGCTGTCGTCCTCGAGGTAGGTCAATGCAGCGTACGGGAGTCGTCGCGCACGCTGAACGCAGCCTCGACCTTTTCGAGGGGATCCTCCCCCGTTGCATCGCGATAGGCGGCGGGGATCTGCCGCCTCCGACTCACGCCAAGCTTCGAACGTAGGACGTCCGAATGCGCTTTTACTGTGCGGGGCGAGACGCCGAGGCGCTCCGCAATCTCGACGTTCGAGCACCCGGCTGCGATCAGCCGGACCACCTGCCGCTGACGCTCCGTGAACCGTGCTCCACCATAGATGCTGAACATGGCGGCGATCTTGGCAGCGACCAGGTTGACTGGCTATCGGCATCTCGGAGGATCTTGGCGGCTACCCCTTTGGGCGTACAAACGCCGCCGCGTGCCCGCGTGCGTTCACAGCGTCGGCCCCGTCCCGCTCCAGGGCACCGATCCGTAAGAGAAGGGCCAGCTCGTCCCGTAGGTGCGTCTGCATCATCTCGGGGCCGTCGGTGGCGATCGTGAAGGGGACGCCCCGGTCCGTGAAGGTGCGGACGGTCTCCCTGAGCTCGTTCTCATCGGCGAGTGCCCCTGTGAGGAGGTTCGAGCTCGGGCAGATCTCGAGCACCGTCTCGGTCTCGCGCAGAGCGCGCATCGTCTCCTCGTCCTGGGCGGCGAGGATGCCGTGGCCGATGCGCTCCGGGCGCAGGTGCTCGACGACCTCGCCGATCTCCTCGATCCCGGTTCGGCCGCCCTCCTCGCCGACGTGGATCGTGACGCCCAACCCGCCCGCGCGCGCCTGCTCGACGAGCGGCGCCAGCTCGCGATACGCGTAGCGGCCGCCGTCCGGCCTCGGGCCGGCGATGTCCACGCCCACGACCCCGCGGTCGGAGTAGCGGATCGCCTTCTCGACGATCACCCCGTTCTGCTCCGCGGTGAAGGTGCGGTCCATCATCAGGATCAGACCGGCACGCACCTTCGGGTACTCGAGCCGGGCGAGGTCGAGGCCGCGGGAGGCCGCCATGATGATGTGGTCGAGGTCGCGCTCGCCGCCGCGGTTTCGCTTCATCGGGTTGAAGCGGAGCTCGAGCGTCGTGATGTTCTGGGTGCGGTAGGCGCCGCCGATCGCGCCGTGCACGGAGCGCTCGACGGCCAGCGGGCTCGACTGGATCAGCTCCGTCCACTTGTAGATGCCGTCGAGCTCGGGGAGGCCCTTGACGCCGCGCGGGTCGATGGTGACGAGCTCGACGAAGTCCCAGTAGTCCTTCACCGGCAGGGCAATGCCCTGCTCGTGGGCGAGCGTCCACATGACCGCCGGGTCGACCGAGCCGCCCAGGTGGGTGTGCAGCTCGGCGAGGCCCTCGCGGCTCAGCTCGTCGACGAGGGCGCGGCTCTCGGACATCTCGCGAGTCTAGAGTGTCCGATCTGCCCAGACGGGTAGGGTTGCACCCGTGAAGATCGGGATCGTCGTCCCGTACTCCTGGTCCTTCTGGGGCGGAGTCCAGGAGCACGCCGACCACCAGGCGAAGGCCCTGATTCGGCTGGGTCACGACGCCCGCATCATCATGGGCCACGACCCGCCCGGTCGGCTCACCTGGCTCCTCCATCCCAAGCAGGGCCGCCATACCGACCCGCCCGACTACGTGATGCCGGTGGGGCGCTCGGTGATCGTGCCCGCCAACGCCTCCCTCCCGAACATCATCCTCAGCCCCCCGTCGATGCTCCGCATGCGGCGGATCTGGGAGCAGGAGCGCTTCGACGTCGTCCACGTGCACGAGCCGCTGGCACCGGTGCTCTCCGCCTTTGCGCTCGCCTCGGCGCCGTGCCCGATCGTCGTCACGTGCCATTCCGCCGGCGAGCGCCTCGGCTGGTATCCGATCGGCGCCCGGCTCTGGGGCATCCTCGCCGGGCGGATCGACCAGCGGATCGCGGTCTCGGAATCGGCGCGCCGGGCGGCGGAGCCGCACGTCGGCGGGCCGTTCGAGGTTATCCCCAACGGGATCGAGCTGCCGCCCACGTTCGACCCGGGCGGACGTAACGGCAACGTCGTCTTCATCGGCAGGAACGAGCCGCGCAAGGGTCTCCCCGTCCTCCTGCGCGCCTGGCCTCGGGTGCACGCCCGCACCGGGGCCAGGCTCCGGCTGATCGGCGCCGATCCGCTCTCGATTCGCTGGCTCGCGCGCCGGCAGGGTTTCTCGCTCGAGGGCGTCGACCTGCTCGGGGGAGTCCACGACGACGAGCTCACCGCCGAGCTCGAGGCCGCCAGCCTGCTCGTCGCTCCCTCGCTCGGCGGCGAGAGCTTCGGCATGGTCCTAACGCGCGCGTTCTCGTGCGCGACCCCGATCGTTGCCTCGAACATCGAGGGCTACGCGCAGGTCGCCGACCACGACGAGACGGGCATCCTCGTCCCGCCCGGCGACTCCGGCGCGCTCGAGCGGGCGCTCGTCGAGCTGCTCGAGGACGAAGAGCGCCGGCGTGAGTACGGCCTGGCCGCGAGGAAGGCGGCGGAGCCCTACTCCTGGGACCGGATCGGCGCCGAGCTGCTCACGATCTACGAGCGGCTCGCCGCTCCGGCAGAGGCGGTCAAGGCGGCGGCATGAGCGTGGGACGGGTCAGGCTGCCGCGGAGCCGCGCGGGACGCCTGGTGCTCGTTCTCATCCCGATGGCGCTCTTGG
>JBOHAB010000184.1:0-5771 GCA_050697655.1 Gaiellaceae bacterium
GGGGCGCACCGAGGGAACGAGGCCGGCGGCGCCCGCCAGCTCGACGGCGCGGGTCCGCTCGTCGCGCGCCGTCCGCACGACGACTCGGCCGCGGAGCGCGCGGGGAACGTACGGCCGGCCGGCCAGCGCCTTCGTCCGCAGGACGACCAGCTCCCAACCGGGGAGGCCGGCCAGCGCGCGGAAGGCGGCGCGGAGGCGCGGCGCCTCCTCCGGGCCCCACTCGACGAGGAAGCGCTCTCGGGGAGTCGCAGGCGCGAACAGCTCCAGGTCGACACCCAGCGGCAACACCTCGTAGTCGCCCGGGAACCGCGCGGCAGCGGCCTCTGCGGTCGCCGGGCTCGTCGCTGTCAGGGCGTCGAGCCGGCCGAGGAGCCTCTCGCGCTGCTTCTTCCCAGGCGGATAGGACAGGCGCTCGGACGAGTGGAAGGTGGCGACGGTGAGCGCGCGCGCGTCCCTGAGCGCGAGGTAGGAAAGGCTCGGCAGGCCGGGCTCGTGTGCGTGGAGGACGTCGAACCGGTCGCGGGCGAGCGCCAGCTCGAGGTTCGCGCGCACGCCGATGGGGACGCCGAGGCTGCTCCGGCGGGAAACCGGGATCGAGGGGCCCAGCGCAACGACGTCCGCGAGCGGGGTACCGGCGCCTCCGAGCCGCTTCAAGGAACGCCGGCCGGCGGCCAGATCCGTGGCCCGTCCCGAAGGCGCCAGGACGACGACCTCGTGACCCCGCTCGCGCAGCTCGGCGGCGGCGCCGGCAACGTGGTCGTTCACCGGGTGCGGCTGCGACCAGGCGAACGGGGTGACCATGCAGATCCGAAGAGCCCTTGGCTTCACACGCACGATTCTACGGCTCTACTTGAAGGCTCCACCGGGCCGCGGTACGGTCGTTCGGTCAACCCCGTGGAGAGGAGCAACTATGTGTCTTCCGGGCACTGCGGAGATCGTTCGCGAGCGGGTCGAAGCCGAGGGGAGGCCGAGGGTCGACAGGCGCACGGCCCTCCTGGGCGCGGCCGGCGCCGCGCTGGCGGCGAGCTTCCCGGCGAGCGCGGTCGCGAACGGAGGTCGCCGTCGTAAGAACCGCTTCTGCGACCTGACGCACACCTTCACAGAAGGATTCCCGGTCTTCGTCACCGGCGAGGAGCCGGAGCGCGAGACGATCGCCGACTATGCGACGGACGGCTTCTACGCGCAGAGGTGGACGTTCGGCGAGCACTCGGGCACGCACATGGACGTCCCCGGCCACTTCCATCCCGGCGGCCGGCTCTCGCCCGAGATCGAGCCGAAGGAGCTGATCGTCCCGATCGTCGTCATCGACATCCGCAAGCGGGCGCGCGCCGACCCGAACGCGATGGTCGAGCTCGACGACATCAAGAAGTTCGAGAAGCGGCACGGCAAGATTCCCGCGGGCGCGCTCGTCGCGGCCGACTCCGGATGGGCCGAGAAGGTCGACGATCCCGACGCGTTCAAGGGCGGGCCGGCGTTCCCCAACTACAACTTCCCCGGCTGGGGCCTGGAAGCGGCCCTGTTCCTCGCCGAGAGGCGCGACATCACCGGGATCGGGATCGACACGCTCAGCCTCGACCCGGGGAACTCGGCTACCTTCCCGGTGCACGTCACCTATCTGGCGACCGACCGCTACGGGATCGAGAACCTCACGGGCCTCGACTGCATCCCGCCGAGCGGCGCCACCGCCTACGTCGGACTGATTCCGTGGGAGGAGGGCTCGGGCGGTCCCTGCCGCGTGATCGCGACCTGGTAGCCGCGGAGCCGCGGTTCGAAAGCTTCGAGGGGCCGGCGCGGGCCGGCCCCTCGGCTGTTCTTGATAGAAGCCTCTACGCCTTGGCCGGCGCCTTGGCGGGCTTGCGCGCGTAGCGCTTGATGAACGCCTCGACGAGGTCGTAGGCCTCGTCGTCTTGAATCTGCGTCGGCGGCGACTTCATCAGGTAGGCGCTCGGGCCCTCGAGGGCGCCACTGACCCCGTTGTTCAGCGCCAGCTTGGCGAGACGGACGGCGTCGATGACGATGCCCGCCGAGTTGGGGGAGTCCCACACCTCGAGCTTGAGCTCGATGTTGAGCGGGACGTCGCCGAAGGACGTGCCCTCCATGCGGATGTACGCCCACTTGCGGTCGGTCAGCCACGGCACGTAGTCGGAGGGGCCGACGTGGACGTTCCCCGCGCCCATGTCGTAGTCGAGCATGGACGTGACAGCGTTCGTCTTCGAGATCTTCTTCGACTCGAGACGCTCGCGCTCGAGCATGTTGAGGAAGTCCGAGTTGCCGCCGACGTTCAGCTGCATCGTCCGGTCGAGGTGGACGCCCCGCTCGCGAAAGAGCGACGTGAGGACGCGGTGGGTGATCGTGGCGCCGACCTGCGACTTGATGTCGTCGCCGATGATCGGGAGCCCGTGCTGCTCGAACTGGTTTCCGAAGTAGCCGCCCTTGGCGAGGAAGACGGGCATGCAGTTCACCATGGCGCAGCCGGCCTTGAGAATCTGCTCCGTGTACCACTTCGTCGCGAGCTCCGAGCCGACGGGAAGGTAGTTGACGACGACGTCGGTGTTCGTCTCCCTGAGGATCTCGGCGACGTCGTCGGTGTCCCCGGGCGCCTTCTCGACGACCTCGGAGATGTACTTGCCGAGCCCGTCGTGGGTCATGCCGCGCGAGACCGTCACGCCCGTCTTGGGGACGTCGGCGAACTTGTACGTGTCGTTGGGGCGGGCCCAGATGGCGTCGGCGAGGTCCTTGCCCACCTTGTCCTTCGTGACGTCGAAGGCGGCGGTGAACTCCACGTCGCGGACGTGGTAGCCACCGAGGTCGACGTGCATCAGCCCCGGGACGAAGGTCTCGGGATCGGCGTCCTTGTAGTACTCGACGCCCTGGAGAAGCGAGTTGGCGCAGTTGCCGACACCGATGATCGCGACCCGAACCTTCTCCTCGGAGCGAACGCGGCCGTTGGCCTCGCCGTTCGTGCTGGCCATGGGTTCCTTTCCTCTCTTGGACTGGAAGGGGACTTCGAGCTCGTCGGCCAGCACCTGCAGGATCACGTCGTTGACGTGAGCGCTCGTGCGGGCGGCCTCGGCGTCGATGGCGTCCTTGAGCCGCTCCGGCATGCGCAGGAGCGTCCGTCCGCTTCCCCCGGCGAGCGGGCTCCGCCGCCCCGTCGGCGAGTAGGGAAGGCCGAAGTGGTCGGCCAGGACGCCGGTGGCGAGGTCGTTCAGATTGCCGCCGCGGCGCGCCACCTCGCGAACGAGCGCGCGCTTGAGCGAGGACGGCATGCGAACGAGGACGCCCCGTCGATCAGGAGTGCTAGCAGTCAAACTGCTAGCACTATAGCAAGCGTGCGCTAGCTCCGTTCGGCGAGCTGCTTGCGGACGAAGAGGATGCGCTGCAGCACGGTCAGCCAGGCGGTCGCCGTCAGCACGGCGACGACGTAGGGGAGGGAGCCGAACGGCGCCAGGGCGAGCCCCACCGCGATCACCACCACCCGCTCGGTGCGGCTGCCGAAGCCGACGTCGCCCTTGAGGCCCAGCGCCTCGGCGCGGGCGCGCGTGTAGCTGACGAGGAACGAGCCCCCCATCGCCGCGAAGGCGAGGGCGACGCCCCATTCGCTCCCGTCCCGCATGAGCACGAGCCCGATGGCGCCGAGCATGAACCCCTCGCCGACCCGGTCGACGGTCGAGTCGAGAAAGGCGCCAAACGGCGTCCCCTTCCCGCTCGTCCGCGCGAGCGCGCCGTCGAGGATGTCGAGGACGCTCCCGATCACGAAGAGGGCTCCGCCGAGGATGAAGAGCCACTCGTTCAGGTACTCGAAGTAGACGGCGGCGGCGCCGGCGATGCAGAGCCCGACGCCGGAGATCGTCAGCGCATCGGGAGTGATGCTCGTCCGCTCGAGGCCGGCGACCCAGCGACTCGCAACGCGCCGGACCTCGTCCTGGTACGTCCGCTTGGGACGTTCGGCTTGCTCCGGACTGCTCAACTCGCGGAGGCTACCAGCGTCGGTAGCCGCAGCGATAGAGCGCCGGGGAGGCGGTCAGCCGCCGTTCCTGCGCCCAGGCGACGATCGTCCCCCCGACGAGGGCGACGCCCACGCCGGCCGCGATGTCGAGCCAGTAGTGGTTGCCGGTCGCCATCACCGAGAACCAGACCCAGGTCGGCCAGAGCGTCCAGAGCACGGCCGCCCAGCGGCTCTTGACGAGCGTCGCCATGACGAAGCCGATGATGAGCGCGTCAGCCGAGTGCAGGCTCGGCATCGCTGCGTACGGATTCGAGGCGAGCTCGATCAGGCCGCTGCCGTGGTTCACCGCCGACGAGGCCGCGAGCGTGTCCGTGAAGCCTTGCTCCGGGAACATGCGCGGGGGCGCCGTCGGCATGAGGACGTAGCCGACGAGCGCGAGCAGGTTGGTCGCGAAGATCCAGTTCCGGACCGTGATGAAGGCCCCGTTTCGAAACAGGTAGATCCAGAGGAGCGAAAGGCCGAGCACGGGGAACTGCGACAGCCAGTACGTGAGGTTGACCGCCTCGACTGCCCAGTCGCCGGCATGCACGACCGCTCGCTGGATGTCGGCCTCGACCAACGTGTTGAAGGCGCGCTCGGCGTCGATCACCTTGAGCCCGTTCTGGACCGCCTCGAGCGGGCTCTGGTCGGCGATTCCGCGCGCGACCTGATAGGCCAGGCCGAACCCGAGCCAGAGCGAGAGCTGGAAGAGAAAGTCTCTCCAGCCGTGCGGAAGTAGGCGTCCGACGGCAGTCACGACGGAAAGTCTATCTACCGGGTCGGTTCGGTTTACCCCCGTTTAAGGTTCGGAAACCCGCCGTTCAGCCGCCGATGTAGGACATTTCGACCTTGGGGAGGTCGGCGGTAGCCGCGGAGCGGAGCTCCGAGTAGCGGTCCGTGCGGGCGCGCCAGATGTCCGCGATCGCGGCGGCCAGCTCGTCGTCCGAGGCCCCGCCGCGCAGGAGCGCGCGCAGGTCGTGGCCCTGGACGGCGAAGAGGCACGTGTAGACCTTGCCGTCGGCGGAGAGGCGGGCGCGCGTGCAGTCGCCGCAGAACGGCTCCGTCACCGAGGAGATGACGCCGATCTCGCCGCTCCCGTCCCGGTAGCGCCAGCGGTTTGCGACCTCGCCGCGGTAGGCAGCCTCGACCGGCTCGAGCGGGAGCTCCGCGCCGATCGCGGCGACGATCTCCGCCGCGGGGACGACGTCGTCAAGGCGCCAGCCGTTCGTGTGCCCCACGTCCATGTACTCGATGAAGCGGAGGACGACGCCGGTGCCGCGGAAGTGCCGCGCCATCGGCAGGATCCCTTCCTCGTTCAGGCCGCGCTTGACGACGACGTTCACCTTCACCGGCGCGAGGCCGGCGGCGAGAGCGGCGTCGATTCCTTCGAGCACGCGGGTGACCGGAAAGTCCACGTCGTTCATGGCGCGGAAGATCGCGTCGTCCAGCGAGTCCAGGCTGACCGTGACGCGGCTCAGGCCCGCATCCTTCAGTGCCCCAGCCTTGGCGGCGAGGAGCGAGCCGTTCGTGGTCAGGGTCAGGTCGAGCCCGTCGATCGGCGCGAGCAGGGCAACGAGCTTCTCGAGGTCCCGGCGGACGAGCGGCTCGCCGCCCGTGATGCGGATCTTCTCGACGCCGAGGCCGGCGAAGGCGCGCCCGAGACGCTCGATCTCCTCGAACGTGAGGAGCTCCGCGCGGGGCAGGAACGGGTAGTCGCGGCCGAAGACCTCCTTCGGCATGCAGTAGACGCAGCGGAAGTTGCAGCGGTCCGTGACCGAGACCC
>JBOHAB010000185.1:0-5700 GCA_050697655.1 Gaiellaceae bacterium
CGCCCGGCTGGTCGCCCGCCATGCCGGTGACCCGGAGGTCTTCGGCGTGCCCTTCTGGGCCGACTCGGCCCTACTCGCCACCGCCGGCATCCCAACGGTCGTCTTCGGCCCAGCCGGCGAGGGCGCGCACGCGGTCGAGGAGTGGGTCGACCTGGCCAGCGCCGAACGCTGCGCCGAGGTCTACGCGGCGGTCGCCCGCGAGCTCTGCGCCTGACCCTCGCGGCCACGCCCCGGGGTCAGACCCCGGGGCGTGGCCATCGGAGACGACGCCCCGCCGGACACGCCCCGGTGCCAGGCACTTGGGCGTGGTCGGCGGAGACCTGTCCGCCCGGAAGGCGCCGCTAGGCTGGCTGTCGTGAGCGCCCTGCCGACGACCGTCCGAATCGGGGGCGACCTCGAGGTTTGCCGGATGGGCTTCGGCGCCATGAGGATCTGCGGGCCGGGGATCTTCGGCTGGCCGGACGACCGCGAGAACGCGCTGCGCGTCCTGCGCAGGGCGCTCGAGCTCGGCGTCGACCTGATCGACACCGCCGACGCCTACGGCCCGGAGGTGAGCGAGCTTCTGATCGCCGAGGCGCTACACCCATACCCAGACGGGCTCGTCGTTGCCACCAAGGGCGGCCTTGTCCGCTCCGTTTCCGGGGCCTGGACGCGTGACGGGCGCCCCGAGCACCTGCGGGAGGCCTGCGAGGCCAGCCTGGGTCGCCTGCACCTCGACCGCATCGACCTCTACCAGCTTCACGCGGTCGATCGAAGCGTCCCGTTCGAGGACAGCGTCGGTGAGCTGGCGCGGCTGAGGGACGAAGGCAAGATCCGCCACATCGGCCTCTCGAACATCAGCGTCGAGCTGCTGAGGCGGGCGCAGGCGCTCGTGCCGGTCGTCTCCGTCCAGAACCGCTACAGCGTCGCCGACCGCGACGCCGAGGAGGTGCTCGACGAGTGCGAGCGAGACGGCATCGCGTTCCTCCCCTGGTATCCGCTCGCGGCGGGCGACCTCGCGCGGCCGGACGGTGCGCTCGGCCGGATCGCACGCGAGCGCGGCGCCACCCCCGCTCAGGTTGCTCTGGCCTGGCTCCTGGCGCGCTCGCCGGTCGTCGTGCCGATCCCCGGCACGGCCTCCGTGCCCCACCTTGAGGAGAACGTCGCGGCGCTGGAGATCGAGCTGAGCGACGACGAGCGCGACGCGCTGGGCTATCGAAGCTGAAGCAGGGCGGCCATTCGGTCCCAGCGGTCGATCTCGCACCCGTTCGAGCGCTCGAACGCCGCGTCCACGTCTGCTCCGTCGAGGATGCCCACGACGGTAGCCTGCTCGGGACCGCCGAAGATCAGCGTGCAGACTGCGTCCGTGGGGACCGGCTCGAGCGCTTCGGGGTCGGCCGCCAGCGCCATGCAGGCGGCCTCCGGGCCGGGATGCGCGCCGCCGGCCGGGTCGCACGTCAGTGTTGCCTCGAACGACTCTCCGTCTCGACCCTCGGGCCAGAACGTGATCGTCAGCTCCGTTGCTGGCGCCGGCTCGGCGGCCCCGGCCCCGGCGCCGTCCTCTTCCCCTGCCTCCGAGCCGCACGCAGCCACGAGCACGGCGATCAATGCTGCGAGAAGGAGGAAGCCAGCTCGTCCGTGCGGCGCGCCAGCTCGACGTCGCGCTCGGTGATCTCGCGCTTCACGTGCGTCCACCAGCGAACCGTAACCGCGTTCCAGCTGATCGTGATGTCCGGGTGGTGGTTTGCCGCCTCGGCCGTCTCGGCCAGGCGGTTGACGAAGGCGATCGCCTCGGCGAAGTCGTTGAAGCGGAAGCCGCGCTGCAGCGCGCCGCGCACCTCGTTCCAGCCTTCGGGATGCTCGACGGCCATCAGCGCGCATTCTCGCTCACCGTCAGCGTCCCGTCCGAGACAACGCCGAGGAGCTCGATGGGACGGTCGGTCCAGCTGATGTCGCCCTGGGTCACCAGGCCGGTCACCGCCTCGAGCTCGAGCCCCTCGACGACGAGCGAGGCGCCGCCGCACTGGGGCGGGAAGGACTCCGCGAGGGCCGAGCAGAGGCGGGCGCTTCCGCCCTGCGCGAGCAGGTTGCCTCTGACGCTGAGGACGTGAGGCTCGTCCGAGGCCGCCGCGAGCGCGTCCTCGATCGAGAGCGGCGGGCCGGCCGGCTCGCCTATGTCCGGGTCGCTGTCGGCACACCCGGCGAGCGCGGCCGCGCCAAGCATCGTTGCAATAAGAGCGACCGTCTTCATGACTTTCAGACGCGGGATCCGCTGGGAACGTTCCCGCCAAACCCTACGAGAGCGGCAGGCTGTCGATCGACTCGTCCGCGATCGTCCAGGCGGCCAGCTGGCCCGTGCGGAGGGAGAGGATCACGTACGGCCTCCCTTCCCAGAGACCGATCGCCTCGACGTCGGTGCGCGACGGCCGCGGTGGCGAGGACGGGTGCGAGTGGAAGACGGCGAGCTCGTAGCCGTCGTCCTCGAGGAACCAGACCTCGGGATCGATCTCCAGCTCGAACCGGTACGGGCTCGCGGCCCGGTTGCGTCCGGGGAAGAACCGCTCCGCGACGCCGTCGCGCAGCGCCAGCAGCCCACAGGCCTCGTTCGGGAGCTCCGCCTCGGCGTGCTCGACGAGCGCCGAGCGCACCTCGGCAGGGATCACCACCAGAGGCGGTCTTCCATGGCCGGGCCGACCTCGTCGGGCGGACGCGTCCAGAAGTCGGCGGAGAGGTACTTCCAGCCGCCGTCGGCGAGGATCGCGACGACAACCCCCTCGACGAGCTCCTCGGCGAGGCGGCGGGCGACGTGGACGACCGCTCCCGAGGAGACGCCGGCGAACATTGCCTCACGCTCCAGGAGCAGGCGAAGGCCGGCGACGGACTCCTCGTTGGTGACGAGCACCTTCCGGTCGAGCTTCGAGACGTCGAGGATCGGAGGGACGTAGCCGTCCGCCAGGGAGCGGAGGCCGTAGACGAGGTCGCCCTGGAGCGGCTCCGCGCCCGCCACGATCAGGTCCGGGAAGGACTCCCGGAGACGTTCCCCGGCGCCCATGAGGGTGCCGCCGGTGCCGAGACCGGCGACGAGGGCGTCGACCTGCGGGAGGGCGTCTGCAATCTCGGCGCCCGTACCCTCATAGTGTGCGCGGGGGTTGGCCTCGTTCCCGTACTGGAAGGGCATGAACCAGCGCGGGTCCTGCTCGGCCATTCGCAGGGCGAGCCGAACGGCGCCGTTCGAGCCCTCTGAGGCCGGGGAGAAGACGATGCGCGCGCCGTAGAGCTCGAGCAGCTTGACGCGCTCGGGCGTGGCGTTCTCGGGCATGACACACGTAAGCGGGTAGCCCTTGAGCCGCGCGACGAAGGCGAGAGAGATGCCTGTGTTGCCGCTCGTGGGCTCCAGGAGCTCGCGGCCGGGCTGGAGCTCGCCCATAGCTTCCGCCGCCTCGATCATCGCCTTGGCGACGCGGTCCTTGATCGAGCCCGTTGGGTTCTGGCCCTCGAGCTTCGCGTAGATCCGCACGCCGGCGTGCGGGGCCAGGCGAGGCAGCTCGACGAGCGGCGTCGAGCCCACCGTCTCGAGGAGCGAGGGGGTGAGCGTTCGCTCGCCGCCGGCCATCGCCGGGAGCAGGATCACGGTCGAGCCCTCGAGCACCGGCGTGTCGAGGCCGTCCAGCGTGCGCACGTCCTCGCTGTCCAGATAGACATTGACGAAGGGCGCGATCCCGTCGCCGTCCTCGAGCACCTGCCGGCCGAGGCCGGGGAAGCGCTCGGCGAGGTCGGCGAGCACGTCGCGCATGGTCGAGCCACTGGCTTCGACCTCGCGCGCGCCGCCGACCTCGGAGCGCAGGGTGGGCGGGATGCGAACCCTGATCATGACGCCACCTGCGACGCCGGACCCGCGCAGAACTCGACGTAGTCGATGTAGTCCGTGATCGTCGGGTTGTCGCCACAGACCGGGCACTCAGGGTCGCGCCGCAGAGCGATCTCGGTGAACTGCGTCTCGAGCGCGTCGAAGAGGAGCAGGCGCCCGACGAGGGGCTCACCGGCCCCGAGGGCCAGCTTCAGCGCCTCGTTGGCCTGCAGGGAGCCGACGACGCCGGGTAGGACGCCGAGGACGCCGCCCTCGGCGCAGCTCGGGGCAAGCTCGGGCGGCGGCGGCTGCGGGAAGAGGCAGCGGTAGCACGGCCCTTCCTTCGGCTTGAAGACCGTGGTCTGGCCCTCGAAGCGGAAGATCGACCCGTGGACGACGGGAATGCTGTGCCAGACGGACGCGTCGTTCAGGAGATAGCGGGTGGGGAAGTTGTCCGCCCCGTCGACGATCACGTCCCAGCCCTCGCCGAGGATCCGGTCGACGTTCTCCGAGGTCAGCCGCTCCTGGAAGACCTTGACGGTGACGTCGGGGTTGAGCGCTTCGATCGTGCGCTTGGCCGACTCGGCCTTCGACTCGCCCAGGCGCTCGGTCGAGTGGATGATCTGGCGCTGGAGGTTGGAGTCGTCCACGACGTCGTCGTCGACGATCCCGATCGTCCCGACGCCCGCCGCCGCGAGATAGAGCGAGGCGGGGGAGCCGAGACCGCCGGCGCCGATCAGGAGGATGCGCGAGTCGAGGAGGCGCAGCTGCCCCTCCTCACCGACCTCGGGAATGAGCAGGTGGCGGGAGTAGCGGCGTCGCTTCGGCTCGTCGAGGACGCGCGGGAGGTCGAAGCCGAAGCCGTTGCGCTTCCAGTCGTTGAACCCGCCGGCCAGCGAGGCGACGTCCTCGTAGCCGAGCTCTTCGAGCGCCTTGGCGGCGAAGGCGGAGCGGGCGCCGGAGGCGCAGTAGAGGACGATCCGCGCGTCGCGATCGGGGACGGCGCCTTCGATGCGCGACTCGAGGTTCCCCCGCGGCACGTGGACGGCGCCCGGAATATGCCCTTCGTCCCACTCGTTCCGGTCGCGGACGTCGACGAAGACTGCAGCTTCCGAGTCGCGCAGCTCCACGGCGGCGGGAGCGTCGATCTCGTCGATCTCGCTCTTGACCTGCTGCAGGAGCTCCCGGTAGCTCGGCATTGCTTCAGGAAGTATAGCTAGCTGCCTGCGGCGTCTCGCAAGGGCTCGAAGCTACGCTCGGCGCGTGTCTCCCCGCCGGGCCCGCGTCCTGGTCGGACTCGCCGCGGCAGCCGCCGCTGCGGTCGTCGTCGGCGTCGCCGTGCTCCAGGGAGAGGACGGCTCGGCCCCCGCGACGACGCAGGCGGAGCGCCCTGCGCCGCCGCTCGAGCTGGGCTTGCTCGCGCGGAGCGACGGCGAGGCCGAGGCCCTACGCGAGGCCGAGCAGCTCTTCGACGACGGCGACCGGGCAGCCGCCGGCGCCCGCTTCGAGGAGCTGCTGGCCGCCAACCCGGAGTCGGTGGAGGCCGCCGTCGGCGCCGCGATCGCCTCGTGGCCGGAGGGCACGGCCGAGGAGCTCGAGACGCTCGCAGCCGAGTGGCCGGCGAGCGGGGTCGTGCAGCTCCACCTCGGCCTGGCGCGACTCGCCGGCGGGGACGAGGAGGGCGCGCGCGCCGCCTGGCGCGAGGCGGAGCAGGTCGAGCCCGACTCGCCCGCGGCTCTGCGTGCGGAGGATCTCCTCAACCCGCAGTTCGCTCCGGGGCGCCCGCCCTTCGTAGCGCCGCTCGAGGCCCCGCCGGAGCTCGAGGGGCTTTCGCCGGAGGAACAGCTCGCCGAGCTCGAGCGCCAGGCCGAAGC
>JBOHAB010000186.1:0-5556 GCA_050697655.1 Gaiellaceae bacterium
GCTCGGGAGCGGGCCGCGCCGCGCCCTTCATCAGCTCGGCCACCTGATCTCGGGTCAGCGGGCCCCTCAGGTAGGACATCGCCCAGCGGGTCTGGAAGAGCGCGGGCTGGCTCGACTTCGCGCTGACCAGCAAGAACTGGCGCTTCTCCAACCCTCCGACCGCCGCGTCCAGAGCGTCGATGTCGGAGCCCCCCGCCGCCGACTTCAGGCCCTCGAGGACGCGCGCCTTGTCGCGCTCGGTCTGGAGGCGGCCGACGAGCCACGTGCCCGCGTTCGACATCGCCTTGTAGTCGAGGTCCACCGGGTTCTGCGTGGCCAGGACCATGCCCACGCCGAAGGCCCGTCCCTGCTTGAAGATAGTGAGGATGGGCTTCTTCGCGGGCGGGGCGGCCGTGGGCGGCACGAATCCGAAGACCTCGTCCATGTAGACGAGCGTGCGCAGGTCGGACGTGCCCGGTTGCCCGCGCATCCAGGTGACGAGCTTCGAGAGCACGAGCGTGACGACGAACTGGCGCTCCTCCTCGGAGAGATGCGCGAGGTAGACGATCGCGCCGCGCGGCTTTCCCTCGGGGGTGCGGAGGAGCGTTCCGGGGTCGAGCGGCTGCCCTTCGCCCCAGGCGGCGAAAGACGGCGAGGCCACGAGCGAGTTCAGCTTCATCGCGAGCTCGGTCCGGTCCTTGGGCGGGAAGAACGTGTCGAGGTCGAAGACGCCGAGCTTCCGCAGCGGAGGTGTCTGCACCTGCCCGATCAGCGTGCCGAGATCGAGGCTCTGCCCCGCGCGCCAGGCGGTTTCGACGAGGTTCGAGAGGAGCACGAACTCGCGGCTGGCGAGCGGGTCAGCCTGGATCCCCACGAGCCCGAGCAGGCTCATCACCGTCCCCTCGATCTCGTCGCGCAGCGTCTCGGCCTCGGTCTCCCAGGAGAGCGTCGGCGCCTGCAGCGAGCCGACGATGTTCACGGGGAGACCCGCCTGCGAGCCCGGCGTGTAGACGGCGAGCTCGGCCGCCTCCCGCAGGGCGGCGATGCGCTCCGGGCCGATCCCGTGCGACTCGAGCCCCGCCTTCCAGTCGGCCGCGACCTTCGCGGCGTAGTTGTCCGCCGAGAGGCCCGCGCTCCGGGCGTCGTCCTCGTTCACCCAGGGGCGGAAGTTCTCCGGGGCGAGATCGGGGAACGTGAGCAGGAGGTTGCCCATGTCGCCCTTCGGATCGAGGATCAGCGCCGGGATTCCGCTGGTCAGGGCTTCCTCGAGGAGGACGATGCCGAGCCCGGTCTTGCCGGAGCCGGTCATCCCCACGATCACCCCGTGCGTCGTCAGGTCGCCGGACTCGACCACGAGCGGATCGGTTCCGGGCTTGCCGGTTGTTGGGTCGAGGAGGGAGCCGAGCTGGAAGTCGGCCATCGACCGGATCTTTACCGCTCGACCGTGATCATGCGACCGGCGGCGATGTTCGCCAGGCGGCGGCGGTCCCGGCGAAGATCCACCAGCCGTGCATGCTCCACCAATCTCCGTGCTCGGTCCCGGGAACGCGGAGGACGAAGGCGACGCCGTTCCCTGTGAGCAGGGCGCTCGCCGGCCACATGAGCACCCGTTGCCGCCGGAAGGCGATCGCGACCTCGAGCACCGCGCAGGCCACGAGCGAGACGAGGATCTGGGCAATCGAGAGCTGGAAGCCGAACGCAACCTGCCCGAGCACCTGTAGCGAGACGATCACCGCTGCCAGGTGGAGGCGCGGGTCCCGGACCGTCGGCAGCAGCACTGCTACTGCGGTCGCGCAGCCGCAGGCTAGGGAGTTTTAGGCTGCCACAGGGCGATCGAAGCGCCCGCGGGGGCCTCGACGATGCTCCGCCAGCCCACCGGTCCCTCCCGCGGCTCGAGCCTCACGGAGGCTCCCAGGGCCCGGGCGCGCTCGGTGGCCTCGGCGAGATCGGCGACCTCGACATAGGGAAGCCAAAGCGGGCGCTCCAGGTCGCACTCGGCGACGCCGCCCTCGATGCGCTCGCCCAGCTCGAGCGCGAGGTAGGTGCTTGAGCCGAGGTGGACGTTCTCGGCCCGCCATCCGAAGAGCCGGGTGTAGAACGAGCAGGCGCGCGGCAAGTTGCCCGTGCAGAGCTCCAGGTGGACGATGGGGTTAGTGGGGGCCGGCCTCACGCCTCTCCCGTAAGACTGTTCTTTCTCGGGCGAATTCATCGCCGGAGCGATGAGTTCAGCCGCCGGTGACGGTCTACTCTGATGAGGATGCGTTCTGTCTACGCACCGGCGACGCTTTCGGAGCACGAGCTTCTGGCTGTCGCCCGGGAGGGCGACGAGGAGGCCTTCGGCCGCCTGGTCGAGCCCTACCAGGGCGAGCTGCACGCCCACTGCTACCGGATGCTCGGCTCGCTCCACGACGCCGAGGACGCGCTCCAGGATGCGCTCCTGCGCGCCTGGCGAGGCCTTCCTGGCATGAAGAGCCGCGGCTCGCTCAGAGCGTGGCTCTACAGGATCGCCACGAACGCCTGCCTCGACACGATCGCCCGGCGGCCCAAGCGCGTCCTCCCGATTGACTACGGCCCGCCCATCGACCCGGATCACGCCTCCGGCCGGCCACTGACGGAGACGATGTGGGTCGAGCCCTATCCCGACGAGGGGCTGGAAGCCGCCGACGGCCACGCGGCGCCCGAGGCCCGCTACGAGCAGCGCGAGGCCGTCGAGCTCGCCTTCGTCGCGGCCCTGCAGCATCTCCCGGGTCGCCAGCGCGCAGCGCTCATCCTCCGCGACGTCCTCGGTTTCTCGGCCAACGAGGTTGCCGAGGCGCTCGACTCGACGACGGCCTCCGTCAACAGCGCTCTTCAGCGCGCGAGGAAAGCGGTCGACGAGCGGCTTCCGGAGCAGAGCCAGCAGGCGACGCTGCGCATGCTCGGCGACGAAGGCCTGAGCGAGCTCGTGCAGCGCTTCATCGACGCCTTCGAGCATGGGGAGGTCGAGACGATCCTCGACCTGCTCGCCGACGGCGCGACCTTCGCCATGCCCCCGTACGCAGGCTGGTACCGCGGCCGTGACGCGATCGCGGGCTCCTGGCTCATGCCCGACGGCCCTTCGGGCCTCCTGCGCCTCGTCCCGACGAGCGCCAACGGCCAGCCGGCGCTGGGCGCCTACCGCCTCGACCCGGACGAGGGCAGCTTCGTCGGGATCGCCCTCGACGTCCTCACGCTCGACGGCCCCCGGATCGCCGGGGTCGTGGCCTTTCGCACGCCGGAGCTCCTCCCCCGCTTCGGCCTACCGGCGAAGCTGTCCTAACGATCCAAGGAGACAACTCGAGATGGAGAAGAAGATCACGACGTTCCTGACGTTCGACGGCCAAGCCGAGGAGGCGATCGAGCTCTACACCTCGATCTTCCCCGACTCGAGGGTCCTGAGCACCACCCGCTACCCGGCCGGAGCGCCGGGGCCGGAGGGCTCGTTGATGTCCGCGACCTTCGAGCTCGCCGGGCAGGAGTTCATGGCGCTCAACGGCGGGCCGTCCTTCTCCTTCTCGCAGGGAATCTCGCTGTTCGTCGACTGCGAGACCCAGGAAGAAGTAGACGAGCTCTGGGAACCGCTCACGGCCGAGGGCGGCAAGCCGGGGCCGTGCGGCTGGCTGACCGACCGCTTCGGCGTCTCGTGGCAGATCATTCCGCGCACCCTCGGCGAGCTCCTCGCCAACGAGGACGCGACGAAGTCGCAGGCGGTCATGCAAGCGATGCTGCAGATGGGCAAGATCGAGATCGAGGGCCTGCAGCGCGCCTACGAAGCGGCCTGATCGTCGCGCTCGCCGGGTCGGTCAGCTGACGAGCGCGACCGGCTCGACGCCCTGCTCCCGGCAATAGTCGAGATAGAGCTGCCGGCGGCTGCGAAGGTCGTCCTGCTGGTCGACCCCGCCCTCGGCGTCCAGGTACTGGATGACGCCGTTGACGATGAAGAGCGTCACCATGGCGGTCGAGCCGAGCACCTCGAGCGTGTGGGCACCGCCGGCAGGCTCGAACACGTAGGAGCCGGGCGCCGCGATCCAGTCGTGCTCGAGGTAGCGCCAGCTGCCCTCGAGCACGTACGCGTGCACCGAGCCGCCGGCGTGGACGTGGCGGCGAATCTGCTTCCCGGGCTCCATCTTCACCAGGTTGATCCACGTTCCGGTCGAGGTGAAGAAATGGAGCGGCTTGAACCAGCGGCCGGGCTCCTGCGGGACCCACGGAATGTCGTCCGACGCGATCGCCTCGTCGAGGGCCTCGAGGTCGAGCATCTTTGGCAGGAAGGTCCTCATAGCCGCTGCGGACGCCGGTGCCCATTATGATCGCTCGCCACGGTGGCGAGCGCAGGGGCGACGGCGGCGATCCAGGATCTGGGCGAGGGCGTCTGGCAGTTCCAGGCGCCCCTCTGGCAGACGAACTCCCTGCTCGCCCTCGCGAAGGGTGAGGCGCTGCTCTGCGACCCTGCGCTCGCGCCGGAGGAAATCGAGGCGATCCGGTCAGAGGTCGAGCAGCGCGCGGAAGGGCCGCTCCACCTGCTCATAACCCACGGCGACTTCGACCACATCTGCGGCATCCCGTACTTCGGCGGCGCCGAGGTCGTCGCCGGGGAGGAGACCGCACGAAGGATCGAGTCTGGCTCCGTCGTCGACGAGCTCCAAGCCGCGGGTGCTGAATGGAGCTTCGAGTGGCCTACAGACGGCCTGCGTGTCGACCGGGTCGTCGCGGCGGGCAGCGAGCTCGCCTGTGGCGCCTTTCGGGTCGCTGCCTCGGACGCGCCGAGCCACGGACGCGAAGGGCTCGCGTTCGTCCTCCCCGAGCAGGGAGTCCTTCTCCCGGGCGATCATCTCTCCGCGATCACCTATCCACTGCTCGCAGCCTCGCCTCGGCGGGCGACGGCCGCCTGCGAGCGGCTGATCGAGGCGCTCGACCGCTTCGAGCTGCGCTGGGTTGTGCCCGGGCACGGGCCTGCACTGACCGCCGACGAGGCGCGGGCGATCGCCGAAGCCGACCTGGCCTACCTCCGGGCGTTGGAAGAGGCCGCGCGTCAGGCGGTGGCGGAGACGCTGAGCCCGGGCGACGCCCTCCTGCACGTGTTCGCCGTCGAGCCCCCGCGCGCGAACACCGACGACTTCGAGATCTACGCGATCCGTGCCGGGAACGCCCGCCTGATGCTCGCCGAGGCCGAGTCGGAAGCGTGAACGCGCCGGGCGACTTCTCCGGCCGCGCCGTGATCGTCACCGGCGCGAGCAGCGGCATCGGCCGGGCGATCTCCGAGCGCCTGGCCGGCGAGGGCGCCGACCTCTGCCTCGTCGCGGCACCCCAAGACGCGGAGCAGCTCGAGGAGGTCGCGGGCGAGCTCGAGGCGCGCGGAGCCCGCGTCGCCCAGCTCGCCTCCGACGTGGGCGAGCCGGAGACGGCGACTCGGGCGGTCGAGCTCACGCTCGAGCGCTTCGGACGGCTCGACTCACTCGCCGACAATGCCGGCATCGGCTACTTCGAAGAGGTGTTCGAGGCGCCGTTGGAGCACCTCGATCACCAGCTGCGCGTCAACGTGCGTGGCATGTACCTGAT
>JBOHAB010000187.1:0-5487 GCA_050697655.1 Gaiellaceae bacterium
GGCGGGACCTTGCTCGCACCCGTGGTGCGCTCGGAGGCCGTGCCTGCGCTTCTTCGTGCCGTCGACCCCGCCGCGCCCGACCCGAGCAACCCGCTGGTCGTGCATCCGCCCGCCGCGAGGTCGCGCCGGCTCACGCGGGCGCTGCCGCTTCCGCTGGCCGCGCTGGTCGCCGCCGTCGTCTTCGGAGCCCTCTGGGCCGTCGTCGCCGCGGCGGCGCTCACGGCGGCAGCCGTGCCGCTCGCGCTCGACCGCTACCGCCAGCTCGGGCACGCCTTCGACGGGCGGCGCCTCGCCCTGCGCGGAGGCACGCTGCGCCGACGCTGGTCGGAGGTCGATCCCGCCGGCGTCGTCTCCTTCGACCTGCGGAGCTCGCCCGGCCAGCGGCGTGCAGGCCTCGCCACGCTCACGGTCCACCTCGGCCAGGGCGCCGGGTCGCGCCGCGCATTGGACGTCGGGGAGGAGCAAGCGGTCGAGCTCCTCCACCGCGTGCAGCCACAGCTCTTCGAGCCCCTCAATCGTCGCCGACCAGGTCCGTGAGGGCCGCCTTGAGCGTGTCGACGCGCTCGTCGCCGAGGTCGCCTCGCACGAGGACGTCGAGCTCGGCGAGCACGTCGGCGGCGATCGGCTCGAAGGTGCGCGCCCGGCTCGTGAGGTAGACGAGCGAGGCGCGACCGTCGCTCGGGTCGGCCCGCCGCTCGACGAGGCCGCCTCGCTCCAGTCGTCTAACCAGCTCCGTCATCGTCTGCTTGCTCAGGCGCGATCGCCGTGCCAGCTCGCCCAGGCGGAGCCCGTCCTCTTCGAAGAGCGGCAGCAGGACGGAGCCGTAGGACGGACGGATGTCGCCGTAGCCCGCAGCGGCGAAGCGCTCGGCCAGAAGCTCGTTCCAGCGCTGGGTCGCCTTCGCGAGCAGATAGCCGAGGTCGCGGCGACCGACCGCTGGAGGCTCGTTCACGAGAACATCTTGCGGATGTTCTCGAACTCGCGGAGGAGCGACCGGTACTGCGAGTCGAAGTCCTCGTCGGGCAGACCGGGTGCCTGGAACATCGTGAAGCTGAAGGCGCTCGCTCCACCCGGCAGTCCGACGACCCGGGCGGGGAAGAGCCCGAGCTCCTCCTCGGTGGGGCCCGCGTACATGTCGATCACGCCCGTCTCCGGATCCGCCTCGATCTTGAAGTAGAATTCGCCGCGCCCGTTCACGACCTTGGCCATGCCCTCCTCGTACCTGAGCTCGCGGGCGAACTCGGTGGCCCAGCCGGGCAGGTTCTCGATCTGGGACAGGTAGTCGAACACCTCGTCCTTCGGCGCCTGGAGCACGGTGGTGACAGTTCGGGTCTCCATCGTCGTACCTCCTAACTAGGTCTGATTACGGACTAATTAGTACGGTACCAGACGACTTTCCCGGACGCAGTCGGGAAAGAGGACGTGAAACGAGGCCCCCCCGCCGTCTCTGTCCTCGACCCAGCTTCGACCTCCGTGCACCGCTGTGAACTGCGCAACCAGCGACAGGCCGATGCCGGCCCCGGGGGTGGTCGCGAGCATGCTGGGGCCGCGGTTGAACGTCTCGAAGACGACCTCCTTGAACTCGTCGGGGACGCCGGGACCGTCGTCCTCTACCACGAGCAGGAGATCGCGGCCCCGATGCGTGACCCGAATGTCGATCGAGCCCGCATTCGGCGTGTGCTTGCCTGCGTTCACCACCAGGTTCTCGACGATGCGCTCGAGCTTGGCGCTGTCGACCTCGGCTACGACGGGTTCGCAGTCGACGCGCAGCTCACGACCGTCAGGAGCGCACTCGTCCACGACTCGGCGGACGAGCTCGTCCACGTCGACTCGCTCGCGCACGAGAGCCAACGCACCTCGACGCAGACGCTCGACGTCGAGCAAGTCCGAGAGCAGGCGGTCGAGTCTGCGGGCGGCCCGGGCGAGGGCGGAGACGGTCTCGTCGATCGTCTCCGGCGTCAGGCTCTCACGATGCTTCTCGAGCGTGAGCGCGAAGCCGAGCACCGACGTCAGCGGCGTCCGCAGCTCGTGCGACACCGCGGAGAGGATGTCCTCACGGAGTTTCTCGACCTGGTTCTGCTCGGTGACATCCTGCCCCGTTCCCACCATCTTGACCGGCTCCTTCCCACGAAAGACCACACGACCGCGACTGGCCACGAGGCGCTCCTGACCGTCAGGGCGGATGATCCGGTGCTCTAGCGCATACGGCTGCCCGTCCTCCAGGGCGTCCTTGACCGCCTGATCGGCGAGGAGGCGATCGTCTGGGTGGACGAGGTCGAGGTAGGTCGAGTAGCTCAACGGTTCGGCCCGCTTGCGGTCGACCCCGAAGACCCGGTAGAGCTCGTTCGACCAGCTGACGAGGTCGCGTCGGATGTCCCACTCCCAGCTCCCGATGTGGGCGATGGCCTGCGCTTCGCCGAGCTGCGAGGCCGTCAGTGCAAGCGCGTTGCTCGCCTTCTCCCGCTCGGCCAACGCCGCGCCGAGAACGAGCAGGCTGACGACCACGACCGCGAACGCCCTCTGGGCGAGCTGCAGGCGCTCGGTTGCCGTCTCTCCGTCCAGAGGAACCGTCCCGGCGATGGCTCCCGCCGTTCCGATTGCGCCAACCAGGAAGCAGGTTGTCGCGACGCCGAGCTGTTTGAACCGCAGCGCGGCCCAGAGGAGCACAGGAACGATCAGCACGTATGGGTAGCGCCAGGCTCCTGCCAGGAAGACGGTTGCGCTCGCGGCGACGACCGCGGCCAGGAGCGCCACGCCTTCGAGGCGCCGGGCGGTCGGCAGACCTCCGTGTTTGGCCGCGTCGTAGAGGACGAACAGTATCGGTGCGACTACCAGGACTCCCATCGCGTCTCCGAACCACCAGAGCAGCCAGGCCGAGCCGTACGTGTCCACCCGCTCGCCGGCGAGCGTGAGGACAGTGACGCCGTTCGTCGCGCCGATCACGGTGCTGACGAGCGCTCCTCCGACGACCAGCGCGAGCACCGAACGGACGCGGTCGAGCGCCGGCGTGAAGCCGATCCTTGAGACGAGCAGTGCGCCTACCACCGCCGTCAACGTGTTGCCCACCGAGATGCCGACCGCTGCCGCCACGCCCGCCTCGGCGGTTGCGTTGGCGGCGAACGCGGCGACCGTCACGGCCGGCCAGTAGCGCACACCCAGGATCAGGAGGGCGGCGAGGGCGATCCCCGACGGCGCCCAGACGGCAGTGATCACACCCTCGGCCACCGAGAGGCTCATCCCGAGCTTGGCCGCACCGAAGTAGGCGCCGGCGATCAGCAGGAACCAGGTGGCCGTCCGCAGGCGCCGCCGGCTCAGCTCCAACACCGCATGATGGAGTCTGTGTTGCATCGGTCGCGGCGATTGGCCGCGTGCGAATTGTCACAGACGAGCGGGGCGCTGCCTAGTGCGAAGCGACGCCTGCCGGCTTCGGCAGTGGCTCGATCGCCTCGAGCGCTCGGACGATCTCGTCCTCCGGGAGCTCGAAGTCCTCGAGCTGCCCGTGGAGGTAGGCGTCGTAGGCGCCGAGGTCGAAATGGCCGTGGCCCGAGAGGTTGAAGAGGATCGTGCGCTCGCGGCCCTCTCCGTCCGCCTGCGCCGCCGCCTGGACGACCCCGTGGATCGCGTGCGCGGCCTCCGGCGCCGGGATGATCCCCTCGGTGCGCGCGAAGCGCACGGCGGAGGCGAAGACGTCGGTCTGGCCGTACGCCTCCGCGCGGACGAGCCCGTCGAGCACGAGCTGGGAGACGAGCGGCGCCACCCCGTGGTAGCGGAGGCCGCCGGCGTGGATGCCCGGCGGCACGAAGTCGTGGCCGAGGGTGTGCATGGGGACGAGCGGCGTCAGCTGGCTCGCGTCTCCGAAGTCGTACGCGAAGGGGCCGCGGGTCAGGGTGGGGCACGCCGCCGGCTCGCAGGCGAGCACCTCGATGTCGCGGCCGCCGATCTTCTCGCGCAGGAACGGGAACGCGAGCCCTGCGAAATTGGAGCCGCCGCCGACGCAGCCGGCGACCAGGTCCGGGAACGCGCCGGCGAGCTCCAGCTGTGCCAACGCCTCCTGCCCGATCACGGTCTGGTGCATGAGCACGTGGTTGAGGACGCTGCCGAGCGAGTAGGCGCTGTCCTCGCGCTGCGCCGCGTCTTCGACGGCCTCGGAGATGGCGATGCCGAGGCTGCCCGGCGAGCTCGGGTCGGCCTCGAGAACCGCGCGTCCCGAGTTCGTGTCCTCCGACGGGCTGGCGACGACGCTCGCGCCCCAGGCCTCCATCATCGATCGCCGGTACGGCTTCTGCTCGTAGGAGACCTTGACCATGTAGACCTTGCACTCGAGCCCGAAGAGCTGCGAGGCGAGCGCGACGGCGCTCCCCCACTGGCCGGCGCCGGTCTCCGTGGCGATGCGCGTCCGGCCCGACTCCTTCACGTAGTAGCCCTGGGCAACCGCCGTGTTCGGCTTGTGGCTCCCCGCCGGGCTCGTGCCCTCGTACTTGTAGAAGATGCGGGAGCGGGTGCCCAGCGCGGCCTCGAGGCGGTGGGCGCGGTAGAGCGGCGTCGGGCGCCAGAGCCGGTAGACGTCGCGGACTGCGTCCGGGATCGGCACCTCGGCGTCCGTCGAGACCTCCTGCAGGATCAGGTCCATGGGGAAAAGCGGGGCGAGGTCGTCGGGGCCGACGGGCTTGCCGGTGCCGGGGTGGAGCACCGGCTGCGGCCGGTTCGGCATGTCGGCGGCGATGTTGTACCAGCGCTCGGGGATCGCGCTCTCGGGCAGGGTGATCTTCGTCTCCGTCATGGGCGCGAGAATACTCCTTAAGCCCGAGGCGAGATCTCCTCTGAGCCGGACATGGATGGGTATGAGACTTTGCTTCGGCGATCGGCGTGTCCGGCGGTCGAGGCGGATGTCGTGAGGGCGACAGCTGGGATGTCAGGCCCAGCGGCCGAGGACGCGCGGCGTGATCGCTTCACGGCGATCTACGAAGCGAGCTACCAGCCAATCCTCGGCTACGCGCTGCGGCGTCTGGGGCGCGAGGAGGCGGCCGACCTGGTCGCCGAGTCCCGAACCGAGGAAGGACCACCTTGTCCCGTTGATCGAGACGGAGGATCCGCTGTGAGCTCGAGGGCGCGCCGACTGGACACGCTCGTGGCCGGCCTCGCCTGCGTGCGAGATGAGGAGTGGTCGACGAGGTGCGGTGCGAGGTAACCAGCTTCTTCTCGGGGTGGCACGATCGAGACGCCCCAACGCCGACCCGCCTCGGATGTCGTCATCGCCTCCGGCAAGGCCGGCATCGCGTGGCGGATCGTTGCGACGCCGAGCGACCAGGGCCTCTGCCTGGGGCTCGTCTACCGGCTCGGCGGTGAGCCAGCGGGTAAGTCCGGCTACGGATACTCCGACATCCGCGGCGATCTTCCGCCCGAGCTCCGCGGGACGGGTCAGCGAGATGTCTGGCCTCGCCGGCGGAGCTTGTGCCCTGCGGATCGCTACCCCGTCACTGGATCGGG
>JBOHAB010000188.1:0-5485 GCA_050697655.1 Gaiellaceae bacterium
GCCCAGGCCTCGCCCGCTCATCTTGGCGAAAGGAACGCCGCAGGCGGCGACGATGGGGCCGATCACGATCGAGGCCTTGTCCCCGACGCCGCCCGTGGAGTGCTTGTCCACGACCTTCCTCCCGAGCTGTGCGAGGTCGATCGTCTCTCCGCTCCGCACCATGGCGTCGGTCAGCGCGTGCGTCTCGGCTGCCGTGAGCCCTTGGAAGTAGACGGCCATGCAGAAGGCGGCCATCTGGTAGTCGGGTAGCTCGTCGTGTGCGTAGGCGAGGACGAGCTCCGAGAGCTCCTCGCCAGTGAGCTCCGCGCCGTCGCGCTTGCGCTGGATCAGTTCGGCGGGACGGATCACGGGGTCAGCACAGGCGTGCCCGGAATCCCCCGGCTCGGCGCCTTGCCGCCCAACCACGCATTGACCGTCGCCCCGACGTCCGCGAACTCGCCGTCATGGCGCTGTCCGGCTGCGTTCCGGCCCTCGACGTAAGCGAGGAAGAGGGCGTGCTCGCGTGAGTGGTCGGTCGAGGGCGTGGTCGGGTCGCAGCCGTGATCCGACGTGAGGACGAAGAGGTCGCCCGGCCTCAGAGCCTCGAGCAGGTTGGGCAGGCGCCGGTCGAAGTCCTGAAGGCACCGGTGAAAGTTGACCGGGTCGTTGCGGTGCCCCCAGAGCATGTCGGTCTCGACCAGGTTCACGAACACGAGGCCGGACTCGAGCTCGCGGAGCAAGGTCTCGGTCTGCTGGATGCCGTCGGCGTTCGACTTCGTCGGGCGCGAGTGGTCGATGTCGACCCCTGCGAAGATGTCGTGGATCTTGCCGACCCCGTAGACCTCGTTGCCCGCATCACGCACGAGCGTCAGGTAGTTCGGCTGCCGTGGCCGCAGCGACCAGTCGTGGCGGTTCGGCGTTCGCGTGTAGTCCCCGGGCTCGCCCATGAACGGTCGAGCGATGACGCGCCCGACGGCGTGCTTGCCGGCGAGGGTCTCGCGGGCGATCCCGCTCGCCTCGTACAGCTCCTCGAGCGGAATCGTCTCCTCGTGCGCGGCGATCTGGAAGACGGAGTCCGCCGACGTGTAGACGATCCACTTGCCGGTGCGCTGGTGCTCTTCTCCCAGCTCCTCGATGATCTCCGTGCCGGACGCCGCCTTGTTCCCGAGGACGCCCCTCCCCGTGCGGTGCGCGAATCCCTCGATCACCTCGAAGGGAAACCCGTGCGGGTAGGTCGGCATCGCGACCGGCGTGACGATGCCCATCAGCTCCCAGTGCCCGGTCGTCGTGTCCTTGCCTTTCGATCGCTCCACCAGTCGCCCGGCGACGGCGGGAGCCCCATCGAGCGGCGGGCAGCCCTCGAGGTCCTCGATGTTCCCGAAGCCGAGCTGTTCGAGGTTGGGAAGGTCGAGGCCGCCGACCGCCTTGGCGACGTTGCCGAGGGTGTCCGACCCCTCGTCGCCGTATTCGTGTGCGTCCGGCAGCTCGCCCGCACCAACCGCGTCCAGCACGATCACGCAGGCGCGCGGCATGGGGCTATTCTACGGTTGTCATGGATACCATCCTCGGACTCCTCGGCATGGCGGCCTGGATTGCAGCGACCATTGCGATCGCGGCCGCTGTCACCTACGTCGTCGTCAAGCTCTTCCCAGGCGACGAGGACCTGAAGCCGAAGACCGAGCCCCAAGAGAGCTAACCGTCACTCGGAGCGAGAGCGAAGCACTTCGGGGCCGGTGCGCTCCGGGTTTCCGTCCGCCGGTTCGGCGGTGACGCTCAGGACCGGATAGAGCTTCGGATCGACCGCCGCGGTCAGCTCGACGAGCGAGCGCCCCTGCTCGTCCGGATGGAACGTCCCCGCCGAGATTCGATTTGGCCGGCGCCGCGTGTCGCCCGGCCCGACGAACCAAAGCTCGTAGTACTCGCCCTGCGGGAGGATCGGCAGATCGTCGCTCCGGAACGAGACCTCGCGGCCGATTCCCGTCTTCTCGACGACCACGGTCGCCCGTTCGGAGCCGCCGTCCGCCGGCACGAGCACGGCTTCGAGCTCGACCTGCCCGCGGCGCACCGGCCCGTCGAGCTGGGGCGCGACCAGGAACACGCCGAGCACGACCGCGGCGGCAGCGGCGGCGGCGAACGCGAGCCGCCGAGGCCGGAGCACGCGACCGGCCGGCGCCGTCGGGCCTACACCGTTCTCGGCAGGGCGCGCGACCGCGGCTAACGTCGTCGCCTCGAGCTCGGCGGGCATGTCGTAGCCCGGGGCAGCCTGGCGCAAGAGCGCGGCGGGCGCGCCGAGCTCCTTCACTTGCCTCCGGCACCAGGCGCAGCCGGCGAGGTGTCGCTCGAACGCCGCTTGCTCCTGCAGCGTCAGGCTGCCGAGCAGGTAGCCGGCGACGTCCTCGTGGCGGATGAGGGGCTCGGTCACAGGAGGTCACGCTCCAGCAGCAGCTCACGAAGCGCCCGCAAGGCGTGGAACGTGCGCGTCTTGACCGTGCCGAGCGGCACGTCGAGCAGTGCGGCGATCTGCGCCTGCGTCATGTCGGCGCGATAGTGAAGCTCGAGCACCTCGCGGTGCTTAGGCGAGAGGCACTCGAGGACGTCGCGGACGTCGAGCGCGAGAACGAGCTCGTCGAAGGCTTCACCGCTCGTGGGAGCGTCCAGGTGCTCAACCGGGATCGCGGAGGTCGGGCGCGAGGATCTCCGCCGCAGCAGGTCGACGCCGGCGCGCCTCGCCAGCGTGAAGACGAACGTATGGACGGTTCCGCGGCCTGGGTCGAAGCGGCCGCACGAGCGCCAGAGCCGCAGGAACGTCTCCTGAACGAGCTCCTCGGCGAGCCCGCGATCGCCGAAGAGGCGCAGCCCGAGCCCGTAGATCCGGCGGCCGTAGATCCGGTAGAGCTCGGCCAGGGGCTCCTCCCGCTCGCCGGCCGCAAGCCGCGCGACGAGGAAGGCTTCCTCGCCGGCGACGCGATCGCGCTCGAGTGTCGGGAACGACGATTCCATCGACAGTTCCAGGACACAGGTCGTTCGCGCACGAGCTCGCAGAGGTTCGCGGGGTGGGCTCCTGTCGGGCCCACCCCGCGTACGCATCCGCTACTGGTCCTGCCAGGCGGCGAGACCGGTGATGGTCACGCCCTTGCCGATCCGGCCGAGCGAGCGCGTCTTGCCCGTCGCCAGATCGACACGCCACAGCTCGGACGAGCTGCGCCCGGCCTGCGTGCCGGCGACGTAGCCGATGTTCCCGGTGGCGTCGCTGCCGACGATGTCGAAGCCCGCGTTGGGGCCGAGATTGAAGTCGAGCGACACCGGCATGATCAGCGTCCCGTTGTTGGCGGGGCGCTGGATCCACAGCCGGTCCTTGCTCGGCGCGATGTCGAGCGCGTAGAGCTCGGTCACGGTCGGCCGCGTGGCGAACGCCGTGAACGACGAGTTCGTGTACGCGGAACCGACGACGCTGACGTCCGCGGGAGTCAGGCTCGTGTCCTTGGCGAGCAGGTTTCCCTCGTCGGGATTGAGCCGGATGTTGTCATCGGCGTCGCTCGTGACGCGGATCTTGTCCACCGTCGGGTTGAAGTCGAAGCCGATGTTTCCGCTGTTGAGAGCGTCCGGAGCCAGCTCGAAGGCGGGGCCTTCGGCGACCGCGATGGCCGTCTTCACGTTCACCCGGTAGACGACCTTGTCGCTTCCGAGCGCGTAGAGGTCGCCGGTGGCCGGCCGGAAGTCGACGCCACCGAGCGTGACGCCCATCGGTAGGCCAGTGATCTGCTTCGAGCTGACGCGCCGCGGCGAGCGGGAATCGAAGCGCAGGAGGTTTCCACCCGTGTCGGTGGCGAAGAGGACGCGGCGATCGTTCTTCCCGCCCCCACCGCCGTCGGCGGCGGCTCCGAGCGGGACGACCAGCGCGAGCATCGCCCCGAGGACGAGTGCCCAGCGTGTGAGCTTGGTCATTGTGTTCTCCTTCGTGTGGTTGCAGAAAGGGACAAACAGCCCTTCGTAGGCCACACCCCGGAGGGTTCACTCGCTCGCGCCGGTGCTTAGACCGGCTCGAGTGGTACCGCTCGCTCGAGCGGCGTGAAGTCGAGGCCGTGAGCGTCTGCGACGGCCTCGTACGTCAGCTTGCCGTCCACGACGTTGACCCCGCAGGCGAGCGCGTGGTCACGGGCGACGGCCTCGCGGAAGCCGAGCTCGGCGATCGACTCGACGTAGGGCAGGGTCACGTTCGTCAGCGCGAACGTGGACGTGACGGGCACCGCGCCGGGCATGTTCGCCACGCAGTAGTGAACGATGCCGTCGACCTCGTAGATCGGGTCGGAGTGCGTCGTGGGATGCGACGTCTCGAAGCAGCCACCCTGGTCGATGGCCACGTCGACGAGGACCGCGCCCTGCTTCAGCCCGGCGAGCATCTCCCGGGTGATGAGGTTCGGCGCGCGGGCTCCCGGAATGAGGACGGCGCCGATGATCAGGTCCGCGTCGGCGGCCGCGAGCTCGATCTGGAGGCGATTCGACATCGCGAGGGTGATACGGCCGTCGAGCATCATCTCCAGGTCGCGCATCCGCTCGACCGACTTGTCCAGCACCCAGACGTCCGCCTGCATTCCCACGGCGATGAGGGCCGCGTTGTAGCCGACGATGCCGCCCCCGAGGACGACCACCTTCGCCGGCGGCACCCCGGGCACGCCGCCGAGCAGGAGGCCGCGGCCACCCTGCGCCTTCTCCAGCGCCCAGGCGCCCATCTGCGTGGCCAGGCGCCCGGCCACCTCGCTCATCGGCGCGAGGAGCGGCAGCCTGCCGTCGTCCGTCTCGACCGTCTCGTACGCGATGCAGGTCGCTCCGCTCTCCTGGAGCGCCCGCGTCAGCCGCTCGTCGGCTGCCAGGTGCAGGTACGTGAAGAGGATCTGCTCCTCTCGCAGCCGGTCGTACTCCTCGGGCAGGGGCTCCTTGACCTTGAGCACCATCTCCGAGGTCGCCCACACGTCCTCGACCGACGCGAGCCGCGCGCCCACCCCCTCGTAGTCGGCGTCCAGGAAGGCGCTGCCGGTGCCGGCTCCGGCTTCGACTACGACCTCATGCCCGCGTCGCTGGAGCTCGCCCGCTCCCGCCGGGGTGAGCGCGACGCGGTACTCGTCCTGCTTGATCTCCTTGACGACGCCGATCCGCATGGCCGCGCGCGAACGATAACCGAACCTGTGCGCCGGATCAGCGGGCGAGGGCTCGTGCAAGTGCCCCGGCGGCGTAGGCGGCGGCGAAGAACCAGGGCTCCTGCTCGGGGCCGCGTCCCATGTGCGAGAGCGGAAGCCCTTCGCAGGCCGTGCGCCAGTCCGAGGCGTCAACGGTCTCGACCGCGCCGAGCTCGGCGGGGACGTCGAGCCCCGCAGGCCAGGCTACCGCCACCGCGCCCTGGACGAGCTCGAGCGCCGCGAGCGTGTGGTGCGAGAGGCCGCGGTGCCGCTCGCGCTCGTCGGCTGTCGAGACACGCGGCGCCAGAACCGGGGTGCCGCCGAGAGCGCCC
>JBOHAB010000189.1:0-5422 GCA_050697655.1 Gaiellaceae bacterium
GAGTATCCCTCAGCGAGGGCCAGATAGCGCTTCATGGACTCCCAGTCCGGGCCGATCCGAGGGCACCTGGACGCCGTCGACGAGCCCGACGCCGGGCCAGGGATCCTCGGCGATCAGGAGGTTGCCGTCGAGGTCGAGGTGGTCGCACAGGCTGCCGAGCTGGGCGGCCGCAGCGATCCCGAGCCCGGACTCGATCATGCACCCGAGCATGACGCCGAGCCCGAGGGCGCGGGCGGCGTTGATCATGCGAACCGCCTCGCGGATCCCACCGCTCTTCGCAAGCTTGATGTTGATGCCGTGCGCCCGCGCGGCGCACACCGCGACCGTCGCGAGCGAGTGCACGTCCTCGTCGAGATAGATCGGCAGCGGCGACTCCCGTCTCAGCCGCTCGCCGCCCGGGTCGCCGGCCGGGAGGGGCTGCTCCACGTACTGCACGCCGAGCGTCGCCAGCTCGACGACGGCCGCGAGCGCCTCCTCGAGCTCCCAGTACTCGTTCACGTCCACCTGCAGCGGGAGGTCGGTAACGCCCCGAACCGCTCGCACACGCTCGACATCGAGGCCGTCGCGCCCACCCAGCTTCAGCTTCAGGCGCCGGAAGCCAGGATCGACACGCTCCGTGCGTCGGGCCATGTCGT
Organism: Gaiellaceae bacterium; assembly: GCA_050697655.1. GTDB lineage: Bacteria > Actinomycetota > Thermoleophilia > Gaiellales > Gaiellaceae > JAIBJN01. Next base: position 636 of record JBOHAB010000189.1, read on the forward strand.
CCGGGTCGCCGAGCCAGATCGTCCACGAGGTCGGCGGCCCGCCGCGCTCGAGGCCGAGAAGACGCCACGTGGGCTGCCTGACGAGCTTTCCGCAGAGGTCGTGAAGCGCCGCGTCGACTGCCGCTTTCGCCGCGAAGTTTCCGGGCAGCTCCGCGAGGCGCAGGCCGATCGCCTCGAGCGCGAACGGATCGTCACCGAGGAGCTCGGCGGTTTCGTCGAGGAACGATTCCGCGGCGGCGATGGTCTCGCCGTAGTGCGCCTGCGGCTGCGCCTCGCCGAAGCCGGCGACGCCGTCGTGCGCGATCTCGACCCACAGCACCTCTTCCACGACGCTCGTCTCGCGGGAGATCCGGAAGGGCTCCGCCAGACGGAGCGTCGCGCGACGGTGGGTCAACTTCACCCCCGGTACACTAAGCGTCTCCGCGCCTGTAGCTCAGGGGATAGAGCGCGCGCCTCCGGAGCGCGAGGTCGCAGGTTCGATTCCTGCCAGGCGCATTCCCGCTCGAGCCCGTGCAAGGGTTCGCGAGTAGAATCACGTACATGGAGATGCAACTGGACGACCCCCTGAGTACCGATGGCACGGCCGACGCTCCCACGCCTCCGGCGAGGACGAGCCCGCGGTGGAGCGGGCGATGTTGTCGAGCGGACCGAGCCCCGCATCTCCGAGCTTTCTGCTGACGGCCTGACCTGGGTTCACGCCGACCGCCCCGACTCGCTCGAGGTCGCGTACCTCGCCGAGCGCTTCGGCTTCCACGAGCTCGATATCGAGGACGTCCTCTCCAAGCGGCAGCGGCCGAAGATCGACGAGTACCCCGAGTACCTCTTCGTCGTCCTCCACTTCCCCTTCTACGACAAGGCAGTCCGCCGGCTGAACGCGGCCGAGCTGGACGTCTTCGTCGGCCAGGACTTCCTGATCACGCTCCCGAACACGGAGCTTCTGCCCGTCACCCACCTCTTCCGCCGCTGCGAGGAGGATCAGGCGCTCAGAGACGAGCTCTTCAGGGGCTCCGGCTACCTGCTCTACCACGTCCTCGACGACCTCTTCGACTACTGCTTCCCCATCCTGGACAAGATCGGTGCGAAGCTGGACGCGATCGAGCCGTCGATCTTCGAGGAGCGCTCCGAGGAGGTCGTGCGCGACATCTCCAACGCCAAGCAGGAGATCATCGCCTACCGCAAGATCATCAAGCCCGAGCGTTCCACCCTTCGCATGCTGGAGCGCTCGACTCAGCGCTTCCTCCCCGAGGAGCTCGACATCTACTTCGACGACATCGTCGACGCAGCCGAGCGCATCTGGGACCTCCTGGACAACTACAAGGAGGTAATCGAGGGACTGGAGTCGACGAACGAGTCGTTCATCTCGCACAACCAGCAGTACCGCCTCCAGCTGCTCACGGTCGTGACCGTGATCCTCCTCCCGCTCACCCTCCTCGCCAGCATCTTCGGCATGAACGTGAGGGTTCCCGGCGAGGGCCAGATCGGGCCGTTCTGGACGATCGTCGGCGTCATGGTCGTGCTCGGTCTCGGGCTGCTCGCGCTCTTCCGCTGGCGCCGCTGGCTGTGAGCGCGCACCTCGTCGCCCCGCGGGGCAGCGACGCGACCGCCGGGGTGCCTGGGGCCGTGGCGGAGGAGTTGCGCGACGGTGAGTTCTTCTGGCTCGATCTCGTCGCTCCGAGCGCCGAGGATGTCAACCTCCCTGCGCGAGCCGTTCGGCTTCCATCCGCTCGCCGTCGAGGACTCCGAGCACTTCGGGCAGCGGCCCAAGGCGGAGGACTACGAGGACTTCGTCTTCCTCGTCTTCTACGGCTGGTCGCCGGACGAGGACGGGCTCGTCGAGGTGCACTGCTTCGTCTCGGAGCGTTTCCTCGTCACCGTCCGCCGGGACGAGGGCCCGGCGCTCGATTCCCTCCGGCGCCGCTACGAGCGCGACCCAACGCGTTTCCCGCGAGGCGCGCTCGTGCTCTACGAGGTGCTCGACCGCTTGGTCGACGGGTTCTTCCCGGTGCTCGACCAGCTCGACGAGCGCCTCGAGCTGATCGAGGAGCACATGTTCACGGAGCCGAAGCCGGAGCACCTCGAGGACATCTTCAGCATGAAGCGCCGCCTCGTCCGTCTCCGCCGGGTGCTCGCGCCCCAGCGTGACCTGCTCGGACGAATCGTCGGCGGCGGAATCGAGCTGCCGGGGATGACGAGCGAGAGCGATCGGTACTTCCGCGACGTGTACGACCATCTCGTTCGCTTGACGGAGGCGATGGACGGCAACCGCGAGCTGATGAACGCCGCGATCGACGCCTACCTCTCCACAGCCTCGAACCGACTCAACGTGACCACGAAGCAGCTGGCGGTGATCGCCACGATCTTCCTGCCGCTCACCTTCGTGACGGGATTCTTCGGGCAGAACTTCGGCTGGATGGTCGACCACGTCGACAGCTGGCAGGCGTTCGTCGCCCTGGGGCTCGGCCTCGAGGTCGTGACGCTGGTCGCGCTGCTCGCCCTCTTCCGGCTGCGGGGCTGGTTTTGAGGCAGCTCTGGGCGCCCTGGCGCTTGGAGTACATCCAGAGCGCCGACCAGCAGGAGGACTGCGTCTTCTGCCGGGCTTCGGGGCTCGAGGACGAGCCCGGCCTCGTCGTGCACCGCGGGGAGCACGCTTTCGTGCTCCTCAACCGCTATCCGTACGCCTCCGGGCACCTGATGGTGGCGCCGTACCGGCACGAGGGCGACTTCGGGGCGCTTGCGGCCGACGAGGCGGTCGAGATTCATCGGCTCACGGCGCAGGCCACGGACGTCCTCGGAGAGGTCATGTCCCCGGAGGGCTACAACCTCGGCTGGAACCTGGGGCGGATCGCCGGCGCCGGCATCGTCGACCACGTTCACCAGCACGTGGTCCCGCGCTGGGCGGGAGACACGAACTTCATGCCGGTGCTGGCGGACGTGAAGGTGATGCCGGAAACGCTCGAGGCGACGCGGCGTAAACTCGCCGAGGCATGGCCCTAGAGCCGAAGGTCTTCAAGGCATACGACGTCCGGGGGATCTACCCCGCCGAGCTCGACGAGGAGGGAGCCCGCGCGATCGGCAGAGCCTACGTCGAGCAGTTCGAGCCGAAGGCGATCGCGGTCGGGCGCGACATGCGCCTCTCCTCGCCCGGGATGCAAGAGGCGTTCGTCGGCGGCGCGACCGAGGCGGGAGCCGACGTCCTCGACGTGGGGATGATCGGGACCGAGATGCTCTACTACGCGGTCGGCGAGCTCGGGCTCGACGGGGGCGCCACGGTGACCGCTTCGCACAACCCCAAGGAGTACACAGGCGCGAAGATCGTGCGCCGCGGCGCGCTGCCGGTCGGCTCCGACTCAGGCCTGTTCGAGATCCGCGACCGCGCCCTGTCTCTCGAGGACGTGTCAAGGGGTCAGACCCCGGGACGTGTCCAGAAGCGCGACGTCTATCCAGGGTTCGTCGACAAGGTCCTCTCCTTCATCGACCCGTCCGCCGTGCGGCCGCTGCGCGTCGTGATCGACGCGGCGAACGGGATGGCCGGCGCGATGCTCCCTCCGATCCTGGAGCGCCTGCCCGTCGAAGCGGTGGCCTGCTTCTTCGAGCCCGACGGGAGCTTCCCGAACCACGAGCCGAACCCGCTCCTGCCCGAGAACCGCGAGTTCATCGTCGCCAAGGTCAGAGAGGAAGGCGCCGACCTCGGCATCGCGTTCGACGGCGACGCCGACCGCTGCTTCTTCGTCGACGACACCGGCGAGTTCGTCCCTGGCGACTTCGTGACTACGCTCCTCGTCGAGTCGATGCTCGAGAAGACTCCAGGCGAGACGATCATCTACGACGTGCGCGCCAGCTGGGCCGTTCGTGACCTGGTCGAGCGGCTCGGCGGAACTGCGGTGATGAGCCGCGTCGGCCACGCGTTCATCAAGCTGCGCATGCGCGAGGTGGACGCCGCCTTCGCGGGCGAGGTCAGCGGGCACTACTACTTCCGCGACTTCTACCAGGCCGACTCCGGCACGATTCCAGCCTTGCTCGTGCTCGAGCTCGTCTCCAAGCGGGGGCAGAAGCTCTCGGAGATCCTTCGCCCCCTGCGCGAGCGCTACTTCATCACCGGTGAGATCAACTCGCACGTGAGCGACGTCGCGCTCACGCTCCAGAAGCTCAAGGAGCACTTCGCAGGCCAAGGAGACATCTCTCACCTCGACGGCATCTCCATCACGGCCGAGGACTGGCACCTGAACGTCCGTCCCTCGAACACGGAGCCGCTCGTCCGCCTCAACCTCGAGGCCCTCGACCCCGACCAGATGGCGCGCCGGCGCGACGAGGCGCTCGCCGTCATCGGGTCGTAGAAAGAGCGGGGGGCGGGGCCGAAGCCCCGCCCCTCGCGGGTCATTGAGCTCGCCGACTTAGTCGTCGAGCAGGTAGTCCATCGCACGGCCCATGACGTCCGCGCGCGCGTCGGCACCGGTGACCGCCTCGAGCCCGAAGCCGAGGAGGAGCGAGTCCTCGGTCGTGATCGTGGCGCCCTCCGGGAAGCCGGCCGCTGTCGTGAACACGAAGTTGTTCACGTTCGGCGCGCTGCCGGGCGGAGGCCCGGAGGCGACCCAGCCGCCGGTGTCGCCGCCCTCGAAGGAGGTCGTCGAGCCGTCGGGCAAGGTCACGTCGTCGACGAAGACGCCGAGACCCTGCGTCGCCCAGTCGCTGGCGTAGGAGATGCGGATATCGACCTGCTGGCCTGAGTAGGCGCCCAGGTTGATGCTCCACTCCTGCCACCCTCCGGAGTCACCGGCCGCGGCGTGCCA
>JBOHAB010000190.1:0-5374 GCA_050697655.1 Gaiellaceae bacterium
ACTCCAGATGCTGTACGGCGTGCGGCCTCAGCTCCAGCTCGACCTCGCCGCCCGAGGCTACAAGGTGCTCGTGGCGACCCCCTTCGGCCCCGAGTGGTTCCCTTTCTTCACGCGCCGCCTGGCGGAACGGCCCGCAAACCTAACCTTCGTTGTTCGCAATTTGGTGCGGCAGTAGTTCGTCGAACAGAACATGCACCCTCTCGCAGCGGCCATCCTCCTCGTCGCGCTCCTGGCCACGTCGATCGGCTGCGGCGGCAACGACGACTACACGGCGACAAGCGCCGACGCGGCCGAGCTCAGCGTGGTTCAGGTCTGGGACGAGTCCGTCGGCCTCTATGCCGAAGGAGCGCGTTCCTTCATCGGCATCGAGACGCCGGCGGCCGACGAGCTTCTCGAGCTCGAGTTGACGCGATCACGTTTGAGTGATCCGCGCTAGGCGGTTGCGGGGTGCCGGCCGCGTTTGAAGAGGAAGACGATGGCTGCGAGAGCGGCTATGAAGACGAGAGGTGCGGCGATCCAGAGGGCTGAGGCCCTTCTCGACGGTTCGGGCGCCGCGGGCGCTGGCTCGGATCCGCCTGTCGCCTCCGTGGTGTTCGTCACCGCTGGGGGTGGGTTGTTCGTGATCGGGAAGACCAGCGGCGCGGGCTCGCCGTCGGCCCATCCCATCAACGCGATCTGGATTCCGCCGATCCCTCCATCCGGAACCGGTACGACCGCTCGGTACTCGCCAGTGGGATGCGCGGTGTCCGAGGTGGAGCCGATCGTCGAGCCTCCGTCGCCGGCGCTGAGCAGCTCGACGAAGACTCCTTCGGCGTTGAACGGCACCCCCGTCCCGCTCTCGTCGCGGAAGGAGAGCGTCCACGACACCTTGATCTCTTGCCCGGGGACAGCGTCGAGTGGAACCGGCGTCAGAAGCGTCGCCTCCACGCCCTCCTTAGCTGCCACAGGAGTGGCCGTCAGGCCGACTGCGGTCGTGGCGACGACGGCGACCAGGAGCAAGCGTCTCATTCCATACCCGGTACACCCGGCGCCGAAGGAAAGATCCCGAGCGGGCGAGCTACGCGGCCGGCGCGACGCGCTTGCCGCTGTGGGCGTGCCTGTGCTTCTCGTCGGTGACGAGCCACGAGCGGCCGAACCGGCGCATCTCCTCGATGATGGGGAGAAGGGCGGTGCCCTTCTCCGTCAGCTCGTACTCGGCGCGCCGGGCGGCGGCGTGTTTGGAGATGATGTCGTCGTGCTCGAGGACGCGCAGCCGCTCCGAGAGCGTCCGCGGGCTGATGCCAGGGCAGGAGCGCTCGAGCTCGGAGAAGCGCCGCGGCCCCTCCGAGAGGTCGTGGACGATGATCGCCGTCCACTTCGAGCCGATGATGTCGGCGGTACAGGCGACCGCGCACTCCTCGTCATGGACGGGTCGCATCGTGCGCATGAGCGCATTGTATCGCTGTGGTACTCAGTCCCAGGGCGGCGGGTTGTGCAACCAGCGGCCGGCCAGCATCGTGGCCACCACCTGGATCTCGCCGAGCTCCTCGCCGGGACAGTCGAGCGGGTCGCGGTCGAGGACGACGAGGTCGGCCAGGTACCCAGGGAGCAGCTTCCCGCGGCGACGCTCGTCGCCCGTGAGCCAGGCTGGAGCGACGCAGGTGGCGTGCAGAGCCTGCTCGACGGTCACCGCCTGCTCGGGGTGCCAGGCTTCGCGCTCGTCGAGCGTTCGCGTAACGCCGGCTCTGATCCCGAGCAGCGGATCCAGCTCCTCCACCGGCGCGTCCGACCCGTTGGCGACGAGCGCGCCCGAGTCGACGAGCGAGCGGAAGGCGTAGGCCCCGTCCGTCTTGCCCGCCCAGAAGTCGTCGGCGAGGTCCCGATCGGAAGGAGCGTGCGAGAACTGGACGGACGCGGCGACGCCGAGGTCCGCGAAGCGGCCGACGTCCTCGGTCGCCAGCAGCTGCGCGTGCTCGATGCGCTGGCGGAGGCCACGCGGGCGCCAGTCGTCCTGCGTCTCCTCGAAGGCGTCGAGCGCCCGCCGGTTGGCGAGGTCGCCGATCGCATGCACCGCGACGGGGAACCCGGCGCGGGCGCTGCGGCGGACGATGTCGACGAAGTCCTCGTAGCCGACGATCTCCACCCCGGAGCCGTCGAGCAAGAGGGCAGTCCTCGATCCGAGCGTCCCGTCAAGAAACGCCTTGATGTACCCGACGCGAAGCAGGTCGTCACCGAGGCCGGAGGCGAAGCCGATCTCCTCCAAACGGTCGAGGTGGCCCCAGGGGAGCGACTGCCAGACGCGCAGGTTGAGAACACCCTCCTCGCGCAGGCGCTGGAAGACGCGCAGCGCACCGAGCCAGCCGTCCTTGTCGTGCACGGAGACGACCCCGCGCGAGACCGCCAGCGGGATGCCCTCCCGGCACGCGTCGACCATCTCGCCCTCGGTGGGCCGGACGTAGGTGTCGCGGAAGTGCCAGGCGCACTCCTCCCGGAGGACGCCGGTCGGGTCCCCGCGCTCATCGCGCTCGACGACGCCGCCGGGCACTTGGAGCTCGCCGTCGGCGAGCGCGAGCGCCGCCGAGTTGACCCACAGCGAGTGGTAGTCCTTGGACATGAGCGCGACGGGCACGTCGCCTGCGACCGCGTCCAGGGCCTCCTTCGTCGGCTCGGTGGCCGGCGACCACTCGCCGCTCCGCCAGCCGAGGCCGCGCAGCCAGCGACCGCTCGGCACATCCCCGGCAGCGGCAGCGACCCGGGCCAGCGCCTCGTCAAGTGAGCCCGCCGCTTCGAGCCTCACCTGGCGCTGCGCCAGCGCCCACGTGGGGAAGTGGACGTGCGAGTCCGTGAAGCCGGGCAGCACGCACCGACCACCCAGGTCGACCCGCTCAGGGCTCGCCAGGGCGGTCTCGTGCGTTCCGACCCCGCCGGCGATCCGCTCGCCGGCGATCGCCAGCGCGGCGGCTTTCGGCAAGGACGGGTCGAGCGTGCGGACGACACCGTTCTCCAGGATCATGGAGCGAGGATAGTAAGAGTCAGGAGGCCGACGCCCCCGGGACGGCAGGGGGTCACCGGGGGCGTCGGGGCGGAGCCGGGCCGCGGCTCCGTCACCGGGCTGCAACTGATTCGCAGCCGGGTGGGGTATCGGTTCGTCGGCGCTAGTGCCCGAACATGTCGGGGTTCTGCTCGGCGATGGCCTGGGCGAGCGTGTCGCCGGTGGCGATCATGTGCTTGTACGCCTCGCGGGCGAGGGACTGGGCCTTCTCGTAGTTGCCCTTGGCGTACGCGTCGAGGGCGCCCTTCAGCTGCATGACGTGCATGGCCACGCCTTCCTGGAGGGCGTCCTGAGGCAGGCCGGTGGCCTGGGCGAGGAAGCCGGAGAAGGCGCCGGTGTAGCCGATCAGGTTGTCGACCGCCTCCTGCTTGCCGGCCTTGTCGTTCCCGGCCAGTGCGACCGTGTAGTCCACGAAGAACTGGATGTGGTCGCGCCAGAGGCTGGGAGCGTCGAGGAACTGCTCGGCGGCCTCGTCGCCGTAGACCGAAGCGATCGCCTCGGAGACCTCGACCGCGTTGGCGTCGAGCGCCGCGGCGGCGGCCTCGAAGTCCTCGGCGCCGTCGAGGCCCTTCTGGGTGGCGGCAACGGCGAGGAGCGCATGCTCGCCGAGGAGCGTGTCGAGCGTCACGCGCAGGTCGGCAGCCGGGGTCATCGTGTCCGCCTCACCCGTCGCCATGCTCTGCGCAGGCGCCGGCGTCTGGGCGGCGGAATCGTCATCGTCCCCACCGCAGGCGGCGACGCCGAGGGCGGCGCAGGCACTGACGGCGATGAGCGCGAGGGGCTTTCTGACTCTCATCGTGTCTCCCTAGTCGGTGTCATCTTTGACCACGGCTAGTTCGCCCAGGCAGCGTGGCCGGTTCGCGGCCGCCGTCGTGAAACCGGTAGGTCGAGGTCTCCGTATGGATCTCCGATGCGTCGTCTCCTCCTCGCCGCGCTCGCTCTGACACTCCTCCCAGCCTGCGGCGGGGAGGAGGGGGGCGCCGACGAGGACGCGTCGCCGGGCGGCGGGGGCACCGTCGTCGAGGTCTCCTTGGGCGAGTTCGCCATCGAGCCCTCCACGATCGAAGCCGACGCCGGCTCCTACACCTTCCACGTGACCAACGACGGCGGCGCCGTGCACGCGCTCGAGATCGAAGGCCCGTCGGGCGAGGTGGAGACCGCCGAGTTGGCCTCGGGCGAGTCCGCCGACCTGACCCTCGACCTCGAGGACGGCGAGTACGAGATGTACTGCCCCGTCGGCGACCACCGCGATCGCGGAATGGAGGGGACGATCGTGGTCGGAGGCGGCGGAGGGGGCGGCACGACCACCGACGACGACGAGGACGAAGACGAGGACGAAGACTCCGGTTACCGCTACTAGCGGCAGCACCACTCGGCGACGCGTGGGAACGCGGTCGCGCCGATGCCTCCCGGGTCGAACTCCTCCCTGATCCCGGGCACAGCCACGAGGCTGCTGACGCCGGGAAGGCGGATGAAGAGCAGCTGGTCGGCCTCGGGCCAGCCGGTCAGGAGCCAGCGTCCGTTCGGAGAGAAGACGAGGTCCTCGAAGCGGCCCTCTCCCTGTTGAAGCCGCTCGCCCGCGAGGACGATCGCGCTCTGGCCGGTCTCCGGAGCGTAGATCGAGTAGCCGACGTCCCTAGCCCCCGGCGCGAAGGAAGCGTCGAGAACGTCCTGGCCTGCTGGGGTCTCGAGGGCGCCGGCCGGCCTGCCGCCGGGGGTGTAGAGCGGGTGGCGCCGGCCCGCGGTGACGACGAGCAGCCGGCCTGCGTCGTCCGACCAGACGAGCTGCTCGGGCGCTGCGCCCGGGTCCACGGCCCAGAGCTCCTCGCCGTCGGCCTCGACGACGTGAACGCGCCCGTCGGTGGAGGCGTACGCGAGGGTCGTGCGGCCCTCGCCGGGCCTCCACGCAGGCGCCACCGGGGCGAGGTTCTCGGCGCGAAGTCGGTCGCCCTCACCGTCGCCTTCGACGACACGGAGCGTCGCGCCTTCACGGTAGGCGACCCGGAAGCCCGGGGTCGGCGCCCAGCGTGCGTCCGCGACCGGCGTCGGCCGCGTGACCGTCCAACGCGCGTCGCCGTCGAGCTCGAGTGCGACGACGCGGCGTTCCTGGGTGGCGACGACGAACTTCGCGTTCGGGGAGAACGATGCGCCCTCGTAGCTCCCCAGCAGACGCTTGGAGCCGTCCGGCCTGACAAGCCATGGTCCCTGCTCCGAGAGGACGAGGAGGCGTCCCGAGCTGGGCAGCCGCCCGAGCGCCGGCTCCGTGGCCTCCTCGCCGGCCACGCGGTCGCGGATCCAGCCGCCGACCGAGCGTCCCGGCGGAGACAGCGCGGCGGCCACGAG
>JBOHAB010000191.1:0-5336 GCA_050697655.1 Gaiellaceae bacterium
CGTCAACGACGCCGGCGACCTGGCGGTGATGACGGTTCTCTTCGGCGGCGACGACACCTCGGAGGAGGCGATCGAAGGCGTTGCCACGCTCCGCGACGACTACATCCCGCAGGCCTTCGCCGGAGTCCAGGCCGACGTCCTGGTCGGCGGCGACGCAGCCGAGAACGTCGACTTCTTCGCCATCACCGACCGGTACCTGCCGATCGTGATCGCCTTCGTGCTCGGCCTCTCCTTCCTGCTCCTCGCGGTCGCCTTCCGCTCGCTGGTCGTGCCGGCCACTTCGATCCTGATGAACCTGCAGCTCGGTGGGAGCTGCTTTCGGCCTGCTCGTGCTGGTCTTCCAGGAGGGGGTCGGCGCAGGCCTCCTCGGGCTCGAGCAGGTGCAGACGATCGAGGCCTGGATCTCGCTCTTCCTCTTCACGGTGCTCTTCGGGCTCTCGATGGACTACCACGTCTTCCTGCTCAGCCGCATTCGCGAGCAGTACGACCGCACGGGGGACAACACCGCCTCGATCGTGTTCGGCGTCGGCTCGACCGCGCGGATCATCACCGGCGCAGCCCTGATCATGGTCGCGGTGTTCGGCGGCTTTGCGGCCGGTCAGATGGTCATGATCCAGCAGATGGGCTTCGGCCTCGGCGTCGCCGTCCTGCTCGACGCGACGATCGTGCGCTCCGTGCTCGTGCCTGCGACGATGCGGCTCCTGGGCGACCGCAACTGGTACCTCCCGCGGCGCCTCGAATGGCTGCCCGACCTGCGGGTCGAGCACGCGCGAGTCGATGGCTGACCGGGTCGCCGAGCTGATCGAGCGGCTCCAGCAGGGAACCCGCGAACGGGAGCGCCTGAAGCGGCGCCGGGCGAGCAGCGTCGAGCTCGACGCGAGAGAGCGGGCGCTCGAGCGGCTCCGCTGGCAGCTGGCAGCGGTCGCCCGCCGGACGGCGTACGACGACCTCGGAAACGCCGCCTGACCTAGGCGGACTATTCTCGCCTGCATGGCGATGATGCCGCTTGCGGACGCGATCGCCGAGCACGTTCGCGACGGCGACCAGCTCGCGCTCGAAGGCTTCACCCACCTGATTCCGTTCGCGGCCGGGCACGAGATCGTCAGGCAGGGCCGCCGGGAGCTCGCGCTCGTCCGCATGACCCCGGACGTCGTATACGACCAGCTGATCGGCATGGGGTGCGCCAGGCAGCTGACCTTCTCCTACGGTGGGAACCCGGGAGTCGGCTCGCTGCACCGCTTCCGGGACGCGGTCGAGCAGGGGTGGCCGCGCGAGCTCGAGGTCGTCGAGCATTCCCACGCCGGGCTGGCGGCGGCGTACTCAGCGGGAGCCGCCCACCTCCCCTTCGGCGTCCTGCGCGGCTACGAAGGAACCGACCTCCTCGCCGAGAACGCCTCCGTCGCCACCGTCGAGAGCCCCTTCACCGGCGAGCGTGTGAGCGCGGTCAAAGCGATCAACCCCGCGGTGGCGATCATCCATGCCCAGCATGCCGACCGTCGCGGCAACGTGATGCTCTGGGGTCTCGCCGGGGTGCAGAAGGAGGCAGTGCTGGCCGCGAAGCGCGCGGTGGTGACCGTCGAGGAGGTGGTGGATGAGCTCGAGCCGCGGCCGCACTCGGTTGTCCTCCCCGGCTGGGTGCTGGACGCGATCGCGGTCGTCCCCGGCGGTGCCTGGCCCTCCTACGCCGACGGCTACTCGGTGCGCGACAACGCCTTCTACGCCGCCTGGGACGAGATCTCCCGCGACCGCGAGCGCTTCGCCGAGTGGATGCGCGAGCACGTGCTGGAGGCGGGATGACGCCCGAGGAGGTCATGACCGTGATGGCCGCCCGCGAGCTCGAGAACGGTCAGGTCGTTCTCGTCGGGGTCGGCCCTCCCAACGCGGCCGCGAACCTCGCCCGCCGCCTGCACGCTCCCGACTGCGTGCTCGTCTACGAGTCCGGCGCGATCGGGGCCAAGCCCGTGCGCCTGCCGCTCTCCATCGGCGACGACGACCTCGCGGCCACCGCCGACGAGCTCGTCTCCGTTCCCGAGATGTTCGCCTACTGGATCGGTGCCGGGCGAATCGACGTGGGCTTCCTGGGGGCGGCGCAGATCGACCGGAGAGGGAACATCAACACCACGGTGATCGGCTCCTACGACCGCCCGAAGGTGCGTCTGCCCGGCGCCGGAGGCGCGCCCGAGATCGCCGCGGCAGCGAGGGAGGTGATCGTCATGCTGCGGCACTCGCCGCGTGCCTTCGTCGAGCGGCTCGACTTCGTCACCTCGCTCGGTCGCGGCGGCGACGCGTTCACGGTCATCTCCGACCTGTGCGTGCTTCGCCCGGGCGAGGACGGCGAGCTGGAGCTCACGGCCGTCCACGCCGACGTCGAGCCGGAGCAAGTGCTGGTGGCGACCGGCTGGCCGCTGCGCGTGCGCGAGCCCTTGGAGGTTACGGAGCCTCCGACCGAGCATGAGCTCGAGGAGCTCCGCCGGCTCAAAGCCCGCTGAGCGGGCGGCGCCTCAGGCGAACGTCAGGCCGAGCCTGCCGAGCGGCTCCAGCTCGAGCTCGACGTGCTGCCCCGGCGCCGGCCAGACGTGGGGGAGCAAAGCGCCGGTAATCACGACTTCGCCGGCGCGCAGGGTCTCTCCGAAGGCCGCCAGGAGGTTGGCGACGCCGGCGACGACCTCCAGCAGGTCGCCCGTGAGCGCACTGGGGTCGTCGGTGGCGCCGATCTCTTCGCCGTCCGAGAGCACCCGAGCGTGGATGCCGGCCACGTCGCCACCCGCTCTCGACGGATCGGGGGCACCGAGGACGACGCCACGCTGGAAGATGTTCTCGGCGAGGGCGGCTTCCAGCTCTTCGAGCGGGCGGTCGATGTCGGCGAGCTCGAGCGCGGGCCCGAGCGCGGCGATCGACGCCTGGGTCTCCTCCCGCGTGGCGCCGCGGTCCAGGTCGCGGCCGATGTGGACGGCGATCTCCGCCTCGAGCGCCGGCTTCGTCCAGCCCGCGATCGAATAGACGGCGCCGGGCTCGACGACGGCGCGGGACGTGAGGAAGCCGACGAGCGGCGCGCCGAGACCGAGCAGCTCGAGAACCTGGGGCGCGCCGAAGGCCACCTTCCAGCCGATGGGATGGTCGCCGTCCGCCAGGCGTCGGCGGCGCAGCTCGAGCTGCGCCCCCAGACCGGCTCGGACGCGGGCGTCTTCCCAGACAGGGTGCGTCTCTTTCTCGCTCGTCTCGACTCGGATTCTCTCGCTTCCCTGCTATTCTCGTCGGCGATAACTAGAGCGAGTCCGGTTCGCGCGTGGCGCTTTCCTTACCCGTTCTTGTACTTGGTAAGGAGGTGTTTTTATGGCCAGCGGAACCGTCAAGTGGTTCAACGACAGCAAGGGGTACGGTTTCATCACCCCTGACGAAGGCACGAAGGACCTGTTCGTGCATCACTCGAACATCGCCGGCGAGGGCTTCAAGAGTCTCGCCGAGGGCGCGCGCGTCGAGTACGAGGCGCGCGAGGGTGAGAAGGGCCCGGAGGCGACGAACGTCGCCACGGTCGCCCAGTAGGTAACTGCGGAACCGCCCGTAGCCGCTTCGCGCGGCCGCGGGCGGCTCCCCGGAAGGGACACAGACGAGCCGAAAGGAGGAGCTATCGCCGAGAAGGAAGAGAAAATCGAGATGGAGGGCGAGGTGGTCGAGGCCCTCCGCAACCGGATGTTCCGGATCCAGCTCGACAACGGCCACGAGACGCTCGGCTACACGGCCGGGAAGATGCGGCGCTACCGCATCAGGATCTTCCTCGGGGACCGTGTCAAGGTCGAGCTGTCGCCTTACGACCTAACTCGCGGCCGCATCGTCTACCGCTATCGCTGACGAAGCCCCCTCCGCGGCCGGCAAGCCGCGCTTGCGCGGCGTCTTTCACCTCTACGCGTTCGTCGGCTTCGCTGTGCTCGGCGCCACGCTGGTCGCGGGCACGTCGGGAGGCCGCGAGCGCCTCGCCGCAGCGGCGTTCGGGGCGAGCCTCGTCTTGACGTTCGGGGTGAGCGCCCTCTATCACCGGGTCGACTGGCGGCCGTCGGCCCGCCGCGTGATGCGGCGGCTCGACCACGCCTCCATCTACCTCCTGATCGCGGGCACGTACACGCCGTACGGCCTGCTCGTGCTCAGCGGCGCCTGGCAGTTCTCGATACTCGGAGTCGTGTGGATCGGAGCCGCGGTCGCCATCGTGCAGCAGGTGTTCTGGCTCGACGCGCCTCGGTGGGTGCCCGTCGCGGCCGGCATCGTGCTCGGCTGGGTCGGCGTGCTCGCTCTCCCGCAGATTGTCGCGGCCGCGGGCTTCTCGGGCTCGTTCCTCGTGGCGGCAGGCGGCGTCTTCTACACGCTGGGAGCCGTCGTCTACGCGGTGAAGCGGCCCGACTTCCGGCCGGCGGTCTTCGGCTTCCACGAGCTCTTCCACGTGCTGACGGTCCTGGCAGCGTCGTGCCAGTTCGCCGCCGTCACGCTCCTCGTCGCAAGCTGAAGGGCGGCCCGGCTTCGAGGCCGGACCGCCCTTCGATAGCGCTACGGGTTGACGCGGACGACGCCGCCGCCGCCCGGGCCGAAGACCGTGCCCGTGGTGACGGAGAGCGAGCCGTTGTGGCCGACGGCCACGCCACCCGGCGCCATCAGGGAGCCGGGTGCGAGCTCCGTCTTCGTGCCGCCGTCGACGGCCCAGAGCGCGCCGATCGGCGGATCGCCGAAGACCTCGGCGCCAAGCAGGCCTTCCTTGACGATCTCGAGGACATACATCGTCCCGTCGCGACCGAAGGCCAAGTCGATCACCGAGGTGAAGCCCGTCGCGTACGTTGTGCACGGGCCGGTGTTCGGGTTGGCCGGATCGCACGTCGCGTTCTCCGCCCCCGGCTCGATGCGCCAGATCCGGGACGCGCCCTTGGTGAAGGGGAAGCCCTTCAGCTCGGACACGTACCACGCGCCGTCCGCACCGATCGCGACCGCGGTCGGCACCGACTCGGCCGGCACGGGCGTTCCGGGCGGCGGGCCGGGGAAGGGGAGCCCGTCCGGCCACGGCACGTCTTCGGGCAGGAAGCGGGCGACGGTCGTGATCTGCCGCTTCGGGTTGATTCTCAGGAGGTCGTTGTTCGCCGAGTCGGCGAGCAGGACCCCGCCGCCGGGAAGGATGGCCAGCCCGAACGGGTTCGACTCCTCGGGAAAGTCCTCCTGGTCGTTGGGATCGGGATCGGTCTGCTGGTAGCCGGCGATGTCGACCGAGACCGTCTCGTTGCCCTTGCGGTCCAGTCGCACGACCCTGCCGCCGCCCGCGGCCGGGTCTCCGGCCAGGGTGACCCAGATATGCCGGAGGC
>JBOHAB010000192.1:0-5312 GCA_050697655.1 Gaiellaceae bacterium
CGACGGCGTGGGCGCCCTCGCCGGCTGGGCCGAAGACGACCGTTGGGATGCCGGCGGTGGCGAGTAGGGCCGAGTCGGCCCAGAAGGGCACGCCGAAGACCTCCGGGTCACCGGCATGGCGGGCGACCAGCCGGGCGATCGGCGCCTCGGCGGGCGTCTCGAACGGCTGTCGCGCGACGACCACGCGGATTTCGCCGTCGATCTCGCCGAGCAGCTCTCGCAGCTCACCCTCCACCCGATCGTCGGCCTCCCCGGGAACCGTGCGACGCTCCCCCTTGAGGAGGCAGCGCTCCGGGTAGCTGGAGAACTCCTGGCCGCCCTCGATCACGGAGGCGTGCACGGAGCCGCTTCCGAGCAGCTCGTGCGTCGGCTCGGCACGCAGGCGTCGGTCGAGCTCCTCGATCCCGACGAGGACGTGCCCCATGTGCGCGATCGCGTCCACACCGAGATCCGGGCGCGAGCCGTGCGCCGCGCGGCCCTTCGTCTCGATCTCGAAGCCGACGAAGCCCTTGTGGGCGAGTGCGAGGCGCAGCTCGGTCGGCTCGGCGACGATCGCGCCGTCGGCGCGGAAGCGCTCGGCAACGCGCGCCGCGCCGATGCTCGCCACCTCCTCGTCGCACACCGCCGTCACGATCACGTCGCCACGGAGCCCCGCCCCGGCGGCCTCCGCGCCGGCGAACATGATCGCGGCCAGCCCGGACTTCATGTCGTAGGCGCCGCGCCCGCGCATCCGTCCGTCCTCGACCTGCGGCTCGAAGGGCCGCTCCATGCCGGCCACCCCGACGGTGTCCATGTGCGCGTTCAGGAGCAGCGTCTTCCCGCCGCCCGAGCCGCGGGCGATCCCCACCGTGTTGAAGCGGCCGGGCGCCACCTCCTCGGCGTCCACTTCGAGGCCCGCGTCCTCGAGCCAGCGGGAGACGAACCGCGCGATCTCGCCCTCCCCGGCTGCACCCTCGATCAAGTCCGGGTTGATCGAGTCGATGCGGACGAGATCCGCGAGCAGCTCGGCCAGCGACGTCAATTACGGGCTCTCGGCGCCGGCGGCTTCCCCGGAAGCTTCCTCGTCCGTGAGCTCGCGGCCCACGAACTCGACCTCGAGGCGCTCGATGCGCTGGCCGTCCACCTCGGCTACCTCGAAGCGGAGCCCGTCATGCTCCACCTCGTCCCCCGGCTCAGGCGCCCGGCCGAGCTCGCCGAAGACGAAGCCGGCGACCGTGTGGTAGTCCTCCTGCGGCAGCTCGGCTTCGAACTGCTCGTTGAAGTCGTCGATCGTGAACGTCCCGTGGATGCGAATCCTGCCGTCGTCGAGCCGCTCCACCGACTCGTCGGGCAGGTCGTACTCGTCCTCGATCTCGCCGACGATCTCCTCGAGCAGGTCCTCGAGGGTGACGATTCCCTGGACGGCGCCGTACTCGTCGACGACGAGCGCCATGTGCTGGTTCTGGCGGCGGAACTCGCCGAGGAGCGAGGCGAGGTCCTTCGTCTCCGGCACGACGTAGGACGGACGGACGATGTCCTCGATCACCACCTGGTCGATGCCGCGGTCGTACAGGGCGCCGAAAAGGTCGCGCACGTGGAGGATTCCGAGGACGTCGTCGAGCGAATCTCGATAGACGGGGTAGCGGGTGTACGGCGAGTCGATCACGGCCGCCAGCGCCTCCTGCGGAGGTAGCTCGACGGAGAGCGCGACGACCTGAGGCCGCGGGACCATGACGTCGTGCGCCTCCTTGTCGGCGAAGTCGAAGACCTTGTAGAGCATCTCCTCCTCCGCCTGCTCGATCTCCTCGGTGTGGGCCACGATCAGGCGGATGTCCTCCTCCGTGTGCATGGTCATCCCGGCGGGCGCCGGCTCGACCCCGAAGAGCCGCGCGATACCGTTGGCCGATTTCTGCAGCACCCAGACGAGCGGGTACGCGAGCCGGCCCAGCCAGTCGAGCGGCGCGGCCAGCCAGAGGGCCAGGCGCTCGGCCCGCTGCAGCGCGATCGACTTGGGCACCAGCTCGCCGAGGACGACGCTCAGGTACGTCAGGATCAGGAACGAAAGCAGGAAGGCGACGCCACGGGAGACCCAGTCGTCGAAGAAGCGCGAGAGAAACGGCTCTCCGAGCGCACCGAGGAGGATCCCGAACACGGTGATTCCGACCTGCACCGTCGAGATGAAGCGGACGGGCTCGTCGAGCAGCCGAAGCGCCGTCCGGGCGCGGCGGTTACCCCGCTTCGCCAGCTCCTCGAGGCGACCTCGCCGGGCGGTGACGAGCGCGTACTCGGCCGCGACGAAGACGGCATTCCCCAAGACGAGCAGGAGAATGACGAGGATACGGAGGGAATCGCTCACAGGCGCTCCGGCCCGTGAGCGTGGGTACTAGGCGGTAGCTCGTCCAAGTGTCGGTAGGAGGATAGCTAAGACCTCAGAGGTCCTCGCCTGCCGCCAGCGTGCGCAGCGGCTCGAGCTCGGCGGAGAGGACGGCCAGGTCGGCCCGGAAGCCGGGTGCGAGCCGCCCCCGGTCCTCGATACCGAGTACCCGCGCCGGAACGAGGCTCGCCATCATGGCCGCCTCGGCCAGGCCGAAGCGCGCCATCCGACGGACGACCGCCGCCCCGCTCTTGTCGCCGCCGAGCAGCGAGCCGTCAGGGCGGTGCTGCGGGGCGGGGACGAGATCGCTCGTGAGCGCGATCCGCCCCGGCCCCGCCACGCGCATTGCCAGCTCCTCGACCAGCGGATGCAGGTGGCGCCCGTCAGGGATCAGACCGATCGTCACGCGCTCGTCGAGGAGCAGGGACAGGACGGGGCCGGGCGAGCGGGGCCGCGGCGGCTTCATCGCGTTCCAGAGGTGTGTGGCAAAGCGTGCGCCGGCGTCGAGCGCCGCAGCGGTCGTCAGGTCGTTCGCCTGTGTGTGCCCGAGCGCGGCGACGATCCCGGCCGCCGCCAGGCGCTCGACGGCGACCAGCGCGAGCGGAAGCTCCGGCGCCAGCGTCACCAGCCGGACGAGGCCGCTCGCCGCCCATTCGTCGACGGCCCCGAGGTCCACGGGCGTCAACTCCTCGACGGGAATCGCGCCGGCGGCCTCTGCGTTGAGGAAGGGCCCCTCGAGGTGCAGCCCGAGACAGAGCGGATCCTCGCTCCCCGCCACGGTTCTCGTCGCGAGCAGGTACCCGGTAACGCCGGTCGCCGCCACGTCTGTGGGGTCGTAGACCTGCAGGTCGACGAAGCCCGGAAAGACGAGCGGTTCCTCCGCACCGCCCTCGCGCCGCTCGACCTCGAGGATGAGGCCGTCCTCGACGACGACGGCTCCTGCGTAGGAGCCCTCGATCGGGTCGACCAGGAGGCCTTCGAGAGTGTGACGGCCCTGCACCCCATCTATCATCGTGTTTGGAGGGGAGGGAGCGCACATGTCCAGCGAGATCACCTGCCTGATCGCCGACGACCACGAGGTCGTGAGGGAGGGCCTCCGCCTCTCGCTCTCGCGCTCGCCGGAGATCCGCGTGGTGGGCGAGGCCTCGGACGGCGCCAGCGCGGTCGCGGTCGCCGAGCGCCGGCGTCCGAACGTCGTGATCATGGACGTCCGCATGCCGGGCATGGACGGCCTCGAGGCCACCAAGATCATCGCGGAGCGCCTGCCGCAGACCGCCGTGCTCATCTTCACGGCGTACGGGGAGCGAAGCCTCCTCGGCCGCGGCCTCGAGGCGGGCGCCAAAGGCTACATCCTGAAGGAAGCGCCTCACCAGACACTGCTTCGGGCGATCCAGAAGGTGGCGAGCGGCGAGGGGTACGTCGATCCGGCGCTCATGCCGGCGCTGCTTCCGCGCGAGCGCGAGGAGATGCTCACCGTGCGTGAGCGGGAGATCCTCCAACTGCTCGCCGACGGCATGTCGAATGCCGACGCGGCGCAGAGGCTCTTCATCAGCCAGGAGACGGTGAAGAGCCACGTGCGGCATATCCTCGCCAAACTCGAAGCCGACACGCGCACGCAGGCGGTCGCGATCGCGCTGCGAGAATCGATCATCGATTGACCGCGCTCTGAGGTGGGCGTGCGCAGCTGGATCTCCCGTCACGCGCGCGGCCTTCTCGTCACCTGCACCGTCGGCGCCGCCTTCGTCGGCGCGCTCGGCCTTGCGTACGGCGCCACGGCGGTCGCGGCCGGAGGGCTCGTGGCCTCGACGGCTTTCTTCGGAGCCTTCGCCCTCTACCTGATCGTCTCGGAGAGACGCCGCCACGAGACCGTCGAGGACGAGCTCCAGGCAGAGGCGACCTTCCTCGAGTCCCTGGTGGACTCGATCGGGGAGGTTTCCTCCTCGCTCGACGCCCCACAGATCCTCGACCGTACGTGCGAGGAGGCCAAGCTGCTCTTCGGCGCGCACAGCGCGCGGATCGTCCCTGCCGGGCAGACGGCCCTGGACGACGCGCGGGCCGGCGCCGAGCAGATGGTCATCCCGCTGGCCGTTCGGGGCGAACGGATAGGGGATCTCGAGTTGACCCGCGCCGAGCCCTTCCACCGCTGGGACCACATGCGCGCGACCGTTCTCGCCGACTTCGCCGCTCGCGCCGTCGAGAACTCCCGACTCCTCGCCGAGGCCCGCGACCGCGAGGCCGAGCGCGAGCGCCTGACCGAGCGCCTGATCACCGCCGAGCAGGACGAGCGCCGGCGGCTGTCCCTCTTCCTCCACGACGGGCCGCTCCAGTCGATGTCCGGGATCGCGCTCATGCACGACGCGGCGCTCGCCGCCCTCCAGGACGGACGAAACGAGGACGCCGCCAAGGTGATCGAGAGCTCCCTCGAGAAGGAACGCGACACGATCCGGGTGCTCCGCGACCTCTCGTTTGCGATCGAGCCGCTCGTGCTCAGAGACGCGGGGTTCCACGAGGCCGTGCGCGCCCTCGGCGACCAGGTCGAAGGGACACATCGCATCACCGTGCTCACCGAGGTGGAGGCCGGCGAGCGCCTGGGCGAGAAGACCCAGGTCGCGCTCTACCAGATCATCCGCGAGTCGCTCAACCAGGCAGTGCGCCGGCGGCCGCAGAAGATCGAAGTCAGGGTGCGCGAGCGTGCTGACGGCGGCTTCGAGGCCGAGATCGCCGACGACGGCGTCGAGGAGCGCCGCCGGGCCTCCCTCGAGGCGATCGACGAGCGGGTCAAGATCCTCAACGGCAGGCTCTCGATCGACAGCGACGAGCACGGCGGGACGCTCGTGCGGGTCGTGGTGCCTCCGTACGTCGCGGCCGCCCGCGGCGGTTAGCCGTTCACTAGACTCCCGCCCGGTGAACGCGGAGGGGAAGTACCTGCTCTTCGTCTCGAAGCCCTCCGGCTACGAGC
>JBOHAB010000193.1:0-5272 GCA_050697655.1 Gaiellaceae bacterium
CGATCGCCAAGACGCTTGCGCCCCCCGAGCAACAGCCCGAGGAGGTGATCGCGATCGAGACGGCCGCGTAGAGCCCAGGCGAGGATGGCGCACCCGGCCTCATACACCACCTTGACGGACGTGACCGCGGGTTCTTCGCCCACCTGAGCCGGCGTTCGGCCCTGCGCTTCCAGAGATCCCGCAGGGCGGCCAGTCGTTCCGGGTCGCTGATACGGACCAAGGACACGGACGGGAGGCGCTTGTTGCCCTTGATCCGCTGCCAGTGCCAGGTGACCGCACGGTGCTTGCGGATCGACTCGACGAGGCGCTCGACCTCGGCCGCCGAGCCGGACGGCTGAGCAGCAGCGGCGCCTGCCCCGGCGAGAGCGAGCGCGAGCGAGCTTACGAGCGCGAGCAAAAACCCGCGCATGCGGTGTCGTTTCACGTTCATCCCCCTTTCTGGGCCCTCGTTCCCGGCCCGCCGCTGGACGCTGGACGGGCTCCGGGTGGGCGCCTCCGTGTTGCCGCAGGGAGGCGCCGGCCCAGGGGTCGGTTTTTCTGAAGCCGGCTAGGTTACACTCAACGGCAGATGCTCTGGCTCACCATCTGGTTCACGGTGATCCTGAAGATCCCGGCGATCTACCTGGCCTACGTCATTTGGTGGTCGGTGAAGGACCCGCCGGCCGCTGCCGCCGGGAACGCCGGCGAAGGGCTCGGCGGAGGCGGGATCGAGCCGCCGCGACGCCGCGGCCCGCATGGCCCGATCGCCGGCCGTCGCCTCGGCCCGCACGGGATGCCTGACCGCGGTCGCCGGCGCGAGCCCGTCCTCGTCGCGAGCACCCGGAGAGCAC
Source organism: Gaiellaceae bacterium (assembly GCA_050697655.1). GTDB lineage: Bacteria > Actinomycetota > Thermoleophilia > Gaiellales > Gaiellaceae > JAIBJN01. The sequence goes on from JBOHAB010000193.1 coordinate 831, forward strand.
GGTGAGCTCGTACGACCCGGACCTGTCGCAGCGGGCCACGACGACCCAGCTGGTCGCAGACTTCCTCGCGACCTTCGCGCTCTTCGCCGGGCTGGTCGGGATTGTCTACTCGCCGGGTCGGCTCGCCACGGCCGCCGTCTTCATTGCGCTCCTCGCTGCCGCTTTGGGCGGGAGGGACCGCTACCTCGTTCCGGTCACCGTGGCCGTTACGGCGGCCTGCTGGTTCCTCGGCATGCTGCTCGCGATCGTGCTCGACCGCCCGATCTTCTAGAGACGCTCCCGTCGGTCCCGTCCGCGCGCACGTTTAGGTTCTCACCTGGCGTCGAGTCCGTCTACAATCCCCCGCTTGCCCATGTCCCCGAGCTGGAGGTGTTAGTGAGCGAACAGAGAGACACAGCCTTCGCCCGCGTCATCGAGGAGCACCTCGAGCTGAAGCGGCGGAACTCACAACTCGACGGAAACATGCCGATCGACCGGTACCACGTCGAGGATCCTTTCGAGAATCACCCACTGTTCAAGACCGAGGAGCAAGCCCGCCTCGAAGACACGCTGAGCGGCCAAGAGCCCGAGCTCGAGCCGAGCAAGGTGCTCGCGTGGCCCGGCGAGGACACAGACCCGCCAGTCGACCCGGAGGACACGCTCTGGGGACGCTCCCGCGACTTCGACTGGGGCGACTAGCTCTTTAGCACTCCGCTGCGGTTCGCCCTGCCCTTCCGGGTAGAGAGCGCGTGGTCCCGCGCCGAGTACACTCAGTCCGGACGGGGCGTTAGCTCAGCTGGGAGAGCGCCGGCTTTGCAAGCCGGAGGTCACCGGTTCGATCCCGGTACGCTCCATCGGAAAGTCGCTGGAAATGGCCCTGATTAGTTGACTGTCAGGGCGACGCGGCTAACGCGCAGCTAACGTCCTGCTAAGGAAAGAGCCCGAAGACGGCTGTTACGGGCGCCACTTCGCTCCTCCGCACGTGAGCTTGCGGAACCGAGACCAGCGCGCGAGTGTAATGAGTGAAATGGCACGTTACGCCGTATTGGCTGCTCTGCTCGGGCTCGTCGGGCTCGCGGGATGTGGCGGGTCGTCCCCGCAGGGGTCCGGTGACGAGCCGGTACAGGAGGTCGCCGGGGTGACGACGCAACCCAGCACGGGTTCCACGCGGACCACCGTGTACTTTCTCACCGAACGAGGCGTTGCTCCGGTTGGCGCCCGGCGGACGATTCAGACGAAGTCACCCTACGCGCGCGAGGCGCTCGAAGCACTACTGCGAGGTCCTTCCGACGAGGAGCGAGGTCAAGGGGTCACGACGGCGATTCCGACCGACACCGACGTACTGTCATTGACTATTCAAGCTCCCCGGCCTCGCGGCGGAAGTGAAGCAGTGGTTGACCTCTCCGGGCTTACGACCGTGACGGATCCGATCGATAAGGCCCGAGTCATTACTCAGGTCGCCAGAACGCTGATCGGAATGTCCGACATCGACCGTGTGACGCTTCGCTCCGACGGCGGCCCATGGGGACTTGTCGGGATGACAGGTGACGTAATCGACGGTCCCTTCGACTACGGCACACTCGCGGGCTGGCATCTCGGCTCGTCATGCCCGGGGACTGAGACTGTCGAATGCGACCGCTTCGACGCACTGCCGTAGACGGGTACGGACCGACGTTCATCCGCCTCGGATCGGCCGCGCCGCTGGGTCGAAACGGTCAGCCGCCTCCGTGACGCGAGAGTCGAGCAGATGCGAGTAGCGCTTCAGAGTGATGAGCGGGTTGGCGTGTCCCGCGACGGCTTGGACGAGCTTAACGTCCGCGCCGGCGGCGACAAGGCGCGAGACGCACGTGTGGCGGAGGTCGTGGAAGCGGTAGCCCTCGCCGTCGAGGCCCGCAAGCCGAAGCGCGGGTTCCCAGACACGCTGGCGGAGGTTCGACGGCTGGAGCGGCGTTCCCCGCATCGAGGCGAACACGAGCTCCTCGGGTGCGTAGCGCTCGCGCTCGACCGCTCGGGCGGCCAGCTCTCGGAACGCCGCGTCGACCGACAGGAAGAGCGGAACCGACCGAACGCCGGACTCGGTTTTCGGTCGCCGTAGCTCCTGGCGCGAGTAAGCGCGCTCGACGCGGATAAGCCGGCGCTCGCGGTCGACGTCTCGCCAGCGGAGGGCGCGGAGCTCGCCGAGACGGAGGCCGGTGCCGAGGGCGACGTCGAAGAGGCAGACGAAGAACAGATCGGGCTCGTGGCGGAGAGGATCGACCGGCGCCAGCTCGACGAGCGCCTGGCGCATTGCCTCCGTGTGCTCCGCCGGGATCTCCATGCCGGCGAAGTCCTGCGCGGGTGGCAGGTCGGCTCGTGCCGCCGGGTTGGCCAGGAGCAGGCCCTGGCGAACCGCATCGCCCAGGAGCTTGCGGAGCGGGACGATCACGTTGCGGACGGTGCCGGCCGCCTTGCCGTCCGCCTCGAGCTCGGCAATGAGGCGGTCGACGTCCTCGGTGCGGAGGGACGAGAGCGTCCGGTCGCCCAGGCGCGGGAGCACGTGCCGCCGCAGGTTGAGCCGGTAGCCCTCGAACGTCGACGGCGAGAGTCGCGTCCGCCCGCCGCCACCGACGCGAGTCGGATCGCGGTGCGCGAGCCAGCGCTCGGCGTACGAGGCGAGCGTCTCGCTGCTCGGCTCGCGCCACGCTCCGGTGTCGACTTCGCGCTTCCTCGCCGTCAGCGCGCGTTCGGCCTCGCGACGGCTCGGGCCGATCGTCTCCCACTTCTGCTTGCCGCCGACGTAGTAGACGATCGCGTAGTTGTCGCTCGAGCGTTTGACGATCGATCCCCGGGCCATCGTGCTCCTCCTATCGGCTCGCGGTTGCGCCCGCCCGGAACCAGTTGAGGGTGGGCTCGCGCTCGAAAAAGAGCATGCCGCCGAGCTTGACGCAGCCTGGGACTTCGCCGCGGCGCGTGCGCTCGTAGAGCCAGCGCTTCCAGGTCTCCGGTCGCTTCGCGGGCGGCAGCTCGGCGACGAGCTGGTCGAGGGTCACGAGGCGGGCCGTCGACGACTCGGGCGCAGCCGTGGCGGGCGTCTGACCGGCGAGCTCAGCGGCGAGGCGGGGTACGAGCGCATCCACGAGGCGGCTCACATCGCCGGCGGCAGGCCCGTCCGGCGGCGGCGATCCCTCGACTCGCTTCCGACGATCCTCCTGTTGCTCTCGCTCCCAGTCGGCGAGCGTTAGCTGCCCGAGCATCTCTGATCTTCCGTGGACGCCCAAAGAAGTTGCGTAGCATATCAGCATCTTGCGGCTGGATCAACTCGCCCGGTCTAAACTTCCGCCGTGCGCAGCGCAGACCTGATCCGGGAGGCGCGTCTTCGCGCAGGCCTGACACAGTACGAGCTCGCCGAGCGCACGAACCGGGATCGCTCCGTGATCGCCCGCTGGGAACAGGGAGCCGTGGCGCCGAGCCTCGAAACCCTCCTCGAGCTCGTGCGCGCCTGCGGCTTCAACCTGCCGCTCGAGCTCGTCCCGTGGGACGACGCGAACCTCGAGCGTCTGCGCAAGAACGTCCTCCTCTCGCCCGAGCGGCGCGTGCAGCGGATCCTCCAGGTGCGGGCGAAGGACTGAGGATGCCCCAGCGTCCGCCGTTCGATCCCCACGCGATCCTCGCCGCGCTCGAACGCCGGCGGGTCGCGTACGTGGTCATCGGCTCCTTCGCCCGGGTGATCCGCGGGGCGGAGGAGCTGCCCGACGGCCTCGACATCTCTCCCTCGCTCCGCCCGCAGAATCTCGAGCGCCTCGAAGAAGCGCTGGCCGATCTGGACGCCGTGGGCGCCGGCGGCGCTCGGATCAGCGTCGACGACAATCCCGACGCCGTGATCCGCGCGGAAAGCCCGGCTGGCGAGGTCAAGATCGTGCGGGACCCGGAAGGAACCCGCGGCTACGACGACCTCCGCCGAGCCGCGACGCGCGAGCCTCTCGGGCGGGGCCTTCGCCCGTCGGTGGCCTCGACCGGCGACCTGGCTCGGATGCTCGCCGCGCTCGGGCACGAGAAGGACCGACCAAAGCTGCAGGCGCTCCGCCAGGTCGCCGAGCTCGAGCGCAGCCTCGGGCCCGAGCTTACGCTCTGATCCGCCATGGAGGACCGACTCCCGAGAGCCGATCAGGCAATCGTGCCCCGTGAGAAGCTCGAGCGCTACCTGCTGAATCCGGAGCACGAGGTCGGACGACACAAGGCTCGCGTCTTCGCGTCGGCTCTCGGGATCCGCCAACGCGACTGGGAGTACCTGCGTGGTCAGCTCGAGACCGAGGTCGTTGATGCGCCGGTCAGCAGCGTCCGCCAGACGCCGTGGGGAGGCCTGTACGAGCTCGTCCTCGCTGTCGACGGGCTCAATGGGCAGACGCACCGGGTCGTGACGGTCTGGCTCGTAGCGGGCGAGGAGCCGCCTCGGCTCGTGACCGCCTACGTCGCCGACGAGCTGG
>JBOHAB010000194.1:0-5222 GCA_050697655.1 Gaiellaceae bacterium
GCGGCCTGCTCGGCCTGCACCTTCTCGTAGACGGCCTGAGCCAGCTTGTGCGCCGCCTCCATCAGCTCCTCGCTCTTGGTGCGGATCGCCGCAGCGTCCTCACCGTCGGCCGCGGCCTTGAGCGCCTCGACCCGCTGCTCGATCGTGATCACCGTCTCCTCGTCAAGGGAGTCACGGTGCTCGGCGAGGCTCTTCTCCGTGGAGTAGACGAGCGTCTCCGCCTGGTTTCGCGCCTCGGCGAGCTCGCGCAGCTTGTGCGCCTCCTCGGCGTGCGCCTCGGCGTCCTTGACCATCTGCTCGACCTCGGCCTCGTCGAGGCCGGAGCCGCCCTCGATGCGGATCTGCTGCTGGTTCCCGGTGCCCAGGTCCTTCGCCGAGACGTTGAGGATGCCGTTCGCGTCGATGTCGAAGGAGACCTCGATCTGCGGCATGCCCCGCGGCGCCGGCGGGATCCCGACGAGCTGGAACTTGCCCAGCGTCTTGTTGAACGCCGCCATCTCCGACTCGCCCTGGAGGACGTGGATCTCGACCGACGGCTGGTTGTCCTCGGCGGTCGTGAACGTCTCGGACTTCTGCTTCGGGATGGTCGTGTTGCGCTCGATCAGCGTTGTCGACACGCCGCCCTTCGTCTCGATCCCGAGCGAGAGCGGGGTCACGTCGAGGAGGAGGACGTCCTTGACCTCGCCCTTGAGGACGCCTGCCTGGATGGCCGCGCCGATCGCGACGACCTCGTCGGGGTTGACGCCCTTGTGCGGGTCCTTGCCGGTGAGCGACTTGACCTTGTCCTGCACCGCCGGCATGCGAGTCATGCCGCCGACGAGGACGACGTGGTCGATCTGGTCCGCAGTGAGCCCGGCGTCGGCGAGCGCCTGCTTCGTCGGCCCGACCGTGCGCTCGAGCAGGTCGTGCGTGAGCTCGTTCAGCTTCGCACGCGTGAGCTGGAGGTCAAGGTGCTTTGGGCCCTCCGGCGTCGCAGTGATGAACGGCAGGTTGATCTGGGTGGAGGTCGTCGAGGAGAGCTCGATCTTCGCCTTCTCCCCGGCCTCGTAGAGGCGCTGGAGCGCCATCTTGTCCTGGCTGAGGTCGATGCCCTGGTCGCGCTTGAACTCCGCGACCATCCAATCGACGACGGCCTTGTCGAAGTTGTCGCCGCCGAGGTGGTTGTCGCCGTTCGTGGCCTTCACCTCGAAGACGCCTTCGCCCAACTCGAGCACGGAGACGTCGAAGGTCCCGCCGCCGAGGTCGAAGACGAGGATCGTCTGGTCGGCCTCCTTGTCGAGCCCGTACGCGAGCGAGGCCGCGGTCGGCTCGTTGATGATGCGCAGGACGTTCAGGCCGGCGATCTTGCCGGCGTCCTTCGTCGCCTCGCGCTGGGCGTTGTTGAAGTAGGCAGGGACGGTGACCACCGCGTCGGTGATCGTCTCGCCGAGATAGGACTCGGCGTCCGCCTTCAGCTTCTGCAGGATCATCGCGCTGATCTCCGGCGGCGCGTACTCCTTGTCGCCGGCCTTGACGCGGACGTCCCCGTTCGGGCCCTTGACGACCTCGTACGGGACGATTTTCATCTCCTCGGTGACCTCGTCGTACTTGCGCCCCATGAAGCGCTTGATCGAGGAGATCGTGTTCTCGGGGTTCGTGACCGACTGGCGCTTGGCGGGGGCGCCGACGAGCCGCTGGCCGTCCTTCGCGAACGCGACGACGGACGGCGTCGTGCGCCCGCCTTCGGCATTCGGGATGACGGTCGGCTCGCCGCCCTCGAGCACGGCGACGCACGAGTTCGTCGTGCCGAGGTCGATGCCGATGGTTCGTGCCATGTGCTGAGTCCTCCGTTCAGACGTGGTTGGCTGAGAAAATCTAAGCCGCTTTATAGCAGATCGAGAGGCTCAGCCGCGGGCGACGACCTGCAGCGTTCCGAGCGCAGGGTCGGCGCAGTACGCGAGGCGCGTGCCGCCCGCGGCCGCTTGCTGCAGCGCCTCGACGAGCTCCCGGGAGACGACCTCACCGGGAGCGATCGCGGGGATTCCCGGCGGGTACGGCGCGACCATCTCGGCGACGACCCGGCCGGCCGCGTCCTCGGCCCGCACGGTCTCCCGGGCGGAGAAGAACGCCTCCCGGGGCGTCAGCGCAGTCTCCGGGGTGACGTCCCAGACGGCGCTGGCGGCGCCCGGCTGACGGGGCTCGGCGCGGCGGCGCTCGATCGAGGCGGTGAGGGCAGCGCAGAGCCGCTCGACGCCGGCCTCCGTGTCGGCGATCGTCAGGAGGGGGACGAGCAGATCGCGGTTGGCAAGCTCGAAGCGGATCCCCTGTGCGAAGAGATCGGCCTCAACATCGAGCCCGTCCGCGCCCGTCCCCGGGAGGGCGAGCGCGAGCTTGGTCGGATCGTCGGAGTCGGCGACGACCAGGCCGTCCACCTCGGCCAGGCGCCGGCGGGCATAGGCGGCGAGGCGCAGCGTCTCACCGAGGAGCTCCTGGCCGCGCGTGGCCATGATCATGCGCGCGCGGTCGAGGCTGGCGAGGAGGGCGCCGGAAGGGCTGGTCGTGTGCAGGAGCTCGAGCGCCTCGTCGAGGCGCTCGAGGTCGAGGAAGCCACGTCTCGCGAGGAGATAGGCGCTCTGCGTGAAGGCGGCGAGCGTCTTGTGCGCCGAGGCGACGAAGCCGTCGGCGCCGGCCGCGAGCGCGTGCGGCGGCAGGTCCGGGTGGAAGCCGAAGTGCGCGCCCCAGGCCTGGTCGACGACGAGCGGAAGGCCGCGCTCGTGCGTGACCTCCGCGATCGCGGCCACGTCGGAGAGCACGCCGACGAAGCTGGGCTCGACGAGGAACACGCCGCAGGCGTCAGGAGCATCCGAGAGCGCGGCCGCCACCCGAGCGGGCGGGAGCGACACCGGAAGCCCCGTCGCAGGGTCGACGTCGGGACGCACCCAGACCGGATCGAGGCCCGAGAGCACGAGCCCGGCGAGCACCGACTTGTGAAGGCTCCGCGCGACGACGACCGGATCGCCCGGAGGGCCGAGCGCGAGCGCGAGCGCCTGATTCCCCTGGGTGGAGCCGTTCGCGCAGAAGCGGCAGAGGTCGGCGCCCCAGAGCGCGGCGGCGAGCCGCTGGGCCCCGCCCAGGACATCGGAGCGCATGTGGAGGTCGTCGGCTCCGGACGAGAGCGGCAGGTCGAGGAGCAACAGGTCGTCGGCGAGGCCCGGCACGCGCTTGTGCCCCGGCGTCGTGAACGGCGTGATCTCGGCGGCCAGGAAGGCGGCGGCGGCATCCGCCAGGGGTGTCTCCCGCTGGTCCACGGAGCCCGGTTCTACCCGATCTGCGATTAGCGCGTGGATTCGGGGAGCGGCGTCGGGACCCTGCCCCGCCGGCGCCGGAGGCCGCGGCCCGGCTCGACGGCGGCGCCGCTCGCCCGCAGGATCAGGGCGACCGAGACGACGATCGCGGCGCCGGCGACCGCCATCTGCAGCGTGATCGCCTCGCCGAGCAGGAGCCAGCCGAGGGCGACCGCGACGATGGGGTTCACGTACGCGTACGTCGAGACGAGCGAGACCGGCGCGACCCGCAGGAGCCAGACGTAGGCGGTGAAGCCGACGAGGCTCCCGACGACGACGAGGTAGCCGACCGCGAGCAGCGCATCGGCCGACCAGGTCGCCTCACCGAGCTCGCCGCCGGCGACCGAGACGACGAGCAGGAGGACGCCACCGCAGATGGCGCCCAGGCCGGCGGAGACGAGCGGGCGCATCGGCAAGGCTGCCCCGCGGGAGTAGAGCGAGCCGGCCGACCAGGCAAGGGCGCCGAGGATGATGACCGCGGCGCCGACGCGGTCGATGCTCCCCTCCCCGAACGGGTCGAGGAGGAAGGCGAGCCCGACGAAGCCGAGCGCGAACCCGACGTAGGCGGACGGGCGCAGGCGCTTGCCGAAGACGACGCGGTCGAGCAGAGCCATCCAGATCGGAATGCTCCCGACCAGCAGCGCCGCCACGCCCGCCGGCACGGTCTGCTGCGCCCAGGCGAGGCTTCCGTGCCCGAGCAGGAAGAGCAGGCCGCCGAAGACGAACCCGGCGAGGACCTGCGGCGTGCCGATCCGATCCCCCTCGCGGTCGCCGCGGGGAAGAGCCCAGGCGAGCAGCAAGGCCCCCGCGACGAGATGCCGGATCGCCATGGAGAGAAGGGGCGGCAGGTCGCGCACGGTGATCGCGAGCGCGATGAAGGTCGAGCCCCAGACGAGGTAAATCGTCAGCAGGGCGAGCCAGACCCGGGCGGGGTACCGAGCAGCCATCAGCGCAGCATGCCGGTTGCGGGTCGATCAGCTCAAGTCGAGTTCCCGGCGGACTTCATAAAATCGCCTGATGGGATCCGAAGCAGCCGACCCGCTGGATTTCGAAAGCTTCGTCCTCGCGCAGCTTCCTCTCCAGGCCCGTGTTCTCGAGGTCGGCTGCGGCGCGGGCCGCCTGGCGCGCGCACTTACCGCTGCGGGCCATTCGGTAACGGCGATCGACCCCGACGCGCCCGAGGGCCCGCTCTTCCGGCCGGTGAGCCTGGAGGACTTCGACGAGCCGGGGCCCTTCGTCGCGGTCGTGGCCGGCAGCTCCTTCCACCACCTCCCCGATCTCGACGCCGCCGTCGAGAAGATCGACTCGCTCCTCCTTCGTGGCGGCCTCGTCGTGCTCGACGAGTACGCGAAGGAGCGGTTCGATCGCAGGACGGCCGCCTGGTACTACGAGCGGGCCTGCTCGACCTCCGCAGGTCACGGCCACGACGCGCCCGACTCCCTGGAGGAGTGCATCCGCGAGTGGGAGCTCAAGGATTCCCACATCCACGGCCAGGCGGAGATGAAGGCGGCACTGGATCGGCGCTTTCGCGAGCAGCTCTTCGTCTGGGTCCCGTATCTCTGGCGTGGCCTCGAGGTCGGCGCCTCGCTCGCCGACGAGCAGGCTGCCATCGATGCCGGAGTGATCACCGCCACGGGCTTCCGCTACGTCGGCGAGGCGACCCTCGAGAGCCCCATGCGCGGATTTGCCTGATCCGCCTAGCTACGCTTGCGTTGTGGAGCGGCTGACCGACAGGCTGGGGCGGCCGATCCGGGATCTCCGGGTCTCGGTCACGGACCGCTGCAACTTCCGCTGCGTCTACTGCATGCCGAAGGAGGTCTTCGGCCGCGACTACCCGTTCCTGCCCCGCGCGGAGCTCCTCACGTTCGAGGAGATCGAGCGTCTCGCGCGCGCCTTCGC
>JBOHAB010000195.1:0-5165 GCA_050697655.1 Gaiellaceae bacterium
GCCCCGGGCCGTCGCCTGGCGCGCGCAATAGGCGAGGGTATGCCCGACGTACTTGAGCGACCGGGAGATGGAGATCGAGGAGGACTCCTGCGAGTAGCGCGTCGGGATCGGCACCTCGACGACGCGCTGCCCCGTGGTCACGGCGTCCACGAGGAGCTGCGAGTCGAAGGTGAAATCGTCCGTGTACCGCAGGAACGGGAGCGAGAGGAGGCACTCGCGGGTATACGCGCGCAGGCCGCTGTGCATGTCCGTGAAGCGCGAGCCGAGCATGAGGTTCTCGAGCGTCGTCGTGACGCGGTTGCCGAGGAAGCGGTACATCGGCATCCCCCCGCCGCGCGGATCGCCGAGCCCGGCGAAGCGGGACCCGAACGTCATGTCGGCGTGACCGGCCAGGATCGGGGCGATCAGCAACGGAACGGCCTTCGGGTCGTACTGATAGTCCGGATGGAGCAGGACGACGACGTCCGCGCCCTCCTCGAGCGCCCTCGTGTAGCAGGTCTTTTGGTTGCCGCCGTACCCCCGGTTCTCGGGATGCACGTAGACCTTGATGCCCAGCTCGCGCGCGAGCTCCACGGTGTTGTCGGGGCTCGCGTCGTCGACGAGGATGAGCGCGTCCGAGACGCCCGGCGGGATGTCGGCGACGGTCTGCGCCAGCGTTCCCTCAGCGCGGTATGCAGGCAAGGTGATGACGACTTTCGGCTTGGCGTGGTTCATCGTGCGCAGTCCTCAGGGTGTCTCACAAGGCGGACACGATAGCCAGACCGATTCAGCGAAGGCCCGTGAACCACTCGAAGGTGCGTCGGAGCCCGTCGGCCAGCGGCACGCTGGGCGTATACCCGAGCCGCTGCCGTGCCTTCTCGATCGACGAGTAGTTACGAAGGACCTCACCGGCCCGTGCCGGCTCTCGCCTCACGACCGGCTCTCGACCGGCCACGTCCCCGAGCCGCGTCACGAGCTCGTTCACGCTCGTCTCGACGCCGCTTGCGAGCTGGAAGACCTCGCCGCCGACACCTTCCGCGTCGGCGGCTGCGACGAGCCCTGCCGCCAGGTCGGTGACGAAAACGAAGTCTCTCGTCTGCGAGCCGTCGCCGTAGACGACGAGCTCCTCGTCCGCGAGCAGGCGCCTGATGAAGAGCGGGATCACGTTCGACTTGTGCGCCGACCGTGGCCCGTACGCATTCGAGAAGCGGACGGCGACGGCGTCGAGCCCGTAGGCGCCGTGGAAGGCCGAGCAATACGCCTCGCCTGTCGCCTTGCTCGCGCCGTACGGGGAGAGCGGGGCCGTTGGCTTCTCCTCGCTCGCTGGGTACGCGCCGGCGCCGAGCGGTGCGTTCGACGAGGAGAAGACGAAGCGGGAGGCCCCTGCCTTGCGGGCGGCCCAGAGCGCGGCGAGGGTGCCGCGCGCGTTCAGGTCGAAGTCCGCAAAGGGGTCCTCGATCGAGGGGAGGACCCCCGTGCCCGCGGCGAGATGGAAGACAACCTCACAGGCGCCGGCGGCGCGCTCGAGCGAGTCGAGGTCCCGGACGTCGCCCTCGATCAGCCGGGCGCCTGTTCCCTGCAGGAGCCCGGCATCTCCCGTCGAGAGATTGTCGTAGACGCGGACGTCCTCGCCGCGCTCGGCCAGCAGTCGTACTAGCGCGGAGCCGATGAACCCGGCCCCGCCGGTGACGAGGGCCTTCCGCACTCAGCCGGCGTTGCCGGCGGCCGTGCGGGTCTCGAGCCTCGCGCTCCAGCCGAAGTCCCTGCCGAGGAGCCGCTCGAGGCGTGCGTTCGGCGCCGCGTAGCGTGCCTCGAGCTTGGCGCGCACGGCAGGCTCGATCGGTGGATAGGAGGCGTTGTTCTTGTGCGCGGCCTTCTGGAACTGCCACGGGCGGACGCCGAGGAACTCGAGCACCTCCTCGTGGATCTCCGCCGGCCCGGAGAAGTAGTCCTCCGCGCGCACGATCAGGAGCCGCTTGCGCGGGAAGTGGTCGAACCAGCGCTCGAGCTGCTCGGCATAGAGGCCGCGCCGGAAGTAGGCGCGGTGGTGATGATGCCGGGTGTAGTTTCGGTCGACCTCGATCAGCTCGTCGCTGCCTGCCAGGCGAGTGTCCTCCGCCTCGAGCGCAGCTCCGAATGAGAGCTTCTCGCGACCTGCGCGCACCCTGTGCTGGTAGTGCGAGTAGGCGCGGTCTACAGGGTTGCGAAGGAGGGCGATCAGCCGGACGTCCGGGATGGTCGCGGCGACCCGAGCGGGTACGTCCGGGTGGAACAGGTAGTAGGGCGTCGACTCACCGGCGACCAGGTCGCGGCCACGGCGCCTGGCCAGCTCTCGCCGGGCAGCGAGCGGGAAGAACGAGCGATACCAGTTGATGCCGTCGTGGTACCGCTTGTCAAAGAAGTGGACTTCCTTGCCGAGGAGGACGAACTCCTCGCTGTGACTCGGCCCGACGATGTCCGGATGCTTTCGGAGCGTCGCCAAGAGCGACGTCGTTCCCGCCCTCTGGGCACCGATGATCAGGAAGGAGGGAAGGACGCGAGCGCGTTTGGTCGCCAGCTGGGCCAGCCGTCGCGCGCGACTGGTCGTTCGGCGGCCGGCCTTCGTCATGGGTGAGATGATAACCGCCGGTCGGACAGGCCTCGCTCGACCGGGCCCACCCGCTACGGATCCTCCAGGGCCGCCTCGTCGGTCGCCGAGACGCCCAGGAACTGGCGGTATGCGTCGATGACGACGGCTGGCTCGTCCTGCATCTTCACGCGCCCCTGGTGAATCCAGATCACCTGGTCGGCCAGCGTGCGAATCGACTTGAGCGCATGGCTGACGAGGAAGATCGTCCGCGACTCGTCGCAGAGCTCACGCATCTTGTCGAACGACTTGCGCTTGAAGCGCGCGTCGCCGACGGACAGCGCCTCGTCGATCAGGAGGATGTCCGGCTCCGTGCTCACGGCCACCGAGAAGGCGAGCCGCCCGTACATGCCCGCCGAGTATCGGCGCATGGGGACGTCCATGAACTCGTCGAGCTCGGCGAACTCGACGATCTCGTCGTACTTCGCTTCGATCTGGGCGCGGCTCAGCCCTGCCGCGAGCCCGCCGAGGACGACGTTGTCCCGCCCGGTCAAGTCGCTGTTGAAGCCGACGCCCAGGGCGAGCAGCGTGCCCACACGACCCTGGACCTCGACCCGGCCCTTGGTCGGAGGAATGATGCCCGCGAGGGTGCGCATCAACGTCGACTTGCCGGCCCCGTTGACGCCGATGACGCCGATCACCGTGCCGTGGGGGACCTCGAAGGAGACGTCCTTGATCGCACGGATCTCGCGGAGGACGCGTTTGCGGCGCCCCAGCCGCTTCATGTGACCCTTCAGGGTCGGCCGCTTCTGAACGGACGTCCGATAGGTGACCGCGAGACCGTCGACCTTGACGGCCCAGCCGTCCTCTTGCCCGAGCGCGGGCTCGACAGACGTGACGGCGTCAGAGGCGGACTGCAAACTCCCGCTCCCTCGAGATGAAGAGGAATCCGCCGATCGCGAGCGCGACGACGGTCCAGGCGAGGCTGGCGGCGAGCAACGTCGGGCTCGGGGCCTGTCCCAGGTTCACCGCGTCGTTCAGCGCGTCGAGCATCGGGAAGAGCGGATTCACGTACAGGATCCACCTCAGCCGGTCGGGAACCTCGTCCGCGTAGTACAGGATCGGACACGCGAAGATCCAGATGCGCAGGAAGAACGGCAGGAAGTTCCGCGTGTCCCGGAAGTAGACCTGGGCCGTTGCGATCAGCATCGTCATGCCGAGCGCGAAGCAGACGATCAGCGCGAGGATCGGGATCCCCCAGAGGATCTGCGGGGTCACGGGTAGGCCCGCGAAGGCGTGGATGACCGCATAGACGACGAGGGTGGGGAGGAAGCGCATGATCGACGTCAGGACCGACGCGACCGGCAGGAGGGTCCGCGGGAAGGCCGTGTTGAGGATGAGCCGGCTGCCGCCCACCACCGAGTTGGACCCCGGCCTGATCGCGCCGCTCACCAGGCGGAAGGCGAAGACCCCGAGCATCAGGTGGGCGAGGAACTCGGGCCCCCGGCTCCCTCCGCGCACGATCGTGACGAGCATGAAGTAGACGAGCCCGAGGAACAGCGGGTTGAGGATGAGCCAGAGCTGGCCGAGCGTCGTGTTGTAGTTCTGGGAGCGGAGATTGCCGCGCGCGAGCTCGAAGGCGAACTGGCGCCTCCGCCACAGCTCGCGGAGGTACGGCGCCAGGGGAGGGAGCCCGCCCTGGGGCTCGTAGACATGCAGCTCGTACGCAGGCTTTTCCCTGCGCGTCGGGTCGCGCTCGGCGACCACGCTCACTGGGGCTCCCTCATGCGATCCAGGTTAGTCGTTGTCCCCGCCACGGTGATCTCCTGCTCACCGCAGGCGATCGGACGCGAGCACGGCGATCAGGTGGCCGATCACCGCGATGCCCGCCGTGATCGCGAGACCGACGACGAGGACACGCGTGCCGACGAGATCACCCGCCAGGGAGTCGACGATCGCGGCCGCGAGGGCGAGGAGTGAGGCCTCGACCGCGTGGAAGGGCCGCAGGAAGGGCAAGATCCGCAAGCCCTCGCGCAGCGGCAGCCGGCTCGTGCCGGCCGGAGGCTCAGCGCCCGGCTCCGCTCGGACGGGCTTGCCGGACCGCGCTCTCGCCAGGCCGATCAGATGTGTCTCGGCCTTCAGGATCAGAATCAGGACGGCGACGAGGAGCCCGAGGGCGGTCCAGCCGCCGAGCGAGCCCCAGCCGCCGTCCGCCCGGACTCCGAGCGCGGCCGCGAGCGCCGCTTCCGTCGTGTAGTGGCTGAGCTGGTCGAGGTAGAGGCCCTTGGGCGAGAACGTCTTCCTCCACCGCGCCACCTCCCCGTCGCAGCAGTCGAGCAGGAGCTGCAGCTGGACGAGCAGCACGGCGGCGACGGCCGGCAGCACCCCGCTGAACGTCAGGGCGAGCGCGGCCAGGAGCCCGGCCGGGAGCATCACGGCGGTGACCGCGTTCGCGCTCAGACCGGCCGAGAGAAGGAGGCGCGTGACGTACGGCGAGAGCCGGCGCATGTAGAGACGCCCCGCCCAGTGCTCCTCGCCGGCGCGCTGAAGGTGCGCCTCCGGCTGGATTACCGGGCGAAGCTCAGCGATCGAAGGCACTGACGAACGCGCGGACGCGGTC
>JBOHAB010000196.1:0-5122 GCA_050697655.1 Gaiellaceae bacterium
CGCTCGCCGTGCTCCTGGCGGCTGCCGCGCTGACGGCCTGGATTCGATCCGGCGAGGTGTGGGCATCTCCGCTCCCCGAGCTGGTCTGGGGCTTCGACGCGCTCATGCTGGTCGAGACGATCGTGGCGCTCGTGCTCGCGATCGCGCTCGGGACCCGGGGCTGCGAGGTTGGGGTCTGGCCGGAACTGCTCGGTAGGGTCCGCGGCGAAGCGGTGTCGGCGAGGCCCATCTGCGTCCTCGGCCTTCACTTCATCGACGACTGGGAGGCCCGCCGCGCCCGGGCACGCAGCGACGCGAGACACAATGCGGGCACATCGTGACGGGTAGCAGGACGATGCCCATGATCGACACCGAGGACCCGCTGGCGGTCGCCGTGGTGGAGGCGATCCACACCGGCGACCTGGCGACACTCGAGCGGCTGCTCCGCGAGAACCCCGGGTTGGCGACGGCCAGGCTCGGCGACGACGACCCCGAGGGGATGTCGCGCACCCTGCTGCACGTCGCGACCGACTGGCCCGGCCACTTCCTGAACGGCGCCGCGACCGTCGCCCTGCTGGTCGAAGCAGGGGCCGACGTCAACGCGCGCTTCCACGGCCCGCACGCGGAGACACCGCTGCACTGGGCGGCAAGCAGCAACGACGTGGAAGCGCTCGACGCGCTGCTCGACGCCGGCGCCGACATCGACGCCGCCGGCGGCGTCATCGGCGGCGGCACCCCGCTCGACGACGCGCGGGCCTTCGCGCAGTGGGACACGGCGCACCGGCTCGTCGAGCGCGGCGCAAAGACGACGCTGCAAGACGCGGCGACGCTCGGCCTGATGGACCGCCTCGGGGCCTACTTCGCCGGCGAAACGCCGCCGTCGCACGACGATGTCAGCCGCGCCTTCTGGGGCGCCTGCCACGGCGGACAGCAGAACGCCGCCGCCTATGTCCTCGAACGAGGCGCCGGCGTAAACTGGATACCCCCCTGGGAGGAGCTGACCCCGCTCGACGCGGCGGCGCGAAGCGACGCCGACGAGCTGGTCGCATGGCTGCGCGTCCGCGGCGCGAAATCGGCAAGGGAACTCGACTGAAACGTCGGCGCAGGCCGCGCCGTGGACGTCCTTGACAGCCGATGCCAAAGCGTGCAACCCCTCCCGGCGACGGACCGTCCCCGAGCGAGGCGCTCGCCTTCGCCTCCTGGTCGGCGGCGGTCTGGTCCTCCCAACTGGTCGAAATGGTCCGTTCGGTGATCCTGCACGGCTCGCTCACCCTCGGCGACCACATCCCCGGACGAAGCGACGTCGACCTGCTCATGGTCGTCGACCGCTCGCTCGAGGAGAAGGAGCTCGAGCGGCTCTCACAGACTGCGACCGCCGAGAACGCACGTGCTCCCTGTCGCGTCGACCTTCGCATCGTGACCGCGGCAGCGACGGCGACCCCGACCGAGGCGCCGCCGATGGAGATCTACCTCGAGCTCGATCCTCGCTCCCGCCCGACACTCGACGGCCGCGGTCAAAGGGAGCGCGACCTCGTCGTCGAGCTCTCCATCTGTCGAGAGCACGGCCGGTCGCTCCGAGGCGCCGCCCCGCGCGAGCTGATCGCAGAGGTTCCCCACGAGTGGGTGGTCAACGCCGGCGACCAACAGCTGGCGGACTGGCAGTTACTGACAGACGACGCCAAGCACGCCGAACTGATGGTCCTCACCGCCTGCCGAATCTGGCGCTTCCACGACGAGCACATCCACTGCACAAAAAGCGCCGCCGGTGCCTGGGCGCTCGCGCGTGATCCCTCACTCCAAGCGGTACGCGACGCCCTCAAGCGGCGGAACGGCGACCCGAAGGTCTCGATCGAACCGGACGACATCGCCCGGCTGCTCGCGACCGTGCGTGCTCTACTGGCAGCGAAACGTTCGGCCCGATGACCTCCCGCCCATTGTGTGCCACGAAAGTTTCTCTAAGCAGGCATTTCTACGCTGCCGCGTGCTCACGGCAGTCCCGTAACAACACTTCAACAGGCTTCCAAGGCCGGACATGGCGAGGATGAAGGCTCCGTAGACTTCTTGTAAACCCCAAGGTGATCAACGGCCCGGCGAGGCGAAAACGAGCGAAATGACCCCATACGAAGGAGCAACCCATCCTCGAGCACTTCGCGTGTCTCCCAGACAGAGAACACAAGTGCCCGATTTGCAGGACTTTTAGAGCCGACGCTCGGACTCGAACCGAGGACCCCTTCATTACGAGGGAAAGATGAGTGAGGGACGCGCGTCCACGCGCGGGCACTCGCGGGCACGTTCTCGCTGGAGTTCGGCCCTTTGAGCGCGTCGACGGTGGGACGCGCGTACCCACCCGTGCCCGAGCTGACGTACCCGTTTTGTACCCGGTCGAGGCTGACGTGTAGGCCGGGCGCCGCGCACAGAGCGATCGCAGCTCGACTCAGGAGGTCGCCGGCTCGCGAGGCTCCGTCGAGCCGGGGACGACGAGTTCAGTCTCGTAGGCGAGGACAACGGCCTGCACGCGATCGCGCAGATTGAGCTTCTGGAGAATGTGCGCGACGTGCGTCTTCGCCGTGTGCTCGCTCACTACGAGCTTCGCGGCGATCTCGTGGTTTGAGAGCCCTCCGGCAATGAGGCGGAGCACCTCGAGCTCGCGCGGTGTGAGCTCCTCGAGCTCGGGCGGCGCCTCCCTCCGGGCTCTTTGGGTGAACTCCTCGATCAGCCGCCGAGTCACCGACGGAGCGAAGATCGAGCCGCCGTCCGCCGCTATGCGGATCGCCGCCACCAGCTGGTCTTCGGGGGCGTCTTTGAGAAGAAAGCCGCTCGCGCCGACATGAAGCGCTTCGTAGACGTACGCGTCGAGGTCGAACGTCGTCAAGACGATCACGCGCGGGCGAGGGTCAGGGCCGCCCAGGATGCGACGCGTCGCCTCGAGACCGTCGAGGGTCGGCATGCGGATGTCCATCAGGACGACGTCCGGCCGAAGCCTCGTCTCCGCCTCGACCGCCTCGAGCCCGTCAGCGGCCTCGCCGACCACCTCCAGGTCGGGCTCGGTTTTGAGGATCATGCGGAACCCGGCGCGGACGAGCCGCTCGTCGTCAGCGAGCAGGATGCGGATACTCACGAGCGGCCCGAGTCGAGCGGCAGGCGCGCCCTGACGGCGAAACCACCGCCGTTCCGCGGGCCGGTCTCGATCTTCCCGCCGTAGAACGAGACACGCTCGCGCATGCCGGCAAGCCCATGCCCTTCCCCGTCGCTCGCGCTCGCGCCCGCGCCCGTGTCGGCGATCTCAAGCTCGAGGTCGTTCTCGCGGTAGCGGACGACGACCCGGGCCGTTGCAGGGCCTGCGTGCTTGAGCGCGTTCGTGAGCGCCTCCTGGACGATCCGGTATGCGGAGAGATCGACTCCGGGCGGCAGCTCGGTCGGCTCGCCCTCGACGGAGAGGTAAACCGGGAGCCCCGCCTCCCTGACCTGTGCCGCAAGGGCGTCCAGGTAGCGGAGGCTGGGCTGCGGGGCGAGCGAGATCTCCTCGTCGTCCCTGCGCAGCATCCCGAGCAGGCGCCGCATCTCGGCGAGGGCTTCGCTTCCCGTCGCCTCGATCATGTCCAAAGCCTCGCGCGTTTCTCCTGGATCGGTAGCGAGCGAGCGGCGTCCACCACGAGCCTGGAGGACAATGACGCTGATCGCGTGGGCGACGATGTCGTGGAGCTCGCGCGCGATCCGGACACGCTCCTCGGCGACGGCTGCGCGCGCCTTCTCCTCTCGCTCGCGCTCGAGGTCGACCGTGAGCAGCTCGAGCACGTGCTCGCGCTCGCGCCGGTAGCGCATCGCTCGCCCGGCCACCCACGCGCCTCCCAAAAACGTCGCGATGAAGAGGAGGTCCCCGAGCGAGAACTGCTCAGCCACGTTGACGGCGATCAGCGCAGCCGCGCCAAGTCCTCCAACCGCTGCGCGGAGTCCGCTCGTGTGCGCTCCGACCGAGTAGACAGCGATGACGAGCGCGATGGCAGGTGTGGTCGCTTCGTCGAGCACGCCCACGACGTTCGCCACAACCGAGGTGGCTATCGCGACACCGAGGACAACGAGCGGAGCTCGCCGCCGCCAGGCGAGGGAGAGCGTCAGGACGAGGCCGGCTGCGGCCGCGGCTGCGCGTTCAGTCGACGAGAAGACCTCGGTTCCGACGTCGCCCGGCGGGTGCGAGGGATCGATCGTCCACACCTCGATCTGAAAGAGGACGGCGAGGCCAAGGGCGAGCACCCAGTCGCCGTAGATCCGGACAAACCGCGCGAGCGGCACGCGAATGACGCTAGCGCAGTGCTCGCGCCTCTGCCTCAGCCGCGAGAGCGATCTCTCCGCTCAAACATCGCTCGTCAGAGCGACGAAGGATCACGATCCCGACCGACGACGGCAGAGCTGCCGACTCCTAGCGTCCATGTCGTCACGGAATCGATCCAAGGAGAGTCACGATGGAACGTCTACTCATGCTCGCGATCGTGCTAATGGCCGCCGGCCTCGGAGGCGCCGCGGGCTGCGGCGGCGAGGAGCGGCTTTCGCGCGAGGAGTTCGGCGAGCGCCTTCAGAGCATCGATCAGCGAGGTGGCGAGCGGTGGGGGCGCCTCGCGCAGGTGGCTGCGGACCTGAAGCCCGACCAACCCCTACCGGCTGACGTCATGCAACCAATGAGGGAGCTGGTCGAATTCCAGCGGCAGGCCGCCGCCGAGCTCGCGGAGCTCAACCCTCCGGAGGAGGCGGAGGAGGAGGTCGAGATGCTGATCGAGGCTTTGCGCGACCGGACCGAGGCCTTCGAGCAGGCCATCGACGTGGGGCGCTTTACGCGGCGCGATTCCGAACAGATCACGGAGGCGGGCGACAAGATCGACGAGGCGTTCGAGCAGCTCCGCAAGGAGGGCTTTCTCCCGGAGGCCGACGAGCACGACGAGGAGTAGCGGCTGACTCGTGGCGAATTTGCGGCGAAGCGATTTGCCGAGACCGCAGCCCGGAGGTCGCCGCCGGGAAGCGCGGGCACTCGCGTCCACGCGCGGGCACGTACGGATAGAGCGATCCGACAGCGGCGAGCGTCGAAATACCTGCAAATCGGCGGGGACCTGCCGCGCAGCTAGACACCTTCACTAACGGTGAACGGGTCAGG
>JBOHAB010000197.1:0-5091 GCA_050697655.1 Gaiellaceae bacterium
GTACCGTGGCCGCCGCGGTCCTTCTTACCCGCCCGTCGGAGCCCGACTTCCTCCCAGGCCTGGACGAGAACGCGGTTGGTGTGATCGATACCGAGGCGATGGGGATCGAGACCCAGTTCAGCCGCCTCCCGGGCCGGCCGAGCGCCCTCGACGCCGGCGAAGGCTTCGTCTGGGTTGTCAGCGAACGGGAGGGCACCGTTTCGCGCATCGATCCGGCAACTCGGGCGGTCCAGGTCCTCAGGGTCGGCGCGAGCGCCAACGGCGTCGCGTACGGAGCCGGGTCGGTCTGGGTCACGAACGGCGCTGAGCGAACCGTGGCACAGGTCAACCCGGACTCGGTCACGCTCGTGCAGACCTTCGACGTCGGCAACGGTCCGGCCGGCGTTGCCGTGGGAGAGGGAGCTGTCTGGGTCGCCAACGCGATCGACGGGACGGTGTCGAGGATCGATCTCGCCCGCGGCGCCGTCACGGCCACGGTCCCCGTCGGCGCAAACCCGGCGGGGATCGCCGTGGGGGAAGGTGCTGTATGGGTGACGAGCGAGGCCAGCGGCACCCTCCTGCGTCTCGATCCCCGTTCGGGGACGCCTGTGCGATCCATCACCGTGGGGAACGGGCCGACGGGTGTCGCGGTGGGCGCGGGGGGCGTCTGGGTCGCCAACCGCCAGGACAGTACCGTCATGCGCGTGGACCCGCAGACAAACAGCGTCGTCGACACGGTGGGGGTCGGACGGAACCCGGCTTCAGTTGTCGCAGGGAGCGGCGCGATCTGGGTCGCAAACGGCGGCGAGGGAACGATTTCCCGCATCGCTGCGGGGGCCGGCGCCGACGAGACGATCCCAGTCCAGAGCAGTCCCGACTCGCTCGCGTTGGCCGACGGGAAGGTCTGGGCGACCACGCTCCCCTCCCTGGCCAGCCACCGTGGCGGCATCCTCCGGGTCGAGTCGCCCTCGATCGGCTGCGCGTGTATCGACCCTGCGTCAGTGGAGTACTACGTGCAGGGGCAGCTCGTGCTCCCACTCGTCGGCGACGGTCTCGTCGCCTATCGGCGGGTAGGAGGCGCCGGGGGTGGCGTGCTCGTGGGAAACCTTGCCGACGCCGTTCCGACCCCCACCGACGGAGGGACGACGTACAGCTTCCAGCTTCGGCGAGACGTCCGCTACTCGGACGGCGAGCCGGTGCGGGCGTCCGACTTCCGGTACAGCCTGGAGCGCCTCCTGACGCTGAACGAGGTCGCCCGAGGCATCTACGGCGCCGTCGTCGGCGCAGCGGACTGCGCGGCTCGGCCGCCTGCCCGCTGCGATCTTTCGCGGGGCATCGAGGTGGACGACGCGGCCGGCAGGATCACGATCCGCCTAACCGATCCAGATCCGGAATTCCTCTCCAGCCTCACACTCCCCCACGCGTTCGTCGTCCCCGACGAAACGCCGGTTCGCGTCGAGCCGTCCATCCCCATGACCGGCCCGTACCGCGTCGCCGGCTTCGATCCCGATCGGGAGCTCCGCCTCGTCCGCAATCCCGTTTTCCGCGTCCGGTCTCCGGATGCACGTCCGGACGGATACCCCGACGAGATCCACTTCCGCATGAGCGCTGACGTCGGCGCCCAGATCGCCGCCGTGGAACGTGAGGAGGCGGACGCGACGGTTGTGTATCCCGTCCCGGCCGAGCTCGTACGAGGCCTGCTGACGAGGTACCCCGCGAGGCTGCACAGCGACACGGCACCCATTACGGACTTCATGTTCCTGAACACGCGGATCCCACCGTTCGACGACGCCCGCGTTCGGCGCGCCTTGAACTTCGCCACCGATCGGGAGCGCGTGGTCGAACTGGTGGGTGGGCCTCTCGTCGCGCGGTCGACGTGTCAGATCTTGCCGCCTACCTCCTCCGGGTATGAGCCCTACTGCCCGTACACGCTCGGTCCGAACGCTGCGGGAACGTGGACTGCTCCGGACCTCGACACGGCCAGAAGCCTGGTCGCGCAGTCGGGCACCCGCGGGATGCTCGTCGAGGTAGTCGGACGCGGAGACCGCCCCGAGTTCGGGCGTTATTTCGTCTCACTGCTCCGCCTGCTTGGCTACCGGAGCTCCCTGCGGGTCCTCCCCACATTCGATCTCTACTTGGAGTATGTGGCGGACGCGCAGAACAGGGCACAGACCGGACCAAACGCCTGGTACGGCGACACACCGAGCCCGGGACCCTTCCTGTCTCCCCTCTTCGGCTGCGACAGCGCCGGCGACCCGAACTTCTCGCAGTTCTGCGACCCCGAGGTCGACGCGCAGATGAGGCGGGCCTCGGCCCTCCAAGCATCCGAGCCGGTGCGAGCCGGCGTGCTCTGGGCGGACGTCGACCGGGCGCTCGTCGATCAGGCCGCGGCCATACCGCTTTTCAACGAGCGCGTCGTGACCTTCGTCTCCCAGCGCGTCGGTAACCACCAGTTCCACCTGCAATGGGGCGCGTTGCTCGACCAGTTGTGGGTGAAGTAGTCACGTAGCCGGCGAGGTCCCTCCACGCTCATCGTTCGCGTTCCCCCTCTCTTGCCAATCGACGGTGGCGGTGAAGGCTCCCCGCCTGTAGAGAGAGGGATTGAGAGCCGAAGCGACCCGCGCACGCTTGTCACAAAGCGTGCGAAATAACCTCCGGTTAAGCGACCGTGTTACGGTCAGCGGCGGAACGAGCATGGTGGAGTTCCGCATTCTCGGGGCGCTCGAGGCTCTGGAGGGTGAGCGCCTACTCCCTCTCGGTGCCGCCAAGCAGCGGGCGACGCTCGCGGTCTTCCTCTTGCACGCCAACGACGTGCTGGCCGCCGACCGCTTGATCGACGATCTCTGGGGCGAGAGCCCGCCTCCGACAGCGAGAAAGGCTCTCCAGGTCTACGTCTCCCGGCTGCGCAAGGCCCTCGGCGCCGAGCGCATCACAACGCGGGCGCCCGGCTACGTGCTCCAGCTCGCCGAGGACGAGCTCGACCTCCATCGCTTCGAGCGCCTGGCCGGGGAAGGCGGCCGGGCGCGAACGGAAGGTGACGAGGCTCGCGCCGGGAGCCTGCTGCACGAGGCGCTCGAGCTCTGGCGCGGCTCCGCACTTGCGGACTTTACGTACGAGCCGTTCGCACAGGCCGAGATCGCCCGCCTCGAGGAGCTTCGCCTGGCCGTGCTCGAGGACCGCATCGACGCCGACCTGGCCCTCGGCAAGGCAACGCAGCTGGTCGGCGAGGTGGAGGCGCTCGTGGCCGGCCATCCTTTCCGCGAGCGGTTGCGCGGCCAGCTCATGCTCGCCCTCTACCGGTCGGGCCGGCAGGCCGACGCGCTCGCTGTGTACCAGGAGACAAGGAAGCTGCTCGTGGACGAGCTCGGCATCGACCCAAGCCCCGGGCTTCAGCAGCTCGAGGGTGCGATGCTTCGTCAGGAGCCCGCGCTCGAGGCGGCGCCAACGGCGAGGCCGAACGTTTCCCTCGCTGAGCCGGTGCCCGCCCGCGAGCTGCGAAAGACCGTGACGGTTGCCGCGCTGGGCGTCGGGCAGCCGGCCGACGGCCTCGATCCGGAGGCGGCGCGCCGCCTGCGGCGAAGGGTCGCAACCGCGGTCTCGAAGGCGGCCGCACGCCACGGCGGAACGATGGCGGGGGGCGACACGGGCGAGAGCCTCGTCGCCGTCTTCGGCGTGCCCACGGTGCGCGAGGACGACGCGCTTCGCGCCGTACGCGCGCTGGTCGAGCTCCGTGCGCAGGACATTCCACTAAGGGCGGGCCTGGAGACAGGCGAGATCGTCGTCGCGGGCGGGCGCGCGGAGGCGGAGCTTCTCACCACGAACGTTGCCGAGACCGCGTCCCGCCTGCGAGACGCCGCCCAGGCGAACGAGATTGTCCTGGGCGAGGCGACGCGGAGACTTGTCCGCGACGCAGTTCGGCTGCAGGCGGGCCAGACGGGCTGGCGTGTCCTCGACCTCGTGCCGGACGCACAACGTGCCGCCCAGAGCCATGAGCCCCGGATCGTCGGACGGGAGCACGAGCTCGTCCAGCTCCGCGAGAGTCTCCGCCGGGCGGCACGCGATCGCGCCGTTCACCTCGTGACCGTCGTCGGCGCGGCGGGAATCGGGAAGTCGCGCCTCGCGCGCGAGCTCGTCTCCCTTCTGGGAGGAGAGGCGACGGTGCTCACCGGTCGCTGCCTCTCGTACGGCGAGGGGATCACGTTCTGGCCGTTACGGGAGATCGTCGAGGAAGCCGCGGGCGGTGTTTCACACGAGAGCGTGCTCGGGCTGCTGTCGGGGGCGGACGATGCCGCACCCGTCGCCGACAGCCTCGCCGCCGCGCTCGGCACTGCCGAGACGGGCGAGACCAGCGAAGAGGAGATCTCCTGGGCCGTGCGCCGGCTCTTCGAGACGCTCGCGCACGAACGTCCGCTGGTCGTCGTCCTCGAGGACCTGCACTGGGCCGAGCCCACGCTCCTCGACCTCGTCGAGTACCTGGCCGAGGAGACACGGGACGCTCCACTCGTACTCGTCTGTCTCGCGCGGCCCGAGCTCCTGGAGCAGCGACCGCGCTGGGGAGGCGGCCTGCCCAACGCCACCTCACTCCGCCTGACGCCGCTTCCCCGGAAGGAGGGCGAGCGGTTGCTCTCGGAGCTGCCCGGCAGCGAGCGGCTGACCGAGGCGACGCGCATCCGGATCGCCGACGCGGCCGAGGGCAACCCGCTCTTTCTCGAGCAGCTCCTCGCGCTCGTCAGGGAAGGCGTGGAGCTCGGTGACGAGCCGCTGCTGCCGCCGACGATCGCGGCGCTGCTCGCAGCCCGTCTCGACCGCCTCGGCCCCGGCGAGCTGGCCGTCCTGGAAGGCGCCTCGGTCGTGGGGAAAGACTTCTGGCCCGAGGCGGTGGCCGAGCTCTTGCCCGTCGAGGCGAAGCCGTCGATCGGCCGTCACCTCGACGCGCTCTCCCGCAAGGAGTTCATCAAGCCGGCAGGGCGGGAGGACTTTCGGTTCGGCCACGTCCTCATCCAGCAGGCCGCCTACCGAGCCGTCCCGAAGGAGCGCAGGGCGGAGCACCACGAGCGCTTCGCGACGTGGTTGACGGCGGGGGCCATCGAGCTCGCCGGCGAGCTCGATGAG
>JBOHAB010000198.1:0-5090 GCA_050697655.1 Gaiellaceae bacterium
GCCCGGGCGTGCGCCGGCGCGGCCCGGCACGCGCTCGCTCCTCCCCACGGCCGTTACGGTGAGGGCGAGGCGCTCGGCGCGCGTGGTGTCGCCGCCCGCGACGGCCACCCGCGCCCCGTTCAGGCCCTCATAGAGCTCTGCGATCGCCTCGACATCCACTTCGAGCGGGACGGCAAGCGCGACCAGCAACGCTTCCGGCTCGGCACCCATGGCCGCGAGATCGCTGAGGTTGACCGCTGCCGCCTTGTAGCCGAGATCCCGCCAGGACGTCCACGAACGGCGAAAGTGCACTCCCTCGACGAGCGTGTCCTGCGTGACGACAACCCCGTCGGCGAGCACGGCGCCTTCGGCGTCCTGCCCGCGAACGAGGCCGCGGCGCTCGAGCTCAGCGAGGAGCCCGAACTCCCCGAGCTCCGTGAGCCTCAAGGTGGAAGACGTCGACAGGGCCCGAGCCGGCGCCGAGGCCCGCGAGCCCGTGGCCGACCGCCTCGGAGGCGATCGCCGCCGCGCCGCGGGCGGCGTCCTCCAGGTTTTCACCTCGAGCCAGGAGCGCGGCGAGGCTAGCCGAGTGGGTGCAGCCGGCGCCGTGGGTCGCCATGTCGTCGTGGCGCTCGACGGGGATGGCGACGTGTCGATCGCCGTCGAAGAGCCAGTCCACGGCCTCGGCGCCGTGACCGCCCGTGACCACCACCGCCGGCGCCCCGAGCTCGTGGAGCGCCTCGGCGAGCGCCCCCCGGTCGGCCTCGTCGGAGTACGGGATTCTGAGCAGGGCGCACGCCTCGTAGAGGTTCGGAGTGACCACGGTGGCAAGGGGGAAGAGCTCCTCGACCAGCACGCCGACCGCGTCGTCCTCGAGGAGCTTCGCGCCCGAGGCGGCCACCATCACCGGATCGACCACGAGCGGGACCTCGTGCTCGCCGAGGAAGTCCGCAACGGCCTCGATGATGCGGGCGCTGAAGAGCATGCCGGTCTTGGCCGCGTCGACCCCGATGTCGTCGAAGACGGCGTCCAGCTGCGCTCTGGCGAAGGCGGGCGGCGCTTCGTGAACGGCGGTGACCGACGTCGTGTTTTGGGCGGTGAGCGCCACGATCGCGCTCATGCCGTGGCAGCCGAGCGCGGCGAACGCCTTCAGATCCGCCTGGATCCCCGCGCCCCCGCCCGAGTCCGAGGTCGCGATCGTGAGACACCGGGGTACCACGGAGGACGAAAGCTAGCATCGGCTCGATGGCCGTCGTGACCTGGGAGGGGATGCTCGAAGGCGAGGAGCTCGCGCACCTGAGCGAGATCCCGGGAAGGGAGGCGCGCACCGTCGCCCTGCCCGAGCTCCATCCGCGCCTCCGGGCTGCCCTCGAGGCACGCGGGATCGAGACGCTCTTCACGCACCAGGTCGCGTCGTTCGACGCCGCCCGCCGCGGCGAGCACGTCGTCGTTGCCACCGGCACAGCCAGCGGCAAGACGCTTGCCTTCAACCTGCCCGTGCTGGACGCCCTGGCGGCGGATCCGAAGCTCCGGGCGCTCTACCTCTATCCCACCAAGGCGCTCGCGCAAGACCAGGCGCGCTCGCTCGCCGAGCTGAAGGTCCCAGGCGTGAAGCCCGCCATCTACGACGGCGACACCGAGCACGAGCGCCGCTGGCAGATCCGCAAGTGGGCCAACGCGATCCTGACCAACCCGGACATGCTGCACGTCGGCGTTCTCCCGCACCACGACCGCTGGGCCGACGTCCTCGCGAACCTCCGCTTCGTGATCGTCGACGAGGCGCACGTCTATCGCGGCGTCTTCGGCTCCCACGTGGGCAACGTCCTCCGGAGGCTGCGGCGGGCCGCGCAGATCTACGGGGCGGAGCCACAGTTCCTGCTCGCCTCGGCGACCATCGCCAACCCCGGCGAGCTCGCGAGCTCACTGCTCGGGCTCGAGCCGACCGTGGTGGAGGAGGACGGAGCGCCGCGGGCGGCCCGCACCATCGCCTTCTGGAACCCGCCGGTGCTGGACGAGCCTCTGCAGCTCCGCGCCAGCGCGCTCGGCGAAGGCGCTCGACTCCTGGCGGAGCTCGTCGGACGCGGCCTGAGGACGATCTGCTTCGCGAAGAGCCGCAAGGCCACGGAGCTGATCCACCGCTTCGCCGCCCAGCGGCTCGACGCCGAGACGGCGTCGCGGCTCTCCCCCTATCGCGCCGGCTACACGCCCGAGCAGCGGCGTGAGATCGAGCGCCGTCTCGTGGAGGGCGAGCTGCTTGGAGTGACGGCGACCGACGCGCTCGAGCTCGGCATCGACATCGGCCTCCTCGACTGCGCCATCTCGGTTGGGTTCCCCGGCACGGTCGCAAGCCTTCGACAGCAGTGGGGGCGCGCAGGACGGCGAAGCCACGGGCTGGCGGTGCTCGTCGCCAGCGAGGACGCTCTCGACCAGTTCTTCATGCGTGAGCCCGAAGCCTTGCTCGAGCGGCGCGTCGAGGCAGCCATCCTCGACCATGCGAACCCGAGGATCCTCGACGGCCACGTGCTCTCGGCCGCGTTCGAGGCGCCGCTCGACGACCGCGACAGCGAGACGCTCGGCGACGCCGCGCTCGAGCGCGCCGAAGCGCTCGTGGGCACGGGCGAGCTGCGCAAGACGTCCGCGGGCATCGTCTGGGCGGGCCGCGACTACCCGGCCGGACGCGTGGCGCTCCGCTCGGCGAGCGCCGAGTCGATCGCGGTCATCGACGTGGCCACCGGGTCCGTTCTCGGCCTCGTCGAGCGTGAGCGGGCGTTCTCGACGGTGCACGAAGGCGCCGTCTATCTGCACATGGGTGAGTCCTACCGGGTGCTCGAGCTCGATCTCGAGGCCCGAGCGGCGCTCGTGGAGGCCTTCACGGCCGACTACTACACCCAGCCGAAGAAGGAGACGACGACCGCGGTCGAGGAGGCCGAGCTCGCCTCGCGGCGCTTGGGCCTCGACGTCTTCTTCGGCCGCGTCAGCGTCACCGAGCAGGTGATCGCCTACCAGCGCAAGTCGATCCGCGATCAGGCGACCCTCGAGCTCGTCACACTCGACCTGCCGACGACGACGTTCGAGACGGAGGCGATCTGGTACGTGCCCTCGGACGAGCAGCTCGACGGGCTCGAGCCTCTGCCGAAGCTTCTCGGCTCTCTCCATGCCGCCGAGCACGCGATGATCGCCGTGCTTCCGCTCTGGGCCATGTGTGACCGCTGGGACATCGGCGGCCTCTCGACAAACCTCCATTTCCAGACGGGGCGGCCGACCGTCTTCGTCTACGACGGGCGCCCGGGAGGGGTGGGGATCTCCCGGCGCGGCTACGACCAACTCGAGGGCTGGGTGGCGGACACGGCGCGGCTCCTCGGAGGGTGTCCGTGCGCCGACGGCTGTCCCTCCTGCGTCCAGTCGCCGAAGTGCGGCAACCTCAACGAGTTCCTGGACAAGGCGGGCGCGCTCACCCTTCTCCTCAGGATGCTGGCCGACGCCTGACCCCTGGGCATGGCCGGCGCGGACACCGGGTACCCCCACCAGGGGGACAAACATGTTGCTACCGCGCTTCCACCAAGGCGAGAACGAGCCGGACAGCCTCCGCGGGCGTCTCGACGCGCTCGATGCCCTCCCCCTCCACCGGCGGGCCGGCTCCGAGCACGACCACGAGGCGCCCGAGCAGGCGTGCATAGGCGATCTCGGCCGCCGTACCCCAGCGCCCGCCGACCGCGATCGCGGCCTCGCAGGACGCGACCACGGCAA
Organism: Gaiellaceae bacterium; assembly: GCA_050697655.1. GTDB lineage: Bacteria > Actinomycetota > Thermoleophilia > Gaiellales > Gaiellaceae > JAIBJN01. The sequence continues at coordinate 3,727 of JBOHAB010000198.1, forward strand.
GATTGCGGGCGTGCCCGGTTCCCGTCGCCACCGCGTAGTCGATCCACGGGTTTGCCTCTCGGACGCTGACGCCTGGAAGCACGCCGACCGTCGTGCCGCCCGCGCCCTTCGCCCCGCGGGCGGCGGCCTCCATCACCTCGCCGAGGCCACCGCAGACGACGACGCAGCCGCGTTCCGCGAGCAGCCTCCCCACCTCTTCGGCCTGGAAGGCCCACTCCTCACCGCTGCCGATCACCGCGATCTGCACGGGCCGATGATATGACCGGTCCGGTGAGGAGTCGCGCGGCCCGCGGTGGAACGCTCGTGCTCGGCGGGGGGTTCGCTGGAAGCTACGTCGCCCGCCTGCTCGGCAAGGCCGGCGCCACGATCGTGAGCCCGGAGAACTTCATGCTCTACACGCCTATGCTGCCCGAGGCGGCGTCCGGAACGCTCGAGCCCCGTCACGTCGTCGTCCCCCTTCGCGTGATGTGCCCGCACGCGGACCTGATTCTCGGGCGAGCCGTCGCGCTCGACGAGGAGGCGCGTCTCGTCAGAGTCGTCACTGAGGAGGCGGGAGAGCTGGACGTTGGGTACGAGTGCCTCGTCGTGGCGCTCGGTGCCGTCTCGCGCACGCTCCCGATCCCCGGGCTCGCCGAGCACGGGCTCGGCTTCAAGTCCCTAGCCGACGCGATCTATCTGCGCAACCACGTCCTGCGTGAGCTCGAGGCGGCTGCGGCCGCTCCGGACGAGAGCGAGCGACACCTCACGTTCGTCTTCATCGGAGCGGGCTACGCGGGCGTCGAAGCCCTGGCCGAGCTCTCCGACCTCGTCCGGGACGCGCTACGCCACTACTCCGAGCTCCGCACGGTTCCCCAGCGCTGGGTGCTCGTCGACGCCGCGCCCAAGATCCTGCCCGAGATCCCTGCCCGACTCGGCGAGTACGCAGCCCGCGAGCTCGAGCGCCGGGGAGTCGACATCCGTGTCTCGACGACGCTCGATTCCGTCGACGCCGACGGCGCCGTCCTTTCCGACGGCACCCGCTTCGAGACTCACACGCTGGTCTGGACGGCCGGCGTGACGGCTCACCCGTTCCTGGCCAGGTTCGGGCTCCCGCTCGACGAGCGCGGCCGCATCGTCGTCGGCCCGACGCTCGAGGTGGAAGGCCGCGAGAGGGTCTGGGCGCTCGGCGACGGCGCGCGCGTCCCGAACGAAGCGACGCCCGACCACCCTGACCCGCCCACCTGCCAGCACGCGCTCCGCCAGGCGCGGCGCCTGGTGAAGAACCTCCGCGGGGACGCGAAGCCCTACCGGTACCGCATGCTCGGCCAGGTGGCGACCCTCGGCCGGTACAAGGGGATCGCCGACGTGCTCGGTCTCCGCCTCCG
>JBOHAB010000199.1:0-5056 GCA_050697655.1 Gaiellaceae bacterium
CGAGCTCTTGCGCAGCCTTGCAGAGATAGATCACGCCCGTGACGAGCGCGAGCGCGGCGATGCATAGGAGCACGGCGACCACACGGTGCCGGTTCGCCGTTCCGCCGAGCATGGACTCGACGCGTTCGAACGCGCTCACCGAAGCAATCTGGCTCCGGCATAGGGCCGTGGGCTCGCCGGCTGGACTCAGGCGGCAGCGCGGAGGCGCGCCTCGATTAGGCCCGCCACGACTGTCGCGTCCTCTCCCATGCCGACCAGTGTCGCCGACTTGCGCTTGCGCATGAAGTGGACGCCGAGGAAGTACAGCCCCGGAATCACCGTGCTCGCGCCGTTTCGCTGGTGCGGAAATCCGAGGTCGTCGAGCGCTTCCGGCCAGGGCAGCAAGGAGCCGTAGTCCGGGCGGAAGCCGCCGGCGAAGAGGACGGCTCCGAAGCCGGCAAGGTCGACGCTCTCGGGCGCTGTCGGGTCGAACGGGCTCGGCCGCACGATCTCGGGGAGATCGAGCCCGCGTTGTGCGACCAGCTTGCGGACGAGATCCATGAACTGCTCATACCGCTCGTCACCCCAGGCAACGCTCTCGGCCAGGTCTGACGCGAACCGCGCCCGGCCATTCCCGGCGCCGAGAAAGTGGCCGGTTAGCGTGACCCCTCGCTCGCGCAGCGTCCGCAGGTCGAGATCGCGGCCGCCTCCATGTCCGGTCGCCAGCACGTTCGCGCCGAGCCGGGCCGCCGGAGTGGGCAAGGACTCGGCGGACATGTCGAGGAAGCCCGTTTCGGCCGCCCACCAGATGAGGTCGCGGCCCCCCAGGCGACGTGGCGCCCAGGGCGCCTTCCCGCAGGCCAGGAACACTTCCCGGCCCGCATCGTGGAGCTCCTCCGCGATCTGGCACCCGGACTGGCCGCTCCCCACCACGAGGACGCGGCCCGGCGGCAGAGCCCGCTCGTTGCGGTAGTCGCCGACATCCAGTTGAAGGAGATCGACCGGCAGCGTGGCTGCGGCGGCCGGACGGTACGAAGACCGGTAGGTGCCGGTGGCGACGACCACAGCGTCGGCACGAAGATCGCCCGACGACGTCCCCAGGACGAAGCCCCCGCCCCGGCGAGACTCCAGGGGGCCGACCTCGACACCCTCGCGAACGCGCGCCCCGAGATCTCCGGCGTAGCGCTCCAGGTACGCGACGACCTCGTCACGTGCCATGAAGCCCTCCGGGTCCGATCCGTCGTAGCCGCGCCCGGGCAGCTGCGTCGACCAGTTCGGCGTCACCAGGCGAAAGCTGTCCCAACGTCCTCGCCAGGACTCGCCGACACGGGCTCGCTCCAGCACTAGATGCTCGAGCCCCGTCCGCGTCAGCTCACGGCCGGCGGCGAGACCGGCGGGCCCGCCGCCGATTACAGCGACGTCGACATGATCCATTCCTTTACGACGGCCGGCACGTTCAGCTTCTTCCCCCGGTTCTCGCCGGCAGATGCCCGATACTCCGCGCCTGCAGCGAGCGACGATGAGGGCGATCGTCCAAGACAGGTACGGCCCGCCGGAGGTCTTGGAGCTCAGGGAGATCGAGCGCCCCGCGCCACCGGTGTCTGCAGCACGACCAAGATCGATCTCGTCCGTTCGCTCGGGGCCGACGAGGTCATCGACTACACCCGCGAGGACTTCACCCGCGGGAGCCCGCGCTACGACGTGATCTTCCAGCTCGCGGGGACGGCCTCGCCCTCGGCTTGCACGCGGGCACTCACCCCGAACGGCACGTTGGTGCTCAGCAGCGGCGAGGGCCGCCTCGCGGGAATCGACCGCGTCGCGCGGGCACTCGTCTCGTCTCCGTTCGTGCCCCAGCGGCTGCGGGGGTTCCTCACGAAGGAGACAACCGCCGACCTCGTGACCCTTGCGGAGCTCGTGGAAGCCGGGAAGGTGACACCGGTGATCGACCGCGCGTACCCGTTGGGCGAGGTCACCGAGGCCATCTCGTATCTGGAGGAGGGACACGCTCGCGGAAAGGTCGTCATCACGGTGTGAGGTCGTTGCCTCGGCGGCGAAGATACTTGTCGATCTCGCGCCGTTCCCAATCGGCGCCGAACAGCCCCCCGATCCCGAGAAGCGCGATGCCGGCGATGGCCACGCCGATGCCCGTGCCGAGCATGGGCCAGTAGAACCAGAAAGAGCTGCTGTCGTCGAGCAGGTCGATGGCGAACCACATCAGGCTGAGGGCGATCCAGATCCCCAGCACGGTGAAGAAGATCCGCTTGCGGCGAACATGCCGCCGAGCTTCCTCCCGGAGCTCGGACCAGGCGCCTTGCCCGCCGCCTCTCTCCGCTGCCGAGCTGCCGACCTCGGCCGCTTGTGGCCGGAGCTCGAGCCAGATCAACCCAGCGAGAGGCCCATGCCGATCGGGCCGGTTGGCTTTAGCCTTCGTCTGGAGGCGCCGCGCGGGCGATCGTTGCCGCTCGCAGAGCGGCGAGCCTCTGCTCCGAGAGGCCGTGTTCGCGATCGTCCAGGAGCGCGATCGAGTGCGCGGTCAGCTGGTTGAGGAGGGTGAGGGCATCCGAATCGTGCTTCTCGGCGAATGCGAGGCCGGCGAGGTACGAGGTGGCCACGATGTGGACCTGCTCGGAGCGCGCGAGGTTCTTCGCCACGTTGCGGCGTGGGTTCGTGAAGAAGAGAAGGACGAACGCGGCGAGCCCGATGCCTGCGATCACCGCCGCGGCTGCGAGCTCCCCGTCGAGCGCCTTCAGGACGGCAGCGGCCAGGAAGGCGACGCCGAAAGCAAACAGGAGCCCGCTCATGACCGCCGCGATCCAGAACGACCAGCGGAGCTGGGAGTTGGAGCTCATGAGCACCCGCTCGACGTTCGCGCCGATGTCCCCGTGCGGAGGGATCGCGGCTGCCCGAACGGCGCCGTCCCCTCCGTCCGTACGTGTGAGCGCGGGCTCAGTCGGGCTGGGCGGGCTGGGCTTCGAGCTGGTGGGCGGGTCCTGGACGTCCACGGCCCTGGCGGGACGATAGCGCGTCCCCCTTGGGCTTGCCGTAGATGAGCGCGAATGTGCGCTGCATCGCCGCCCTGCCACGGCGCCCCCGAGACCGGGAACGCCCTCGCTAGAGCGGGCGAAGGGAATCGACCCTCACCACCAGCTTGGAAGGCTGCCTGAAACACTTCCGCCCGTTGTCGGCTGTTCCTGTCTGCTTCCGTGGATGGACGTAGCCATGCGGGTTCGGAGCCGCTGGTCTTGGCGGTCACGGAAGTGCGCTGAAGACCGTTTCCGGCCGGTTCCGTTAGCAGAGCGTTAGCCAGGGCCGGCCGAGAAGGCCAGGACCCGTCAGGCGAGCCGGTTCTCAGGCTCCGGGGCCTCTGCTTCCCCGAGCTGAAGCCGCTCAACAGCTCCTCTGCACGCCGTCCATCCGGGGTGGCGGCTCGGAGCGATCGGCCGAGGCCGCGCTCAGTCAAGTCCCAGGACGTGGTGTAGCTCGTCGGCATCGTTGGCTGCTCAGGCGGGGGTGAGCTCGCGGGTCTCCTCTCTGTCTTGGTCTTTCTTGTTTTCTCGATCGAGGGCCGCCTCCAGCGAGTGGTTGCTGACGTAGCGGCGGCCGACGAGCCATTCGACGCTCCTATGTCAAGTCTGTAGCGGTGGGAGGGCGTCTTCGGCCCAGCTGTGCAGGCGTCGATAGACGATGTCGGAGAGGTGGCGTTTGAGCGCGCGGCGTGCTTCTCGCTTCGTCTTCCCCTCGGCGAGCTTGCGTGCGAGGAAGGCGCGGGCATTGGGGTCGACGCGGGCTTGCGTGACGGCGATGCGGTGCAGGCAGGCGTTGACCTGGCGGTTGCCGCCGCGGTGGAGGCGGTGACGGCCCGCGGTCGCCCCTGAGCCGCAGGGGATCGGGGCGGCGCCTCCGTAGCGAGCGTAGGCAGCGTCGTTGCGGAAGCGGCGCACGTCACCTGACTGGGCGATCAGCGTAACCGTGGTCGCGAGCCCGGCACCGGGCAGATCATCGAAGGGGGCCGGGGTGTCGCTGAGCAGGCGTTGCAGCTCCGCCTCGAGCTCGGCGACGCGCTTGTTGAGCGCTTCGATCTCGCGGGCGAGGTCGTGGATGCAGCGTGCGGCGGCGTGTTCGACCAGCCCGTCGCCGAGCTCGATCTGCTTGAGCTGGCGAAGTGCCTTCGCGGCGGCGATGTTGGGCACGGCGGCTTCGGCCTCCGGATCAATCTGCGCCCAGACGGCACGGAGCCTCTGGATCGCGTCGGAGCGGCGGGTCACGGACTGCCGCCGATGCGTCTCCAGAAAGGCGACCGCTCGGATCAGCGGCGGCTCGAGCGCAGGGCCCAGCTTCTCTCGGTCGCGCAACACGCAAAGGGCGATCGCGACCGAGTCACCAGGGTCGCTCTTGCCGGGGCCCTGCTGCGGTCGATCGCGGTGGACGCGCCAGGCCGGCACATTCAGGACCTCGTGCCCGGCAGCGGCCAGCACGGCGCAGACGAGACGGCCGTAGCCCGCGGCGTTCTCGACTCCGACTATCGCGTGCTCCGCGTCGTACTCGCTGAGCCAGCGGCAAAGGCGCCTCGCGCCCTTGCGGCTGTTCGCGATCGTCAGCGTCGCGAGCGGAGCGCCGCGCTCGTCGACGATCGCCACCGCATGGCTTTGCTTGTGGACGTCAATCCCGACGATCATGCTCTCTCCTTACCGGTCGAAGTACTCGATCGGCTCGGGCTCGGTGCGGGACGCGACTGTGTTGGTGGACTCGCCAACGCTCCTATGAAGTCACCTGCACCGAGCCCTCCCCGCATCCGGCGGCCGACATGTCGAATGCAAGCCATCACCGACGCCCGCGCCCGCCGCGGGATCTCTCGCGGATCCCGCGACGAGCGCTTCCTCGGCAAGGCAGTCGTTGCTTGTGAGTCAGGCCGCCAGACGCGGGTGAGCCTCACTGCCCAAGCGGACAGCACTCACCGAGTCTGAGACACAGTCGTTTTGTTCGATGACGATGCTGGCGGCGAGCCGGATCAGTGAGCGGTCGTTGGGGCGCCGCTATGTCAAGGCGAGGCTGTTCGTGTCGGCTATGAGGGCGCTGT
>JBOHAB010000200.1:0-5021 GCA_050697655.1 Gaiellaceae bacterium
GGGCGGGCGCGCGCGTGAGCCGATGCGCGTCGGTTTGCAGCGACTGCCGGCCGCGCTCCAGCGTCCGGCGCGAGTCGCGGCCGAGCGTCGTCCGAAGGCGGGTGAGGTCCGCCCGCAGCTCGCGCTCGTCGGGGACGACGAGTCGTGCCGCGGCGGTCGGGGTCGAGGCGCGGGCGTCCGCCGCCAGGTCGCAGAGCGGCGTGTCCTGCTCGTGGCCGACCGCCGAGACGACCGGCACGGGGCACGCGGCCAGAGCACGAACAACGCGCTCGTCGCTGAACGGGAGCAGGTCCTCGAAACTGCCGCCCCCGCGGGCGACGACGACCACGTCGACCTCAGGCTCCGCCACGAGGGCCGAGAGCGTCGCGACGATCGCCGCGGGCGCCTTCACGCCCTGCACGAACGTCTCGGCGACGAGCACGCGGGCGGCCGGGAAGCGGGCGCTGACGGCGGTGAGGAAGTCGCGCTTGGCGGCGGCCTCACTGCCGGTGAGAAGCCCGATGCGCCTGGGGAGGAGCGGAAGCGCACGCTTCCGCTCGGCCGCGAAGAGCCCTTCCGCGGCCAGCGTCTTCTTCAGCCGCTCGATGCGGACGAGCGCCGCCCCGAGCCCGAGCGGCTCGAGCGAGAGCGCCCGCAGCTGGAAGACGCCGCGCGCCTCGTAGAGCTCTGGCCGGCCGTAGACGTGCACCTTGTCCCCGTCCGCGACCTCGAGCCGAAGGGCGTCGAACGTCACCCGAGGCATGGAGGCCGGCAGGCACGACCCGTCCTCCAGGTCCTTTGAGGGTGAAGAAGACGCTCTGCCAGCCCTCCTGGCGGCGGAACTCGGTGATCTCGCCCTCGACCCAGAGCGTGGGCAGACGGGCAAGCCAGGAGCCGATCCCGCGGTTGAACGCGGAGACGGAGTAGACCTTCCGGTCGCCGTGCAGCGTCGCCTCGACCTTCACGGACCGACTGTAGCTCAGGAGTCGAAGCCGTCCGACGACCCTGCGTGAAGCATCGTGTTGTCGGCGTCCCACCCTCCGCCCAGGCCAGAACGCGAACGGCCCGACGAGCGGGCCGTTGCGAAGGCATTGCGGGGTCATCACTCCCCGCCAACCACGCCTGACAAACAACTTGATCGTCGCGCACCGAGCGGCGCGACCGCCTCGACCCCGTCGGAATCATCACTTCCGACGAGGCGGTCATGCCGCTCAGAGACTCTCGGCGGGGCGCCGGACTCGAACCGGAAGCGGTGATGAGCCGCTCACATCGCGTGTCAGGCATGTGCCCTGCCTCAAGGCTTCACCCTCCGTCAGCAGGAATTTGCCGATCGCCTCGGCCGAACTTGCGGCAATTAGTGCGTCGTGAGAACTAGAGGAGGATCTCGGCGGCGATCTCGGGCGCGCAGCCCCGGTTGCCGACCAGCTCGACCGCCAGGTGGAGATCGGCGTGGCTCGAGGCCAGCCGCTCGGCGAGGGGGAGGGGATAGCCGGCTTCCACGAGGACGTGGAGCCGCCAGCTCTCCACCTTGCCGCGCTCGTCCTGGTCCCGTTCGTCGAGTAGCGTCAACTGATCCATCGTCGCATCGGTTCTCTCTCGTGGAGACGTTTCCTCCGCCGAGGAGTTTGTTTCGATACGTGCTACTCGCGCGCCGGCTTTCGGGTAGCGGGGGTCGTGGTGTTGCGCGGCCGTTTCTTTCGAGGATCGGAGGATCCATGCGAACTGACCATGGGCCGGGGATGTCCGGGTCGGGCCGCCGTTTCCGCATGGCCGCGGTGCTTGCGCCGAGATGGCGGTTGGGGTGGCGATGATGGCGACCCCGGTGTCGGGGCATATCGGCACGAGCGTCACGCATCTGTGGAACGCGCATTTGAAGGCGAAGACGGATGTGCGCTATTACACGAAGGCGCAGGCGAACGGCCGCTACCTCGGGTGGCGGGCACGGCGGCGAACGCCGAGCAGCTGGACGGGCTCGACTTGGCTGCGTTCCTGCGGTCGGATGGCGGCGGCCGGTGGCGGCCCTCACCGGCACGTACCCAACCCGGCCATCGCCGACGGCGCGGTGACCATCTCGAAGCTCGCCCCTGAGGTTGGTCTGGGGTTCTTCACGGGGCGGGTGAACGACCTGATTGTTTCCTCTGACAGCGCCGGAGCGCCCTCGGGGATCTCGCAGGCGGCGGCGGTGGGAGCCGTCCCCCTGGGTGGTCGTTGCTCCAGCTGACGGTCGATATCAATCCGGCAGGACCGCCGCCCGCCGGAACCGATGTGCTGCTCAGCTGGCGCGCGCAGGCCCCCTGAGGAAGATCACGCACGAACCAGGTAGTGGCTCAGGCGATGTTCGGGAGGTTGAGGACACCCAGCTGAATCGCGTACCCGACTCGGCGCGGCTTCGTCAGGAGCTCTCGAGCGCGCGACCGACGTCCTCGCGCTTGGCCTCGAGACGGAGGTCGACCTCGTGCTCGTACTCGGCGATGTGGCGCTCGGCATCGGCGAGAGCCTCGTTGAGGCTTTCCGTCACATGCCTGAGCCGCTCGGCCGCGACGTCGCCCTGGACCTCGGTTGCGCGGGCGACGTCCCGAAGGCGGCGCTCCATGCGGTCGGCGCTCTGACGCCCCAGCTGGGCGATGCGGTCGGAGACGGACGTCTCCGACCGGCTCACGAACTCCTCGATCGACTTCTCGAGCTCCCGCGAGAGCCGCTCGGTCGACTTCTCGCGCGACTCCCTGATCTGCGCGTCGAAGCGGCGCTCGGCTTCCTCGGAGAAGCGCGCGGCAGCCCGGTCGAGGGTCTTCTCGAGCTGAGCGAGCTGGCGCCGCTCCGCCTCGGCCTGCCCGGCGACGACGCGGGAGCGGGACTCAGCCTCCTCCCGGTCGATCTGCTCCCGGAGCTCGCGCTCGCGACTCCGCAGGCGCTGGTCGAGCTCCTGGAGTGCGCTGCGCCGTTCGGCGGCGTGGGCCTCGATCTCGGCGCCTCCCTCTTGGACGAACTGGGAGATAAGGCGCTCGAATTCCGAGCGGAGCTGGACGAGGGCCTTCTTCTGCTCTTCGCTCGCAGCAACGAGGCGCTCGGCGTCGGCCCGCAGGCGCGCGTCGTAGTCTTCGAGGGCCTGCTTCTGGCGCTGGCTGAGTCTCGCGAGCTGGCCCTCGAGCTCCTGCTGGCTGCGGTCGAGGTCGGCGGCCCAGGCCATCAGGCGAGTCTCGAGCCGGCCCTGGGCGTCGGCGACCGCGCCGGTCAGCTCCATGCGGGCGTTCTCGGCCTGGCGTGCGATCGTGTCGCGCCGTTCTTCGGCGAGCCGACGCTCCTGCTCGCCCAGCGCGTGGCTGGCTTCCGCGCGCTCCCGCGCGAGCACGCGCTCGATCTCGGCACGCCGCTCCTCGGCGTGCTGGTCGAGGTAGGCGTCAAGCCGGGCCCGAGCCTGGTCTCCGGCCCGCTCCATGTCGCCGATTCGACGCAGGCCGCGCGCGAGCAGGAAGAGCCCCGCCTGGCAGAGCGCCGCCACGAGGAGCCCGCCGACCGTGACCAGCAGGAGCGCGGTGTCGTCCGTGCCTTCGGCGATCTCGAGGCCGGCGACGACGGCGCCGGCGAGGGCGAGAACACTCAGGGCGACCGCCCACCACAGCAGCAGGCGCTCGGGCGCGCGTGCGAACGCGACCGCCACGAGCGACACCGCGACGACGGCCAGCGCAGCAGCGAAAGCGATCTCGAGCGCCAGATCCATGCCTGAATCCTAGGTACGGCTCAGAGGGTTCGCAGCAGGACGAGCGCGACCGCCAGCGTGACCATCGCCGCGGCGAGGAGGCGCAGCGCCCCCTCGTTGTCCCGCACGAGCCGCTCGGCGGTGACGGGCTCTGACGTCCCGTCCGGCCGGTCGATGCGCCCCTCGACGTGGGCGACGCGGCGGCGGACGTCGCGCACCGGGGTCGAGAGCCGGCGCTGCGCGCGGCTCGTGAGGTACGCGAAGACGGCGCCGGCTGCGGCGACGAGATCGAGCTCCCCGGCCGCGGCGAAGCACGCGGTGACGAGCGGGAAGGCGCCCCAGGCGAGCGCGAACCACAGGTCCCCGTGGAAGCGGCCTGCCAGGAGCTCGAGGTTGTAGGCGACGACGATGAACGCCCCGGCGAGGACGAAGGCGGCGATCCACGGGTCGACCGTGAGCGCCCCCACGACCCCGATCGCGACGGCGCCCGCGATCGAGATGACCGCGAGAGCGACGAGGACGCTCCCGGGGATCCTCGTACGGAGCGGCCTGCCGTTGAGCTCGTCGAGGGCGTGCGCGCCGATTCCGACGGCGAGGAAGAAGGCCGCGAGCGTGGGGAGGAAGCGGCTCCACGAAAACGCGGCAGTGAGCGCCGCCCCGATCGCGACGTAGCTCAGGTGCCAGGCCGTGTAGGGGAGGTGGAGAAGCGTGACGTAGTCGCGCCAGCCTCCCGGCGCGAGTGCGTAGAAGGCGGGGCGCTTCGCCTCAGCCTCAACCCGCACGCGTGCCCCACATGACGACGCCGCCGCCGAGGCTGAGAAGGCGCGCCTGGACGTCCGCGATACCGGCGCCCTCCCACATCCCCCTCAGGCGGTCGGGCGGCCAGCGGCGCCAGAACGTCCTGATGCTCGGGCCGAGGAAGTCGCCGACCTCCGCCCAACCTGGGGAGACGGCGCGTCCCGCCAGCGGGAGCCCGCCGCGGACGTAGGCCTCCCAGGCGGCTCGCGGCAGCATCCGCGACGGCACGGAGAACTCGAGCATGGCGATCCGCCCTCCGGGCCTCACCACCCGGGCGAGCTCGCGCATGGTCGCGGCCGGGTCGTCGACGTAGCGGAGGAGGTAGGTGAAGGTCAGCCCGGCGAAACCGGCGTCCTCGAAGAGGAGCTTCTCGGCGCGGGCCTCGAGCAGCTTGACGCGCTCCGCGAGGCCAGCGGCCTCCACGCGCGTGCGCCCCTCCGCGAGCATCTCCGCGCTCTGGTCGACCCCCACGACGCGACAGCCGTGGCGTCGGGCCAGTTCGATCGCGACGGCGGCCGTCCCGGAGGCGACGTCGAGGACGGTGTCG
>JBOHAB010000201.1:0-4977 GCA_050697655.1 Gaiellaceae bacterium
CGACGGCCGCTCGCTGCTCGCGGCCGAAGGAGACGGCGAGGTTGCCGTGGGCGCGTCGTCGGGTGAGGTCGTCGAGGGCGAGCTGGCCGAGCTCGTCCGGCGGCGGGACGAGGTGCTCGCCCGGCAGGTGGAGCTCTTCGGCGAGGAAGACTCGAGGCCGGGCCTCTTCGGCATCGGCCCAAGGCCCGAGCTGCTCGGCCGGCCGGTGGAGGGCCTGGTCGCGGCGGCGGCGGGCGGGCCGACCTTCGAGAGCTACGGCACGAGCGAGTACGACCCGGGCTCGCCGTTCGCCCCTGTGCGCGTCTACGGCCGCATCCACGGTGCGCCCCCCGGCGAGGACGTGGCGATCGCCGTCAACGGCAGAATCGTCGCGGTCACGCGGAGCTTCGAGCACGACGGCGAGACCCTGGTCACGGCCGTCACGCCGGAGGATGCCTACCGGCCCGGCGAAAACAGCGTGCGCGTCTTCCACGTGCAGGGCTCCGGCGGGGACATCTCACTCGCTGAGCTGCCGCCGTCTCCTTGACGCCCATCGCAGGAGTGCTATACAAGGGGAGACAGAGATGGCCAAGCTGACGAAGGACGAGCGCCGCCGCGTGATCGAGGCGGCCGTCGAGCGGCTGCGGCAGCGCCTTGCCGGCGCCCAGGACGGCTGGCTCTTCGCCCAGATCGCCGAGCAGGTTGCCGACCGCCGCCGCGAGCTGGCGCTTTCGCAGGCGGAGCTGGCGGAGGTCTGCGGGACGACGCAGTCCGCGATCGCGCGCCTCGAATCCGGCGGCCGGCCACCTCGCATCGACACGCTCCTGAAGCTCGCGCATGCGCTCGACTGCGAGCTCGTCGTCGAGTTGCGACCCAACTAGAGCCACCGCGCTCCAGGGCCGGCGCTATCGTCAAGACGTGGACGACGTTCGCGCCTTTCTCGATGCGTCCGAGGCGTTCTTCAAGGCCTTCGCGGCGGTGGCCTGGGGCGCGCTCCTGCTCGCCGTCTTCTTCCACGTCCTGCGACTCGCCCTGCGGGTGCGGGCCTGGCAGAACATCCTCCGGGCCGCGTATCCCGGCGAGAAGGTGCGTTACTGGAGCACGTTCGGCGCCTACATGGCAGGCGTGGGCGTGAATGCGATCGTGCCCGCCCGGGGTGGCGACGTCGTCAAGCTCTACCTCGCCAGGCACCGCATCGAGCACTCGAGCTATCCGACGCTCGCCTCGAGCCTCGTCGTCGAGACGCTCTTCGACTTCCTCGTCGCGTCCGTTCTCTTCCTGGCGGCGATCCAGCTCGGGCTGCTCCCGGGCCTGCCCGACCTGCCGCGACTGCCTGCGTTCGACTGGGCATTCGTGGTCGAGCACCCGCGGATCGCCGTCTTCATCTGGTGCATCCTCCTCGGCGGCCTGATCGTCCTGATCGCGTGGGCCTCGCGCCACGTCACCGCCTTCAGGGAGAAGCTCGCCCTCGGCTTCGCGATCCTGCACGATCGGCGCCAGTACCTGCGGGAAGTCGTCTCGTGGCAGGCGGGAAGCTGGGTCGCGCGGGTCGGCTCCACGTTCTTCTTCCTCCGAGCCTTTCACGTCGACGCAACCGCGGAGACGACGCTGGCGGTCCTCGTCGTCGGGGGCCTCTCCACGGTGCTCCCCTTCACGCCGGGAGGCGCCGGGACGCAGCAGGCGATCCTCGTCTTCGCCCTCGCGGGCGCGGCTGCCGGCTCGACGATCCTCGCTTTCAGCTTCGGCCAGCAGCTCGTGGTCACGATCGTCAACGTCGCGATCGGCTTCGGCGCCATCCTCCTGATGCTCGGCACGCTTCGCTGGCGGCACCGGGTCCAGAGCGCCGAGGACGAGCTGAAAGCGCCCCCTCCCCCCTCCGACGCCTCGATCGACGTGCCTCCGAGCCCTCCGCCGGTCGCCGCCGACCGCGACCGCGTATGATGCTCCTCGGATGGAGCGGACGGTTCGACGGAACGAGCCGGGGGCCTATGCGGAAGCCGTTTCGCATCTCTGGGAGGGAGTAGGCTCGACCCTCGTGCGGCTCGAGCGGGTCGCCGAGGCGCCCGCCGAAGGTGTCGCGGACGGGTTCCTCGACGAGCTCCCGCAGCTCCAATACAGCCTCCACGCCGGAGCGGAGCTGGCCGTCGGAATCGACCCGCCGGCCGGCGGCGAGGCCCTCCACGCCGAGCTGGTCTCGGCGCTCGGCGAGGCGCGCGACATCACTGCCGAGGTCGGTTATGTGCTCGAAGGGGAGGACGTCGAGCTTGTCGAGCCGCTCCTGCCCGAGTGGCGTGGCGCGCTCTTCCGCGTGCGGCTGGCCCGCCTCCGGGCGCTCGAGCGCACGGCGGTGACGATCGGCTCCGACGAGGCGGCCGTGCCCGAGCCGAATCCTCTGCGCGAGCGGATCTCCCTCTCGGCGATCGTCGCCACGGCTCTCGTGATCGGCGGCGCTTTTCTCTTCACCGCCGGGGCCGTCCTCGCCGCCTGGCCCGTTTGGGCAGCCGGGCTCGCCCTCTTCGCGGGCGGCTTCGTGCTCTACCGCTAGCGGTCGAGCCGGGCCAGCGCTTCCTCTCGACCGAGCAGCTCGAGGCTCTCGAAGAGGCCCGGCGAGACCTTCGAGCCGGTCACGGCCGCCCGGATCGGCCCGAACGCGTCGCGCGGCTTCAGTTCCAGACGTTCGGCCATCCCACGCAGCGCCGACTCGATCGGCTCCGCGGCAAACGGCTCGACCCCCGCGAGCGTCTCGCGCGCTTCGGCCAGAAGCGGCCCGGCGCCGTCGAGCAGCTCGGCCGGCGACTCCACGCGGCGGAAGAAGAAGCCTGCGAAGTCCGGATACGCGTCGAGCCGCGAGATCTTCTCCTGGACGAGGGGCGCGGAAGCGCGGATCGTCTCCTCGTCGCCCTCGAAGCCCTGCTCCTGCAGGTAGGAGACGAGCGCGTCGGCGAACTCCTCCGGCGGAAGCTCGCGGAGGTACACGCCGTTCAGCCAGTCGAGCTTCCCGTAGTCGAATGTGGCAGGGCTCGAGCCGACGCGCTCGAGCGAGAAGCGCTCGACGAGCTCCTCGCGGGACATGACCGTCGTGCGGTCGTCGTAGCTCCAGCCGAGCAGGGCAAGGTAGTTCATGAGCGCGGACGCGAGGTAGCCCTGGGCGCGAAACTCCTCCACCGAGACGGCGCCGTGGCGCTTCGACAGCTTCCTGCCGTCGCTGCCGAAGACGTTGGGAACGTGCGCATAGACGGGGACGTCGCGCCCGAGCGCCTCGAGGATCCTGATCTGCTTGGGCGTGTTGGGAACGTGGTCTTCGCCGCGGAGCACGTGCGTGATCCCTGAGTCGGCGTCGTCGAGCGCCGCCGCCAGGTTGTAGGTAGGGCGCCCGTCGGAGCGCAGGAGCACGAGGTCCTCGAGCTTCTCGTTGGGATAGGAGATCCTCCCCTTGATCGCGTCCTCCCACTCCGTCGTCCCCTCGTCCGGCATGCGAAAGCGAACGGCGCCGTCCTCTTCGTAGGCATGGCCCTCGGAAAGGAGCCGGCGCGCGGCCTCCTCGTGACGCGGGAGCGAGTCGAGCTGGAACTCGACCGGCCCGTCCCAGTCGAGTCCGAGCCAGCGCAGCGACCGCTGGATCTGCTCCACCGACTCCTCCACCTCCCGGCTCGT
The DNA here is from genome assembly GCA_050697655.1 of Gaiellaceae bacterium. Classification (GTDB taxonomy): domain Bacteria; phylum Actinomycetota; class Thermoleophilia; order Gaiellales; family Gaiellaceae; genus JAIBJN01. The sequence continues at coordinate 3,634 of JBOHAB010000201.1, forward strand.
GTCGGTGTTCTCGATGCGAAGCAAGAGCTCGCCGCCCTCGTGCCGCGCGAAGAGCCAGTTGAAGAGCGCCGTGCGAACGCCTCCGATGTGGAGGAGCCCGGTCGGGCTGGGCGCAAAGCGGACGCGGACGGACACGCGGTTATCGTAGTGCCGTGCTGGCCGGGGCCCATGTCTCCACCGCGGGGGGGATCCACACGGCGATCGACCGCGCGGTGGAGCGAGGCGCCGAATCCGTCCAGGTCTTCACCCAGAGCCCGCGGGCCTGGCGGCCGACCAACCATCCGCCGCAGAACATCGAGCGCTTCAAGCAGGCGCGCGCGGAGGCCGGGATCGGCGCAGTCGTCTGCCATGCGGTCTACCTGATCAACCTCGCCGCCACGGACAAGAACGTCCGGGCGAAGTCGCACGCGGCGCTCGTGCAGACGGTCGAGGTCGCCTGCGCGATCGAAGCCGAGGGGGTCGTGCTGCACGTCGGCTCCCACCTCGGCGCCGGCTTCGAGGCGGGGCTGGAAGCGGCCGTGCCAGCCCTCCAGGAGGCGCTCGGGGCCTGTGACGGCCCGACCCGGCTCCTGGTCGAGAACTCGGCCGGCGCCGGCGACACAATCGGGCGCTCGCTGAAGGAGCTCGGCGCGGTCTTCGACCGGCTCGACCACCATCCACGCCTCGGGCTCTGCCTCGATTCCTGCCACCTCTGGGTTTCCGGCGTCGACGTGACCGACCCGGCGGTCTATGCGGCAGTTCTCGACACGATCGACGAGCGCATGGGGCTGGACCGGCTCCGGTGCCTCCACGTCAACGACGCCGCCGCCGAGCTCGGCTCGAACCGCGACCGGCACGCGAACGTCCTCGACGGGACCATGGGCGAGGGTCTCGGCGTCTTCCTCGCCGATCCCCGCGTTCAGGGCCTACCGGCGATCCTGGAGACGCCCGGGCCGGACAACCACGGCCCCGATGCGGCCGAGGTGCAGCGCCTTAAAGACCTGCACGCCCGCGCGACGGGAGCTACGCGGCCTGGTCGCTCTGCTCGACGACCCGGAAGGAAGGCGTCCCGTGGGGGAGCTCGAAAAACTCGGGGTTGACGCAGCCGCGGTCGTCGGCCCGGTGCTGGTAGCAGGCCGAGACCTCGGCCCGGCACATCGGTAGCGGCTGCCGGACCGCGCGTACCGCTCCGAACCCGCCCTTCCGACCACGCGCCTCGTCGAGGAGCTCGAGGTCGATCTCGACGGCGTAGACGTTCTGCATGCACCCGACGTACGTCCTGCCCCACTCCCGGTAGGCGTAGAGGAACGGGCAGGCGCGCTCGAGACACGCCGCGGGGTACACGACCTTGTCGCAGTGCACCTG
>JBOHAB010000202.1:0-4948 GCA_050697655.1 Gaiellaceae bacterium
GGCAAACACCGTTCCGTGTGGAAGATGATCCCACCCGTGTCCGGCACCCGAAGGAGGCCGTCGTGGCAGATCTGACACTCGAGGAGACCGAGCTCGCCGAGTCCGCGTCGCGGTTCTGGTGGCTCTACCTGCTCACGGGCGTGCTCTGGCTCTGGGTGACGCTCATCATCCTGAGTCTCGACCTCGACAGCGTCTACGCGATCGCGATTCTCTTCGGGTTCGTCGCCATCGGCGCGGGGATCAACGAGTTCTTCGCGATGGGCGCGTCCACGACCGGCTGGAAGATCGCCCACGGGATTCTCGGGGTGATCTTCATAGCAGCGGGCATCGTCGCCTTTTTCCGGCCGCAGGGGACCTTCGTGGCGCTCGCGGCGATCGTCGCGTGGGTGCTGCTCTTCAAGGGCATCTTCGACATCGTGCTCGCGCTCGTCTCGCACCCGGCGCACCTGTGGTGGGTGGGGCTGATCGTCGGCGTGATCGAGATCCTGCTCGCCTTCTGGGCGGCCGGGTACTTTCGCGGCAGCGCGATCGTCCTCGTCGCGTGGGTCGCGGCGTTGACGCTCATGCGCGGGATCACCGAGATCGTGATGGCGTTCCGGCTCCGGCAGTTCAAGAAGGCCGTGGCCGCGTAGCGCGCCGGAGGAGAGAGGGCCGGCCTCCAGAAACCCGGTCCGATGAGTCGCCTAAGTCAAGGCCGTTGGTTGGAGTTGACGGTCACGTCCGCGGCGTCGGGCGGGATCGTAGGGGGTGTCGGCGTGCCAGCAGGCCCAGATGACGCGCAGCCAGGCGCGGGCGAGGATGCGGATGGCGTGCGCGTGTCGGCAGCCGCGCGCGCGCGCGTCGCGGTAGATGCGCTCGGCCCAGGGGGAGGCGCGACGGGAGTTGTCGGCGTAGAGGGTGATCGCCTTGCGCGCTTTCGTGTTGGTGGCGTAGCGGAAGGTGACAGAGCGCTGCTGGCCGCTGCGTTTCGTGAGCGGGGTGGCGCCGCAGAGCGCGGCGGCTTCGTCGGCGCTGGTGGTGCGCTCGAGCAGCGGCCCGACCTCGGCGACGAGCTGGCCGCGGCTGATCGTGCCGACGCGGGGCAGCGGCTTGAGCAGCTGCGCCTTGGCGTGCTGGTCGACCATGGCAGCGATCGCACGGTCGAGATCGGCGATCGTCTGAAGCAGGGTGCGCACGAGCCGCACCTGCGCGTGGATCAGCTCGTCCACGACCTCGGGGTCGAGCACGTGCACCGGCCGCGGCGCCTGCCGCAGCCGGTCGAGCAGCTCGGCCGGGCCGCGACGTCCGCAGTAGGAGTGTCGGCGCAAGAAGCCCGCGAGGCGGGCCGCGCCGAGCCGCGTCGCGCTCTGCGGGGTGGGGTAGCGCTCGAGGAAGGCGAGCGCGATCTCCGAATCGAGCCGCCCGAAGATGGCGGCTGCGCCGGGCCAATGCAGCCCGAGCAGCGCCGCCAGCCGGTTGGTGGCGGCGACGCGGGCGCCGACGTGGTCGTCGCGCAGCCGAACGAGCGCCTGCAGCTCGCGCGTCGCCTGGTCGAGCGGCCTGAGCGGCCGCAGCCGGTGGCGGTCGGTGCGCAGCAGGTCGGCGAGCCGGAAGGCATCGCCGACGTCGGACTTGCTTCCGGCGCCTTCCCAGCGTGGCCTGGCCGCGTGGAAGGCGTTGGCGTGGATCGGTACCACGTCGTGGCCTGCCTCGAGCAGCCGGTCGACGAGCAGACCGTCCGGCCGCTCGATCGCAACCGGCAGCTCGCCGGCAGGAGCGTGCTTCGCGAGCCGGGCGAGCGCGCCGCTGATCCCGCGCTCTGTGTGCGCGAAGCCGAATCGCTCGACAACCGCGCCCGTCTCGTCGAGGACGCAGAGCTCGTGCGTCCTGCTCGCCCAATCGATTCCAACGAACACCCGCTCACCTCCCTGATCGACGACACTTGCCTTGGCGCCGAGGGTCCGAGCCGGATGCTCATTCGTTGGCCGTCTACGCGGCTTACGCCTAATGCCGGTCGAGGGCCCTCGGCCCGCTCGGAGCGGCGGGACTCATCGTGGCTCTCGGAGAGCAAGCGAAGCTGGCCGTCCCCGAGCGGGCGCCAAGAGCACCGCCGCACCTTGACGAGCGGTTCGGACGGGATGGTGGAGGAATGAGCGAGAGCCAGACTCTCTCCGCCGCCCTGTCGCCGAGCAGGCGGCGCCGTCAGCTCGCGTCCGACGCCCTCGTCGTCGTCGTCGTCGTCCTTGCCACGGCTACGGTCATCGCCGTCCTCTGGTCGACGAAGGCGATCATCACCTGGGTGCTCGCGGCCGGCTTCCTCGCCTTCTCGATCGACCCCCTCGCGCAGATGCTCAGGCGCAAGGCCCGGCTGGGAAACGGCGCGTCGATCGCGCTCGCGATGGTCGTCATCGGCCTCGTGCTCTTCGCCGTCGGCCTGATCATCATGCCGCCGGTCGTCGACGGCGCGAAGGCGCTGCTCGACCAGATCCCGGCCTACGCCGAGCGCTTGGAGGACTCGGGCTTCATCCAGAGCATCGGGGCCGAGAACCAGGTCGAGACGGCCGAGGACGCGACGCAGGAGATCGCCAACTTCTTCGACGGCGTCAGCTCGGTCATCGGCACGATCGGGACGCTCGCGAGCGGGGCGTTCGCCGGGTTCATGATCTTCGTCCTGACCATCTACTTCATGGTCTACGGACGCGACATCCGGCGTGGGATCGCCACGCGGCTCGGCCCCGAGCGCGGACCGCGCTTCCTCCACACGACCACGCGCATCTACGACGCGACGAGGTCGTACTGGTACGGCAAGTTCGTCATTGCCGTGATCGCCGGCCTCACCGTCTACATCCCGATGGTCCTGCTCGACATCCCCTTCGCCGCTCCGCTCGCGTTCTTCGTCGCCATCACCGACCTGATCCCGAACATCGGCGCGACCCTCGGCGCCATCCCCGTCATCGGCGTCGCGCTCTTCGAGAGCTGGTGGAAGGGCCTGATCATGCTGGTGGTCATCATCGTCTACCAGCAGGCCGAGAACTCGATCATCACCCCGAAGGTGTTCCAGAAGGCGATCGGCCTGCACCCGTTCCTCTCCTTCGTCGTCGTCCTCTTCTTCGGCGCGCTCTTCGGGGTCGTCGGGACGCTGCTCGCCCTGCCGATCACCGCGGCGGTGCGGATCGTGCTGGAGGAGCGTCGCCGCGCCCTGCTCGCCGCGCAGCCATAGGCTGCGCGGGTGGCGGAGAGCGAGACAGGAGCGCGAGCGCGGCCGCGGCGCCGGCGCCTGGTCGGCAGGATCGCCGGCCGCGGCTTCTTCCTGCTGATCACCTTCGTCTCGCTCTACCTCCTGTGGCCGAGCCTGACGGAGGTCTTCTCGCAGTGGCGGTCGCTGACCACGCTGGAGCCCGAATGGATCGCGATCGCGCTCGGGCTCGAGCTCCTGTCCTTCGTGGCGGTCTGGGAGCTGCAGCGGATCGCGCTGCAGACGAGGCGCTGGTTTCCAGTCGTGATGTCGCAGCTGGCCGGCAACGCGTTCGGGCGCATCATCCCGGGCGGCGTGGCGGCGGCCGGCGCGCTTCAGTACCGCATGCTCGTCCGCGCCGGCATTCCCGGCGCGCGGATCGCGTCGTCGCTCACGGCCGTCTCCGTCCTCCTCTTCGGCGCCGTGCTCGCGCTTCCGGTCCTCAGCCTCCCGGCGATCCTGGGCGGGACACCGGTCGCCTCGAACCTCGCGTATGCGGCGTACCTCGGCGCCGCCATGTTCGTGCTCATGCTCGGCGGCGGGGCCGCGGTGTTCGTCTGGGACCGCCCGCTCGCCGTCGCGGGCACGACGGTCGAACGGCTCCTCAACGCGACCCTGCGGCGCAAGCGACTCGTGACCGGACTCGCCGAGCGCCTGCTCGCCGAGCGCGACGTCCTGCGGAGGACGTTCGGCCGGCGGTGGCAGGCGGCCGTCCTCGCCGCGGTCGGGAAGTCCGTTCTCGACTACCTCGCGCTCATCGCCTGCCTCCGGGCGGTGGACGCCGAGCCGAACCCCTCGCTCGTGCTGCTCGCCTACGTCGCGGCCTCGCTTCTCGGCATGGTCCCGTTCACCCCCGGCGGGCTGGGGTTCGTCGAGGCGGGGCTGATCGGAATGCTCGCGCTCGCGGGCGTAAGCGCCGGCGCGGCGACCGTGGCGACGCTCGCCTACCGGCTCGTCTCGTTCTGGCTCCCGATTCCCGCGGGCGGCGCAGGCTGGCTTCTGTTCCGCAGGCGCTATCCCTAGAGGGGCAGCTCGCCGCCGACCGGGAGAACGCGCAGCTCGACGTCCGGCGCGAGCTCGGCGGCGGCGCGCTCGAACTCCCGCACCGGCTCGGTGAGGAAGGCCGGCGGCTTGAGGCGGGTCGACTGCATCGGGTAGTACGTGCCCCAGTGGATCGGCACCGCGACGCGCGGGCGGAGCAGGGCCAGCGCCTGTGCGGCCCGGACCGGGTCGAGGTGCCCGGGGCCGAGCGAGGGTCCCCAGCCCCAGATCGGCACGAGGCCGACATCCAGTCCGCCGAGCTCGGCCATGCCCGGGTAGAGGTCGGTGTCACCCGGGAAGTAAACGCGCCGCGAGCCCTCGACGACGTAGCCGAGCGCCGGGGAGCTCGTCCCCAGGACCCGGCTCGAGCCGTGCTCGGCGGGCACGGCACGGACGAGAGCCGACCCGACGCGGACGGCGTCGCCGGCCTCGACCTCGTCGACCGAGCCGAACCCGCGGCTCCGCACCAGCGGCCCGGCGCCCCTCGGCACGACGAGCCTGACGTCCCGGCCGAGCTTCCTGAGCGAGGGGAGGTCGAGGTGGTCGTAGTGGACGTGGGAGACGAGCACGGCGTCCAGACCCTCGAGACCCGCGGTGTCGAGCGGCGCGGCGCGGCGCAGGTGGAGCACGCGCGGGCGCAGGAGCGGGTCGGTCAGCAGCCGGACGCCGTCGAGCTCCACGAGGACGGTTGCG
>JBOHAB010000203.1:0-4891 GCA_050697655.1 Gaiellaceae bacterium
CCGTCCTCGATCGCCCGGGAGATCACCGAGGCGGTCTGGAACCCGCCGGCGCAGAGCACGGGTACGTCGACTACCTGCTTGATCGCCCGTGCCAGGCTCAGGTTGATCCCCTCGATACCGAGCTGCTTCGCCCGGCGCTCCCACGCCCAGGCGAAGGCCTTGTTCAGAGGCGGCGTGCGGAACATCAGGTAGTTGCGGAAGGTGTTCTCCCCGCTCGAGAGCATCGTGTCGAAGGAGCGGATGACCTCCGAGATCGGAAACGACCCCGCGGGGTTGCGCGGATGGGGGAAGACGTAGCCGGCGGAGACGTGGAGCCCGTCGACGCCTGCCTCGATCAGCCACTTGCAGACCTGGATCGACTCCTCGAGAGTCGTGCCCTCCTCCGCCCAGGGAAAGAGCGCCTTGCCGTCGTCGATCGCGCTGATCTTGAACTGGAGGTGGAAGTCGTTTCCGATCTCCTTCCGGATTGCGCGGACGACCTCGAGCGCGAAGCGCGCGCGGTTCTCGAGCGAGCCGCCGTAGGAGTCCTCGCGGTCGTTGATGGCAGGGGAGAGGAACTGGGTGATCAGGTAGCCGTTGCAGCCGTGAACTTCGATACCGTCCAGCTCGGCCTCGCGCGCACGCCGCGCGGCTTGTGCGAACGCGTCGACGACCTCGTCGATCTGCGCCTTCGTCATCCGCTCGCACTGGAAGCCGTGGATCGGATCGGACTTGTCCGTCGAGGAGAGGCCCTTGTCGTAAACGATGCTCGGGATGTCGCGCTGCCGCCCCGAGAAGGCGAGCTGGACGATGTACTTCGCGCCGGCGTCGCGTACGCGCTTCCCCAGCTCGGTGTAGAAGGGCACCCTCTCGTCCGAGTCGAGGTGCGAGTAGTTCGGCACGATCCCCCCGCGTGGGTGGACGGGCGTGTTGGAGGAGATGATCGCGCCGATTCCACCGCGCGCGAACTTGACGTCCCAGTCCATCCGCGTCTCCGTCCCGGACCCGTCGTAGTTGTCGAAGCGTCCGGAGATGCTCGAGCGGAAGAGCCGGTTCTTGACCTCGAGGTTGCGAAACTCGAGCGGCTGGAAGATCGCCGGCCATGGCGTTTCGTCAGTCAAGGAGCACCTCCCAGGTCCACGTACCGTCGTCTCCGCGCGTGCCTTTGACGTGGTCTTCGAGCGGAGGGTTGTCCGCATGCTCTTCGCAGCCGGTCGCCGCGAAGCAACGAATCTCGATCTCGCCGGGCCCGGTCTCGACTTTGAGAAAGCTCTTGAAGAGCGGTGGCGGAGGCCTGTTCCAGTCGAGGAACTCGGAGAAGTTCTTGCTGAGCGGGCCCAAGATCTTCGCCTCGGAAAAGAAGCGGACCCTCCTCGCCTTGGCGAGGGCGTCGGCGGGAACCGTCTTGCCCCGGTCCTCCTCACGGTTCGGCGTGACGTCGCCGTCGAGCAGGAGCTTCATCGCTACGGGCGTCAGCTCCGGATCGATCGCCACGTCGAAGGGGAGCCGGTCGTCGAGCAGGATCGAGTAGGCCGCGAGCGAGTCGCCGCGCCGCGGGTAGCAGCGGAAGGCGTCCTCGGTGCACCCGCAGGACTCGATCGTCGCCGTGGGAATCGTGTGCGTCGCCTTGGTATACGCGCCCGCCGCGCCGGTGACGATGTGCTGGATGACCCGGCCGTCCGGCAGGCGTACCGGATAGCGCTGGAAGTTGTGGATGTCGCCGCCGATCACGGCGATGTAGCGGTTGCTCGGATCATCGACGATCTCGTTGACGGTGGCGCCGTCTCCGCCCTCGATCGGGCAGGTCTTCCGGCGGGCGTCGACGACCAGCGGCTTGCCCGTGAGGAGGATCTTGTCCTTCGGGCCGCTGGAGATCTTTCGCAGCCACTCCCCCTGCTCGGCGTCGATGCCGGACTGGATGCCCGTGTCGATGCCAACGAGGACGAGCTCCTTCAGCTCGATCGCGAAGTACGACAGCCTCTGCCCGGACGGCTCGGGCCGATGCTCCTTGATCCTTTCCAGTTGATCCTGTTGAGCCTCGGACGGCTCACGCCAGACCAGGTCGCGGAAGACGCGCGTGAAGCGACTCTTCGAGGCCTTGAACGGCGGCCGCAGGTCGGGGTCGGCGCCGCAGAGCAGCATCATGAACCCGCTCAGGCCGTCGTACCAGTCGTGGTTCCCGGGAACGGCGTAAATGGGCCCGGGGAGCCCCTTATACGGCCAGTAGAACTTGGCGCGGTACTCGTGCCAGTCCCCGGCCGGGTAGATGACGTCGCTGACGATGAAGGTGAAGTCCGTGTCGGCGGATGTCGCTCGCAACGGGCGCAGCACCTGATACTGCGAGTCGTCGCCCTCCCCGGGGTCGCCGAGGATCATGAACGCGATCTTCTCGTCGTCAGCCCACCTTGTGATCGGGAGCTTCGGGTCGACGCCTTTGCGCCGTTGCGCCTCCACCCAGCGCATGCGCTCGTGGTGCGTGGTGTCACCCAGCCAGCGCGCGATCTTGTCGTTCCGCGACTCCCAGAGCGGCTTAGGGCTGATCCAGGAGAACTGCCTGCGCTTGCCGGGCCGAACGGTGTCGTCCTCGTACTCGGTGGAGGGATCCGCCCTGTCCGTGCAGCCCCAGCCGGCGGCGTCCCGCGACGTGCGGGACGAAAGGACCTCGGGTTTCGTGCGCGAAGCGCGGGACGGCATGGGCTTTCGGGAGTCGGGCCACGCTACGACGCCGCTCCCGCCCAGTCAAGGCCGCGAGCTCGTGGCTACTCGGCGGTCACGTAGGCAGCGGTGAGACCGCCGTCGACGAGGAACGTCGCCCCGTTCACGTACGACGACTCGTCGCTCGCCAGGAAAAGGGCGCCCTGCGCGATCTCCCTCGCCTGGGCGAGCCTGCCCATCGGCAGGTGCTGCAGCCGGCGCTCGAGCGCTCCCGGCGTCTCCGAGAAGAGCCGCATCAGGAGCGGCGTCTCGACCGGGCCCGGACAGAGGGCGTTCACCCGCACCCCGCGCCTGGCGAACTCGACGGCGAGCTCGCGGCTCAGCGACAGCACGGCTCCCTTGGACGCGGTATAGGAGATCTGCGAGGTGGCGGCGCCCATGAGCGCCACGAAGGAGGCGACGTTGATGACCGACCCGCGGCCGTGCTCGAGGAGGTGGGGGATCCCGTACTTGCAGCAGAGGAAGACGCCCTTCGTGTTCACGTCCTGCACGCGCTGCCACGCCTCCAGCTCCGTCTCGAGGATGGAGGCGTCCTCCGCGGGCATGATCCCTGCGTTGTTGTAGAGGACGTCGATACCGCCGTAGCGCTCGGCCGCCGCCGCGTACATGGCTTCGACGCTCTGCCGATCGGCGACGTCCACCTCCTGGAAGAAGGCCTCGCGGGCCTCCGCGGCCGTCTGCTCGCCGGCCGCGCGGCTCGTGTCCGCGACGCAGACGCTCGCCCCCTCCTCGGAGAAGAGAAGCGCTGCCTCGCGGCCGATGCCGCCGCCGGCGCCGGTGATGACGACAACCTTGCCGTCGAGCCGCCCCATGGCGGCGGAGCTTATTCCTATCCGTCGACGCTCTGCTGCACGAGTTGGTCGAGCCGCTCCCAGCGCTCGTCCGTTCCCTGCTCGCGCTTCTCGTTCCACCAGGCGAGGACGACGTTTTGCCCGTAGCGCTTCTGGGCGACGTAGGACTTCGCCAGCTCGTCGTAGTCCCAGTAGATGCCGTTCGCGTCCTGCTCGAGCGGCTCGGCGGTGTCCTTGTCGGCGAGGAGCGATCCGACCGCTTCGAGGTCTTCCGGATCGACCACGTAGATCGTGAACGTGCCGTAGCGCTCCTGCGCGTCCGGGGGGACGTCGAGCCCGAGGCTGAGCTGTTCCCACGAGGGGTCGGAGCCTGCCGCGGTCTCGAGGGGCGGCATTCCCGATTCCTGGTCGAACCGCTGCGCGAGCGTCTGCGCCGCGATCGGCGCCGTCTCCTCCTGGTCCTGATCGTCGCTGTTGCCCGAGGACCCGCATCCCGCGAGGAAAACGGCCAGCACAAGGATGAGACCTGCGCGACTCATTACGCCAAGAGTACGTGCCTGCGCCGACGCGATCGGAATCGCGTACGAGTTCCTAACGGGAGCTCTTGAGGCCGGCCCGGCGCTAGGGCCAGGCCGGCGAGTGCGAACTACGAGATCAGGTGACGAGGGCCTTGAGCTTCTCGGGGTCGAGACCCATCTCCTGGGCCTTGGCGAGGGCGCCTTGCCAGTCGATGTTCCCCGCTTCGTCCGTGAAGTTGGAAAGAAGCTCCTTCACCTTGTCCGCGTCGAGGCCCGCTTCCTGCGCTTTGCTCATGACGTCGTCGATGCTGGGTCCGCCGCCGCCTCCGGTCACTGCATCCTTCACCTTGTCGATGAAGTCACCCATGCTCCTCCTTGGTTGGGGGCCGGCAAGGGCAGTTTTCCACTCCTTCAGAGCCCTGTCCACCTGATTTCCAGGCAATTCACGATCCGGAAACCTCCTGGAGCTCGTCCCGAGCAGCTCGCGCCCGTGCAGCCGAGACCTCGTTCCCTTTCTGCTCGAAGGTCGCCGCGGCCTGCTCCAGGGCGGATGCGGCCTCGGCCGGTTCGTCGAGAACCTCCGCGAGCGCCCAGAGGGCGTCTCCGCGCAGGTCGGGCATGTCGGTTAGCTCGGCGAGCGCGACCGCTTCGCGCGCGAGCCGCTCGCCCTCCCCGCTCGCTCCGCGCCTCGCGAGCAGTTTCGCCCGCACGAAGCGCCAGCCGACCTGCGAGACCACGTCGTCCGGGGCCGCGGCCGCCTCGCTGGCCTGTGTGAGCGCAGCGGCCTCGTCGTCGCGCCCCTGTTCGTAGAGCGCCTCGGCGAGCCAGGCCGCGAGCGTCGAGAGGAAGGACTTCTCCCCCATGTGCTCGAGTGCCTCGAGCCCGGGG
>JBOHAB010000204.1:0-4875 GCA_050697655.1 Gaiellaceae bacterium
GTGAAGCACCATCCGGGTCCCTCCTCGAGACGTGAGTCCTGGCAGACCCACAGCCTCGAAGGAGGCCCGGATGTCCTCTCAGCCGTTCACAACCTGTGTAGGCGCGTCACCTAGCCGCGGCCGAGCAGTCCGAACGAGAGGCGCTGCAAGCGCGGTTGGTGCCGCTCTCGCCCCGCCTTCTGTTCGGCGATCTTGCGGTCGAGCTTGGCGATGGGAGCCTCGATGAGACGCGTCCGCTCGTCGAACGCTGCCTGCTCTTCAGGTGTTCTCCTGCCCTTCTTCGCCATCGTCCTCACCCTCCAGAAGCAGGTGGATCGCTCCAAGCTCGGCCCGGATGTCGGCCAGCAACCACATGATAATTCCTACGCCCTCTGAGTCGATCGGAAGCTCGATCCGCGAGCGCCTGACATCTCGACGAATGCTGCAGCCGAGTCGCGGCGCACGCAAGACGTTTGTTTCGGGCCCCTCATGGTCGCTGCGGAACGGGCGCCGGCGTGAACGCCTCCTTCACCTTTCGCCAGGTCCGCGCGGTGAGGCCGTCCTCCACCGGCTGAAGGCCGCCGAGCTCGAGCCGGGCCAGGCAGACCTCCCCTTCCCAGCGGGTGGCGACGAAGCCGAAGTCGGCGAGGAAGTCCGCGGGGAAGACCGTCCGGTGCACCAGGAAGCGCTCGAAGCTCGTCTCGCCCTCCCGATAGCGGTAGCCGAACGTCTCGATCGCCTTGACCCCGCGGTCGCGCACTTCGCCGATCGCCGCCAGGAAGAGGCTCTGCAGGACCCAGGGCGCGGAGAGGTCGATGAGATAGGCACATGTGACGAGCACCGCGTCCGGCGACGGAGGGCCGGCAGGCAGCTCGGCGGCCCTGGGGAAGCGGTCGGCCGGGCCGTACTGCACGAAGCCGAGCAGGCGGTCGCCCTCGCCGTGGTAGAGCGTCCCCCAGGCGCCCCAGTCGTCCTCCACCCGCTCGGCCCAACGCTCCTTGCTCGCGAGCCGGCCGCTCCGCGACTGCCAGAACACGCAGTCCACGCAGACCGGCGGGGCGTCCGGGAGCGACGCCCGTGTGACCGGCGAGAGGCGGTAGGCCATGCCCGCGCCGAGTCTACTCCCGGGGCCGCAGCGTCAAGATCGTCGCCTCGGGCCGGGCGAGGAGGCGGAAGGGTACGAAGCTCGCGCCGAGCCCGCGGGAGACGTGGAGCGTCCCCTGCGGAAGCTCGTAGAGGCCCTCCCAGTAGCGGGCGCGCAGATGCTCGAGGCGCAACTTCCCCCGCGGGGTGGGAAGGCAGATCTGCCCGCCGTGGAGATGGCCGGCGAGGATCAGCTGGAAGTCGCCGCGAGCGAGCCCACCCACGGGATCCGGGAAGTGGACGAGGAGGATGCGCAGGTCGGCCTCGCGGTCGGCCAGCCGCCCGTGCGGCTCGCGGTGGCGGCGCGGGTCGCCCCCGGCGACCTGCACGTGCCTGCTGCCGGCGTCGAGGACTACCGACTCGTGCTCGAGGAGCAGAGCGGGCTCGACGTCGCTCAGATCGGCAGGGCGGCTGAACGGGTCGCGCGTGGAGGCAACGTCGTGGTTTCCCAGCACGGCGTAGGTCCCGTAGCGGGGGCGCAGCCGGCCGAGCTCGGACACGAGCGTGCGAACGCCCCGGCGGCGGCTGACGAGGTCGCCGGTGACGGCGACGAGATCGAGCTCGTGCTCGGCTGCCCAGTCGACCGCCTTGCCGAGGGCGCGCCCGTTCAGCGAGACGGTGCCGAGATGGAAGTCGGAGATGTGCAGGATCCGGAAGCCGTCGAGCTCGGCCGGAAGCCCCGGAACGGGGGCGTCCTGCTCCAGCAGCTCGACCCACTGGGCCTCGAAGAGCGCCCAGGCGAGCCCGGCCGCGGCGACCACCGCGACCGCGACGAGGATCCAGACGAGCACCTACTGAGGCTCGAGCTCGCGCCGGAGCTGCGCCGAGCGCTGGCGCGAGCCGCCGTTCTGCGAGACGTCGCCGCCGGCTTCTCTGCGCCTGGAGGCGACGTAGGCCGCGGCCGCAGCGGCGAGGAGTGCAAGTCCGAGGAGGCGCCCGAGCACTCGTGGGATTCTAGAGGTGCCTGCTGCTCAGCTCGGCGGTTTCGTCAGCAGCTCGCTGCCGGCGGCCGTCGGGAGCACTCGTCCGCGCTCGACCCGAACGAGACCGTCCGACAGCGCGTCTTCCCACACGGTCAATCGCGGGCAGGAACTCTGCCACACCTCGATCGTCTCGGGGTAGGACCGCGAACGCGCTGGCGCTGTGCCCGTGGACAACGGCTCGCGCTTCCTCAGGGAGCTTCGAGCTTCGCCAGCACCGGCTCGACCGGGACGACGTGGCGCTTGAACTTCAGCTCGGAGTCGTCCAGCCCCGCGGCCACTCCGATCAGCTGGGAGAGGTGGAGGATCGGCATCTGGAAGCGCTCGCCGGTCTGCTCCTCGAGTTTCGACTGCCACGCGTCCAGGGAGAGGTGGCAGAGCGGACAGGGCGTGACCATCGCGTCCGCGCCGGCCTCGATGGACTGGCGGATCGGCTGCACGAGCTCCCCGAGCGCCGTCTCCTCGCGGGCCTGGATGATCGGGAAGCCGCAGCACTTGATCTTGGCGGGATAGTCGATCGGCTCGCCGCCGCAGGCCTCGATGATCGCCTCGAGCGTGTGCGGCCGGTCGGGGTCGTCGACGCCGAGGAGCCGGGAGGGACGCAGGATCTGACAGCCGTAGAAGGGCGCCACCTTCAACCCCTTGAGGCCCTTGTGCGCAACGCCCTTCAGCTTCTCGTAGCCGTCGCCTTCCGCGATCAGCCAGAGGAGGTGCTTGACCTCGACCGCGCCCGAGTAGGGAGGCGCGCCGACCTTCTCCAGGTTCTCGCTCACCCGAACGCGGAGCGCATCGTCCTTTTGCAGGGCGAAGTTCGCCTGGCGCAGGTTCAGCGTGCAGACGTTGCAGATCGTCATCAGCGTGTCGCAGCCAGTCGCCTCCGCGTAGGCGAGGATGCGCGCGTTCAGGTGCAGGTAGTAGTCGGGCTCGGCCTCGTGGATGTCGCCGGCGCCGCAGCAGGTGACCGCCTTCAGCTCCTCGAGCTCGATCCCGAGCTTCGGCGCGAGCGCCTGCGTGGAGGTGTCGAGCTCCTTGGCCGAAAGCGAGGCGAGACAGCCCTTGTAGTAGGCGACCCTCACTCCTCCGCCTCCGCTTCTTCTTCGAGCTCTCCGAGCCGCGCGAGCGCACGCTCGGCCTGGACGATGCCGGCCGCGCCGTCGCGCTTCTGCGCCTTCACGACCTCGTACAGCGCCCGCGCCTCCTGCACGTTCTCGGCCACGTGCGGGACGACGGGGACCTTGCCGTGCTTGAAGAGCGTGAGCGCGAACTTCGTCTCCTTGAGCGCCCCGAGGACGCCCTGCGTCTTGGGAACGAGCTCGGTTTCCCGGAGCCAGCCGGTGGTCTTCGCGGAGTGAACGAACCAGAGCGCATGTTTCGCGCCCATGTCACGGTCGATTCCGAGCCTGATCGACTCCGCCCCGAGCTTGGCGATCGCGTCGCGTGGGTCGACGCCCTTTGGGCAGCGCTCGTTGCAGAAATAGCAACGCGTGCAGTCCCAGATGCCGTGCTCGTCGTTGTAGCGCTCCAGCCGCTCGACCGCCGTCTGGTCGCGGGGATCGCCGACGAAGCGGAAGCCCTTGGCGAGCGCGGCCGGGCCGAAGAACTCGGGATCGGACTCCATCGAGTTGCACTCGGAGACGCAGCAGCCGCACATGATGCAGAGCGCTTCCTTCTGAATCGGCGCGATCTCCTCCGGAGAGACGCGGAACTCCTTTTCCGGCACGTCGAGGTACCCGGTCTCGACCCACGGCTTCATATTCCTGACCTTCGTCCAAAAGGGGTTCATGTCGACGACGAGGTCCTTCAAGACGGGCATGTTGCCCATGGCCGAGATGACGGGCACGTGACCGCGGTCGACGATCGGCTTCATCCGCTCCTTGCAGGCGAGGACAGCGCGCCCGTCCATGCGCATCCCGCAGGAACCGCAGATCATCATCCGGCAGCTCCTGCGATAGGCGAGGGTCCCGTCGACCAGGTCCTTGACGATGTCGAGCACGTCGAGGAGGCATGCCCACTCGGGGGCCTCCACCTCGTAGTCGCGGAGGGCCCGCTCGCCGGTCTCCGGGTCGAACCGCCAGATCTTGAGCGCTACCTGCACTAGTAGGTCCTCTCCATGGGCTCCCACTTCGTCACTCGAACCGGCGCCCAGCTGAGCTGGGGGCGGCCGTCGACGAGCGTGACGAGCGTGTGCTTCATGTAGTTCTCGTCGTCGCGGTCCGGATAGTCGTAGGGACGCGCGTGGGCGCCGCGGCTCTCCTTGCGGGCGAGCCCGGCCTCGACCATGCAGGCGGCGAGCTCGAGCAGGAAGCCGAGCTCGAGCGCCTGCGTCAGGTCGCTGTTGAAGACATCGCCCTTGTCCTCGACGACGACGCGCTCGTAGCGCTCGCGCAGGCCGGCGACGATCTCCCCCTGGCGGCGCATCTGGTCCTCGCGGCGGAAGACGCCGAAGTTCTCGTGCATGGTCGAGGCCATCTCGTCGCGGATCGCGTGGGGGCGCTCGCCCTCGGTGCGGTCGAGCAGCTCCTGGAGCTCCTGCTCGGCGTCGGAGAGGGCGGACTCCGGCGGCGCGACCACCGTGTGGGCGAGCGCCCAGTCGGCCGCCGCCCTCCCGGCGCGCTTGCCGTAGGTGATCGTCTCCATGAGCGCGTTCCCGCCCAGGCGGTTCGCGCCGTGGACGGAGACGCAGGCGCACTCGCCCGCCGCGTAGAGGCCCTCGAGCGAGGTCTTGCCGTCGAGGTCGGTGTCGACGCCGCCCATGTGGTAGTGGGAGCCGGGC
>JBOHAB010000205.1:0-4765 GCA_050697655.1 Gaiellaceae bacterium
CGACGCCGTTCAGGACGCACGCGAACGCTACGTCGCCGCCGGCGTCGCCACGCCGCCGCTCGTCGTCTCCCGCGCCGAAGGCGCCCGAATCGAGGACGTCGACGGCCGCTCCTACATCGACTTCGCCGGCGGCCTCGGCTGCCAGAACACGGGACACGGGCATCCCGCCGCGGTCGCCGCCATCCACGAGCAGGTCGACCGCTACCTCCACCAGTGCTTCATGGTGGGGATGTACGAGCCGTACGTGGACGTGTGCCGCCGCCTCGCGGAGCTTTCGCCCTGTCGCGGCGGTGAGCAGAAGAGCCTGCTTTTGAACTCCGGCGCGGAGGCAGTCGAGAACGCGGTGAAGATCGCGCGCGCGGCGACTGGCCGTCCCGCGGTCGTCGTCTTCGACCGCGCCTTCCACGGCCGCACGCTCCTCACCATGACGATGACCAGCAAGGTAGTTCCCTACAAGCGCGGTTTCGGGCCGTTCGCGCCCGAGGTCTACCGTGCTCCCGCCCCGTACCCGTACCGCGGCGTCACGACCGACGACGCGGTCGCCGGGCTCGAGGCGCTCTTCAAATCCGATGTGGATCCCCAGGCGGTTGCCTGCGTTGTGCTCGAGCCCGTCCAAGGCGAGGGCGGGTTCGTTCCGATGCCGCGCGACTTCCCCCCTCGTCTGCGCGAGCTGTGCGACCGCCAGGGGATCCTCTACGTCGACGACGAGATCCAGAGCGGTGTTGGCAGGACCGGCCCGGTGTGGGCGATCGAGCACTACGGCGTCGAGCCCGACCTCCTCGTCTCGGGGAAGTCGCTCGGCGGCGGCCTGCCGCTCGCCGGCGTGACCGGCCGGAGCGAAGTGCTCGACGCGGTTGGGCCCGGAGGGCTCGGGGGGACCTTCGGTGGGAACCCCGTCGCGTGCGCGGCGGCGGTCGCCGTCCTCGACGAAGTCGTGTCCGAGCCCTTCCAGCGCCGCGCCCGCGAGCTCGGCGAACGGATCCGGGAGGCGCTCGACGGCATCGCCACGCGCGTGGACGCGGTCGGTGACGTGCGCGGGCTCGGGCCCATGCTCGCGCTCGAGCTGGTCGAGGACGGCGAGACGAAGGAGCCGGCGAGCGGGCTCGCAGGCTCCACCGTCGCGGCGGCCCGGGAGCGCGGCCTCGTCTTGCTCTCGTGCGGCCTCGACGGCAACGTGATCCGCATCCTGGTGCCGCTCGTGGTCGACGATGAAGACCTCGAGCGCGGCCTCGAGCTGCTCGAGGAGTCGCTCGTCGCGGCTTCGGCCAGCGCCTGACGCCCGGATCGGGAATCCTTCCCGCGACAGCCAGCGAGAGGAAGGGGGACCGGTTGGTCAGGGTGTTCATCGTCTACGAGGAGGAACCGGACGCCGAGCGCTACGAGCGTCACGCCGAGCTCTGCAGGGCCGTGCCCGGCGGGACGTTCCGGCACGGGAAGGTCTTCGGGGCGCCGATGGGCGAGCCGAAGTTCGCCTACTACGCCGAATGGGAGTTTGCGGACCTGGATGCCTTCAAGGCAGCGGCCCGCACGGAGGAGTTTGCGGCGACGGGCAAGGACGCCGTGGAGATGGGCGTTCCCTTCCAGGTCCACTTCGCCACCGTCGAATGAGCGAGCCGTCGTACCCGGCGGCGCGTGACCCCGACGAGCTCGGCTTCGAGGCGATCGTCTACGAGAAGGCGCCGCCCCGCGCGACGATCACGCTCAACCGGCCCGAGGTCCTGAATGCCTTCGACTTCCGGATGCTGCGCGAGATCGCGCGCGCCGCCGAGGACGCCTCGTGGGACGACGAGGTCAGGGTCGTCGTCGTCACGGGCGCGGGACGGGCGTTCTGCGTCGGCGCCGACCTGAAGGCGTGGAGCCGGGACTACCTCGGCAAGCCCGACGAGTACTGGAAGTGGTTCGGCGCCTTCAAGGATGCGCACGACAAGCTGCGCGAGATCGGCAAGCCGACCCTGGCGCGGATCAACGGTGTCTGCGTCGGCGGGGGCAACGAGCTGCAGATGGCCTGCGACCTGTCGGTGATCGCCGACGACGCGTACATCCGCCACGTCGGGCCGCAGCACGGTTCCGTTCCGGCCGGCGGCGCCACCCAGTGGCTCCCCATCATGGTCGGCGAGCGTCGCGCCCGGGAGATCATCCTCCTCTGCGAGGAGATCCCTGCGCGCAAGGCGGAGCAGTGGGGTCTCGTCAACCGCGCCGTGCCCGCCGCCGAGCTCGACGCGACCGTCGACGAGCTCGTCGAGAAGCTCGCCGCCAAGCTCCCGCAGACGGTGCGCTACACGAAGCAGCAGCTCAACTTCTGGCGCGACCTCGCCTGGCACGAGACCGTCAACCATGCTCGCGACTGGCTTGCGCTCTCGATGGCGACCGACGAGCCGAAGGCTGCCGTCGAGAAGTTCCTGGAGCGCGGCGAGTGAGCGTCGTTCTCCTTGAGCGGGAAGACGCGATTGCCGTCGTCCTCCTCAACCGGCCCGAGGCCCTGAACGCTCTCGACGACGAACTGATGGGCGAGCTCGTGGACGCGCTCGAGTCGCTCGACGCCGACGAGGGGATTCGCTGCATGGTCCTCGGCGGCTCCGAGCGCGCCTTCGCCGCCGGGGCGGACATCGGCCAGATGGCGGAAGCGAGCGCGATGGAGATGTACGAGGCGCGCCGGATCGACCGTTGGGACGCGATCCGCAAGGTGCGGACGCCGCTCGTGGCGGCCGTCTCCGGCTTCTGCCTGGGCGGCGGCAACGAGCTGGCGATGGCCTGCGACCTGATCGTCGCCTCCGAGACCGCCCGGTTCGGCCAGCCGGAGACCGGGCTCGGGATCATCCCGGGCGCCGGCGGCACGCAGCGCCTCACGCGCGCGATCGGCAAGGCGAAGGCGATGGACGTGATCCTCTCGGGGCGCTTCCTCGACGCGCGGGAAGCCGAGCGCGCCGGCCTCGTCGCCCGCGTCGTCGCGAAGGAAGCCTGGCTCGAGGAGGCAAAGGCGGTAGCGCGAGCGATCGCGTCCAAGGGCCCGATCGCCCAGCGCCTCGCCAAGGAGTCCGTCAACCGGGCGTTCGAGTCGACTCTCGAGACCGGCCTCGACTACGAGCGCAAGGCGCTCTACCTCGCGTTCGCCTCCGAGGACGCCCACGAGGGCCTGACGGCCTTCAAGGAAAAACGCAAGCCCGAGTTCGAGGGCCGCTGACTCAGACGGCGAGCTCGACCGGGACGAGCTCCAGCGTGATCGTGCGGCCCTCCCGGACGACCGTCGCCGCTACGCGAGACCCGATCAGCTCGCCGGCCATCAGGCGCTGCAGGTCGTCCACGCCTTCGACCCGCGTCCCACCCACGTCGACGATCAGGTCCTCGGGCCTGAGGCCTGCCTGCGCAGCCGGGCTGCCGTCCACGACCTCGACCACCTCGACGCAGGCAGCGCGGCCGAGCTCTCGGGCTAGCCGCGGAGGCAAGGGCCGGGAGCCACCGGCGATGCCGAGGTAGGCGCGCACGAAGCGGCCGTCGCGCATGAGCGCTCCGATGATCCTGCGGGTCGTCTCGTTGATGGGGACGGCGAGGCCGAGGCCGACTCCCGCCACCGCGGTGTTGATCCCGACGACACAGCAGCGGCCGTCGGCCAGCGCACCGCCGGAGTTGCCGGGGTTGAGGGCGGCGTCGGTCTGGATGACGTTCTCGACGATGCGACCCGCGGCCCGCGAGCGGACTGGAAGCGAACGCCCGAGTGCCGAGACGACGCCCGCAGTCACCGACCCGGCGAAGCCGTTCGGATTCCCGATGGCGACGACGAGCTGACCGACACGGAGCTGCTCCGCGTCGCCGAGCACGGCGGGCACCAGGTCGGCCGTCTCGGAGCGCAGGACGGCGAGATCCGAAAGCGGGTCGGCCCCGACCACCTCGGCCGTGACCTCGCGTCCGTCCACGAACGAGGCCTCCACCTTGCCGTCCGTCCCGGCGACGACGTGAGCCGAGGTCAGCATGAAGCCGTCAGGGGTGATGACGACGCCGCTGCCGCCGCCCGACGCCAGGCGCCCGCCCCGGACTCGGCGCGAGACCCGCAGGTTCGCGACCGAGGGGGAGAGCCGTTCCGCGATCGTGACGACGGCGCGCGAGTAGGCATCGAGCGCCTGCTCCTCGTCCACTTCACCTGAGGAAATGAACGTAAGATCGACCATTCCGGTCAAGCTACCGGACGAAGGCAGGTCTACCGAGAGGCGCGATGGCAGAGGTCGAGACGAGACGCGACGGCTCGGTGCTGACGATCGCGCTGAACCGGCCGGACAAGCTGAATGCGTTCGACGCGGCGATGCACAAGGCGTTCGTCGCCGCGCTGAAGGGGGCGGCCGACGACGACGTCCGCGCCGTCGTCCTCACCGGCTCGGGACGCGGCTTCTGCGTCGGCCAGGACCTCGCCGAGCTCCGTGAGGGCGAGCGAGACGTCGCGGCGCTCTTGCGCGAGCGCTGGAACCGCCACGTGCTCGCCCTCCGTGCCCTGGAGAAGCCGGTGCTCGCGGCCGTCAACGGCGCGGCTGCCGGCGCAGGTCTCTCGCTCGCCTGCGCCTGCGACCTGCGGGTCGCCGCCGACTCGGCGGCTTTCGTGCCGGCCTTCGTCAACGTCGGGCTGGTCCCCGACACCGGCGGCTCCTGGCTCATTCCCAGGCTTCTCGGCTACGCGCGCGCGTTCGAATGGATGTGCTCCGGCCGCAAGCTCGGCGCCGAGGAGGCGCTGGCCTGGGGGCTCGTCTCGGAGGTCGTGCCGGCGGACACAGTGCTCAAG
>JBOHAB010000206.1:0-4760 GCA_050697655.1 Gaiellaceae bacterium
AGGCCTCGGGGTTGATCGGCTCGCCCACGGAGCCGAGGAGCCTGAGCGAGGAGAGATCGTGCTTCTCCGCGTGCTCCGGCCCCCACTTCATGTGCGCGCGAATCGCCGTCGGAGCCGTGTAGAGGACGTCCACTCCGTAGCGCTCGACGATCGCCCACCAGCGGTCGCGGTCGGGGTAGTCGGGCACCCCTTCGTAGAGGATGCTCGTCGTTGCGTTCGCGAGCGGCGCGTAGACGATGTAGCTGTGGCCGGTGACCCAGCCGACGTCGGCGGCGCACCAGTACACGGAATCGGGCTTGACGTCGAAGATGTAGTGGTGCGTGGCGGCGATGCCGGTGAGGTAGCCGCCCGTCGTGTGGACGATCCCCTTCGGCCTTGCCGTGGTGCCGCTCGTGTAGAGGAGGTAGAGGAGGTCCTCCGAGTCCATGGGCTCGCACGGGCACGTGGCCGGGTCGTCGCCCTGATCTGCGACGAGGTCCTGCGCCCAGACGTCGCGGCCCTCCACCATCTCGACGTCGTTCCCGAGGCGGCGCCAGACGACCGACGTCCGCACCCCGGGCGAGCGCTCGAGCGCCTCGTCGGCGTTCCGCTTCAGCGGCACCTCGCCACCCTTGCGCCACCCTGCGTCCTGCGTGATCAGCACTTCGCACTCCATGTCGTTCAGCCGGTCTGAGAGCGAGTCGGCGCTGAAGCCGCCGAAGACGACCGTGTGGGGCGCTCCCAGCCGTGCGCAAGCGAGCATGGAGACGGGGAGCTCCGGGATCATCCCCATATAGATCCCGACCGGCGTGCCCTTGCCGACGCCGAGCTCCTTGAGCGCGTTGGCGAAGCGCACGACCTCGCCCTGGAGGTCGGCGAACGTGATCGCCCGGCGCTCGCCCTCCGGCTCGCCTTCCCAGTGGTAGGCGACCTTGTCGCCGTTCCCGGCCTCGACGTGGCGGTCGACGCAGTTGAAGCAGACGTTGAGCTTGCCGCCGACGTACCACTTCGCGTACGGCAGGTCCCACTCGTAGAGCTCCTCGAAGGGCTCGAACCAGGTGATGCGCTCGCGCGCCTCCGTCTCCCAGAACTCCTCGAAGTCGCGGTCGTAGATCTCGGGTTGCGCATTCGCCTGCGCGGCGAACTCGGCCGGCGGGGGGTACCGCCGCTCCTCGAGCAAGAGAGCTTCGATCGCATGCGGGCCTTCGGTCACGGCCTGCGAAGAATAGTCAGGAAACGTCGAAGAACGGCCAGAGGAGGATGGCCGCGATCCCGCCGACGACGAGCCCGACGGCGGCGGCCTTGAACGCGTAGTCGTAGACCCGGCGCACCGCCAGCGAGCCGGCGACGATCGCTCCGACGACGACGACGACGGGGCCCACCGGATTCCAGTCGAAGGAGAGAATCGCCGCGACGACGACGCTCGCGGCGAAGAGCGCCGCGACGATCGCCCCGAGCACGAGATCTCGCCCGCGTGGCCGGCGGGCCGGCTGAGGCTCGGTCGGCGCCTGGCCGTGGTTGGAGCGGTCGAGGTGGTTCTCCATCGCAGCCATTGTGCGGCGCGGGCCGGCCGGCCGCAAGAATTAGAATTCGCTCCTTGGCCCTTCTCGACAGCGCGCTCGTCAGGGTGCTTCCCGCCGTCCCGAGGCGGGTCGTGAGGCGGCTCTCGGACCGCTACATCGCCGGGGCGGAGCTCGAGGACGCAGTCGCCACCGTCCGGGCGCTGAACCAGGCGGGCAAGAAGGCCACGCTGGACGTGCTCGGCGAGGAGATCGCGACCGCCGAGGAGGCGCTCGCGATCCGGGCCGAGTACGAGCAGGCGATGTCGACGATCGAGGAGGAGAAGCTCGACGCCAACGTCAGCGTGAAGCTGACCGGGCTCGGGCTCAAGGTCGAACCCGAGCTCTGCGCCGAGAGCGTCCGCGCACTCGCGCGCCTCGCCGCCGGGCACGGCAGGTTCGTGCGAGTCGACATGGAGGACTCCTCGACGACCACCGCCACGCTCGACCTCTACCGGCAGTTACGCGCCGAAGGGCACGACAACGTCGGGATCGTCCTGCAGGCGATGCTCCGGCGCACGCTCGACGACGTCGGCGCGCTCGCCGGGCTCAATCCGAACGTGCGCGTCTGCAAGGGCATCTACTTGGAGCCGGCGGAGATCGCCTATCAGGGCGACGAGGCGGTCAGGTTCAACTTCGTGGAGACCGTGTCGGCGCTCTGGGAGGGCGGCGCCAAGGTCGCCGTTGCCACGCACGACGACGTCCTCGTCGCCAAGGCGCTCGAGCTGATCCGGGAGGGCGGGCTCGGCCTCGAGCGCTACGAGTTCCAGCTCCTCCTCGGCGTCCGCGAGGAGCTGGCCGACGAGCTCGTGCGCGGGGGGCACACCGTGCGGATCTACGTTCCCTACGGCCGGAAGTGGTACGAGTACTCGCTCCGGCGCCTGCAGGAGAACCCGAAGCTCGCCGGCTACGTCGCGCGCGACGTCGTCCGTCAATTGCGGCCGTGACGACCCTCTCGTGGCGCTTCGTCACGATCGCGGCGTTCTTCGTGACGGCGCTCGTCGTCTCGAACATCATCGCCGTCAAGCTCGCGGAGGTCGGGGGACGCGTGTTCGACGCCGGGAACATCCTCTTCCCGCTCGCGTACCTCCTCGGCGACGTGCTCACCGAGGTCTACGGATTCCGGGCCGCGCGCCGCGTCATCCTGCTCGGCTTCGCCTGCAACGTCCTCGCCGTCGCCGCGATCCAGCTGGCGCTGCGCCTTCCCGCCGCCGACTTCTGGGCGGAGAACGAGGAGGCGTACGAGACGATTCTGGGGACGACCTGGCGGATCTTCGTCGCCTCCCTCGTCGCCTACCTCGTCGGCGAGCTGACGAACTCGTACGTGCTCTCCCGGATGAAGGTCGCCACCGGCGGGCGCTTCCTCTGGAGCCGGACGATCGGCTCGTCCCTCGTCGGGCAGGGCCTCGACTCGGCGATCTTCGTCTCGATCGCCTTCGCCGGCACGGGGACGCCGCTGCTGGACACGATCCTGACCACGTGGGCGATCAAGGTCGCCTGGGAGGTTCTGGCGACGCCTATCACCTACCTGATCGCGAACGGCCTGAAGCGGGCGGAGGGGATCGACGTGTTCGACGGGCCGAGGCCGGCCGAGGCGCCCGGATGACCGCCGCCGAGGCCGTCGACCGCATCCGCTGGCTCGGGCACGCCACCGTCCTGATCGAGCTGGGCGGCGCGCGGATTCTCACCGATCCGGTCCTGCGCCCGTGGGTCCTCCACCTCCGGCGGGCTGCCCCGCTCGCCGCCGATCCCCTCACCGAGCTCGACGCGGTGCTCATCTCCCACGCCCACTACGACCACCTCGACCTTCCGTCCCTGAAACGGCTCGACCACGAAGTCACCCTGGTCGTTCCCAAAGGCGTGGGGCCGCTGGTGCGCGGCCGCGGCTTCCGCTCGGTCGAGGAGGTCGAGGTGGGGGACTCCGTCCGAGTCGGAGCGGCGGTCGTCCGCGCGGTGCTCGCCGAGCACGGCTCGGCCCGCGTGCTCGGGACAAGGTCGGAGGCGCTCGGCTACGTCATCGAGGGCCCGAGTCGCGTCTACTTCCCCGGAGACACCGACCTCTTCCCCGAGCTGGCAGACCTGGCGCCCGGGCTCGACGCGGCGCTCGTGCCCATCTGGGGCTGGGGCCCCTCGCTCGGGCCGGGACACCTCGACCCGCGCGGAGCCGTCGAGGCGCTCACGCTCCTGCGCCCCCGCATCGCCGTGCCCATCCACTGGGGGACGTACTACCCGGTGCAGTCGACGCGCTGGAAGCAGCCGGCGTTTCTGAGCGAGCCCGTCCGGGAGTTCGAGCGCCTCGCCGCCGAGCTCGCACCCGACGTCGAGGTCCGCGTCCTCCAGGTCGGGGAGGAGCTCGAGCTTTAGCTCAGCTAGGGGTAGCGGCGGCGGAAGAGGGCGTAGCCGGCGCCGCCGACCGGGATGGGGAGCCAGAACGAGACGAGCCGGTAGGCGAGCGTCGCGACCGCGGCGGCGGTCGCCCCGACACCTGCGAGGATGAGCGTACCGACGAGGCCGGCCTCTACGAAACCCAGCCCGCCGGGCGTAAACGGAATCATGCTCAGGAGCGAGGCGGCGACGTACGCGAGGAGAACGAGGGAAGGATTCGGCTCGGCGCCGACCGACCGGAGGCACGCGATCAGCGCGAGGTAGTCGAAGATCCACTTGCCGGCGGCCGCCAGGACCGCCGCTTCCCAGCGCCGCCCGAAAGCGGTGCGGAGGATGTCGCGCTCTTCGAGGAGGCGAACCGTGAGCCCCGTCACCGGCCTCTTCCGCCGGATCGTGGCGTTGAGGGCGCGCTCGAGGCTGTTGCCGACGAGCGCGAGCGGGCGGTCCCAGACGAAGGCGGCCGCGCCGCCCGCCAGCATGAGCACGAAGACGGCCGCGCCCAGGTACGCGGCGTTCGCGAGGCCTGAGGCGACCGGAGTGCCGCCGAGGATCGCGGGAAGGCTGAGGAGCGGCAGCGCGAGGACGGCGCCGAAGAGGAGCGCGGAGACGGCGGTGAGGGACGAGGCGATGCGCGCGCCCGGGATGCCGGCGCGCACCAGCATCCGGTACTGCAGCGCGCCCGCCGCCGCCATCCCGCCGGGGATGATGCGACCGAAAGCGTTTCCCGCCAGCTGCGACGTCGCCACGGGAAACCAGCGCTTGGTCTGGAGGGCGATTCGCTGCAGCTCCCAGGTCGCCACGAACGAGAGCGCCTCGACGCCGAGGGCGATCGCCACC
>JBOHAB010000207.1:0-4657 GCA_050697655.1 Gaiellaceae bacterium
CCGGTCCGGCTGGGCGTTGATCTCGAGAAACGTCCCCGTCTCGACCGCCACCTCGCAGATCCGCTCGAAGTCCAGCTCGTAGGGAGGCCGCCGGTTGATCTTGCGGCCGGTCGGGTGGCCGATGCAGCCGACGTGCGCGTGCTCCAGCGCGGCGACGAGCCGCTCGGTGAGGCGCTCGCGCGACCCGTCGAAGCCCGAGTGGATCGAGGCCATCACCCAGTCGCGCGCGGCGAGCGCGTCATCGTCGAAGTCGAGGCTGCCGTCGGCCCGGATGTCCACCTCGATGCCGGAAAGGATCCGGATGCCGGGCACGCGTCCGTTCAGCTCGTCTATCGCCTCGGCCTGGGCCTCGAGCCGGCCGTCGCGGAGGCGGCGCGCGTGGTCGCAGATGGCGATGTAGCGGTGCCCGCGCTCCTTCGCCGCGAGCACCATCTCCTCGAGGGTCGCGCGCCCGTCCGACCAGTTCGTGTGCATGTGCAGGTCGCCCTTCAGGTCGGCGAGCTCGACGAGTCGCGGCAGCGCGCCCTCGCGGGCGACCTCAAGCTCGCCCCGGTTCTCGCGCAGCTCCGGCGGGATCCAGGCGTAGCCGAGGTGCGCGTAGACCTGCTCCTCGTCGGCCGCCTGAAAGGTCTCGTCGCTCTCGACGTGCACAACGCCGTACTCGCTGACGGAGAAGCCGCGGCGAACGGCGTCCTCGCGCAGAGCCACGTTGTGGTCCTTCGACCCGGTGAAGTGCTGGAGCAGGTTTCCGTAGCACTCGGGGGGCACGACGCGCAAGTCGAAGCGGAAGCCTTCGTGGGAGACGACGGTCGCTTTCGTCCCGCCCCGGGCGACGACCTCGGCCACCCACTCGCGCCCGACGAAGAAGGCGGTCAGCGCCGCCGGGTCGGTAGCAGTGGCGATCAGGTCGAGGTCCTTCGTCGTCTCCGCCCGGCGCCTGACGCTGCCGGCCTCGCTCACCCGGTCGGCGAGGCCGCTCGCCTCGATCTCCGCGACCGCGCGGCGGACGGCGGGCAAAGCCCGGCCGAGCAGGGTGCGGCCGGTGGCCACCGCTTCCTTCGGCGGAGCGGCGAGCGACTTCAGGATCTTCTCCTCGGTCTTCACGCCGAGGCCCGGAAGCGCCCGCAGGCGCTCCTGCTCGGCGGCGAGCCGGAGGTCGTCGAGGGTCTCGACGCCGAGCTCCGACCAGAGCTTCCGCGCCGTCTTCGGGCCGAGCCCGGGGACGTGCATGACCTCGACGAGGCCCGAGGGCAGCTTGGCCCGCAGCTTGGCGAGCGCGTTCAGGTCGCCGCTCTCGGTGATCTCGACGATCTTGGCCTCGATCGTCGACCCGATCCCCGAGAGCCGTGTGGCCTTCCCATCGACCGCGAGCTGCGCCACAGGAACGGCCGATTCGCGGATCCGCGCCGCGGCCCGGCGGTAGGCCGCGAGACGGAAGGCGTCGGCGCCGTCGAGCTCGAGCATGTCGGCCAGGAGCTCGAAGTGCTCGGCCAGCTCGGGGTTGGACGGCAGCTTTGCGGGCACGGCGGCGATGATACGCGGGTGCGGCTGGTCGTCTGCGTCCCCACCTACGACGAGCGCGAGAACCTCGTGCCGATGGTTCGCGCGCTCGGCAGCGTCCTCGACCAGCACGGGCTGAACGGCCGCGTGCTCGTGATCGACGACGCCTCGCCCGACGGAACGGGTCAGCTGGCCGAGCTTCTCGCGGACGAGGTCGCCTTCCTCGACGTCCTCCACCGGGGGCGCAAGGAGGGCCTGGGGCCTGCGTACGTCGCCGGGTTCGAGCGCGCGCTGGCGGCGGGAACAGAGCTCGTGGCCACGATCGACTGCGACTTCTCCCACGACCCTGACGACCTTCCTCGCCTGGTGGACGCGACGTCGCGAGCCGGCATCGCGCTTGGCTCACGCTACGTGCCGGGGGGCGGCACGGAGAACTGGGGCGCCCTGCGGCGGCTCGTCAGCCGCGGCGGCTCGACGTACGCGCGCGCCGTCCTCGGCGTCCCGGTGCGCGACACGACCTCGGGATTCAAAGTCTATCGGCGCGAGGTCCTCGAGGCGATCCAGCCGGCTCGCATCGAGTCGCGGGGCTACGCCTTCCAGATCGAGACGGTGTACCGCGCCTTGCGCGCGGGCTTCACGGTCGAGGAGGTTCCGATCCGCTTCAGCGACCGGACCGAAGGCGGCTCGAAGATGGGGCCGGGCATCGTGCTCGAGGCGATGCTCCGGGTGCCGGCGCTCCGGATTGCTGCAGCTCGGGGACGTCTGTAAAGGGAGCGGAACGCCCGACTCAGAAGGTGTCGACGTGAACGTGGTCGTAGTGGTCTCGCCGCGTGGTCCCGTTGTCGATGCGTGACCAGCCGACTCCCGCCTGCCAGATCCCCACCGGCGAGTGGATGACGATGTCGACGCCCGGCTTCCCGGCGACAGCGCGCGCGTAGCGACGCATGCTGACCTTCGACCCGGCGACGTCGATCGCCCTCGAAGGGTAGTACCCGTGGTCGGACTTCTTGCCGCTTCCGAGGGTTGACCCGGATCGATACGCAGACACGAGCGTCAGCCCCATCCTTCGTGCCAGCCCGAGCTCCGCCCACAGGCGCCGATCGACGCCTCGTACGCGCTTCGTTGAGCTCGATCGGCTCCGCCCCGACGAGGAGCCTCCGCTGTTCCCCAGGCGCTGCACAGCCCCCCGCGTCTCCGGGCCGACGATCCCGTCCACAACCAGACCGTGCCTGGACTGGAAGGCCCGAACCGCCCTCTTCGTCTGTGGCCCGAAGATGCCGTCGGCCGGGATCCCGAGCACTCGCTGGAGCGTCGCGACCGCCGCGCCGCGGCTCCCGCGCCTGAGCAGGGAGCCGTTGCTCCCCACGCGCAGCAACGCCCGCCGCGTCTGCGGGCCGACGATCCCGTCCACAAGCAGACCGTGCCTGGACTGAAAGGCCCGAACCGCCCTCTTCGTCTGTGGCCCGAAGATGCCGTCGGCCGGGATCCCGAGCGCTCGCTGGAGCGTCGCGACCGCCGCGCCGCGGCTCCCGACCCTGAGCAGGGAGCCGCTGGTCCGCACGCGCTGCAACGCCCCCCGCGTCTGCGGGCCGACGATCCCGTCCACAGTCAGACCGTGCCGCTTCTGGAAGGACCGCACGGCCGCGCGTGTCCGCGGCCCGAAGATGCCGTCGGACGTGACGCCGAGAGCACGCTGAATCGCAGCCACCGCCGGGCCACGGCTACCCAGACGCAGGAGCTCGACGTGGGAGCGAGTGGCGCCAGACGACCGCGCTCTACTCTGAGACCCGCTCTGGACGGGGAGGGCCGCCGCGACGGCGGCCACGAGGAGCGAGGCGCCGGCGACTCGCGCCTGCGGCAGGAGCGTCGGCTCGGCTGCCCGGCGCTTGGCGCGCATACGGACGAGCGAGACGTCCCACAGCTCGAGATCCGCCAGGTCTCGGTCCGAGCGGGCAATCTGCGCGAGCGGCCCGTCGAGATCCACCAGGGCCGCCGAGACGAGGCTGCGAGGCGCGGGGCCGCCGTCGGCCGCCCGGGCGCGACGCCGCCGCGAGCGGACGAGCGAACGCGTCCACAGCTCGTCCGAGCCAAGATCACGCCGTGGGTGTCCGAGCGGGTCGGCGCATGCGCTCACAGAAACCTCCTCTCTCCGACCGCCCAGAGACGGGCCCGGTGAGACACTCACCTTGGCAGCGGCGAGCGCCGAACCCCGATGCTGCGGACGGCGTGGCATGGCTGCTGTATGAAGCGCCGCAGGCTAACAGACGGCGATGCTGGAGCCGGTGATCCGCGCGCCGGCACTGCGGGATTGCGGCCGCCCGGGGCGTCTATAGTGGCCGCGTGGCCGAGCTCAGCAAGGTCGGAGACGCCGACTTCGAGAGCGAAGTCCTCCAGGCCGAGGGCCCTGTCGTGGTCGACTTCTGGGCTCCCTGGTGCGGCCCGTGCCGCATCGTCGATCCGATCCTCGCGGACATGGCCGACGAGCATGAGCGCGTGCGCTTCCTCAAGCTGAACGTCGACGAGAACCCCGCGACGCAGGCGCGCTACAGCGTCCTCTCGATCCCGACAGCAATCCTCTTCGAGGGCGGCGAGCCGCGTGAAGCGGTGATCGGCGCTCGCTCGCGAAGCCACTACGAGTCCGCCTGGGAGCGCTGGCTCACGCAGGCAGCCTGATCGCCGCATGAGCGGCGCCAGAAGGAACGAGCTCAGTTCGCTCCGAGCGCGTCCCAGCCGGGGAGGTCGGTCGGCTCGACGCCGGCGCCCTCCTCGCAACGCCCGACGACCGTGAGGCCTAGTCCCTGGGCGTCCTCGGGGGGGAGAGCG
Source organism: Gaiellaceae bacterium (assembly GCA_050697655.1). Taxonomy (GTDB): domain Bacteria; phylum Actinomycetota; class Thermoleophilia; order Gaiellales; family Gaiellaceae; genus JAIBJN01. The sequence continues at coordinate 4,324 of JBOHAB010000207.1, forward strand.
GCAAGGAGCTCGTAATCCTCGCCCATCGTCCAGAAGGGGAGGTCGGCGACCTCCTCGATCCCCGGGACACGGGGGATCCGGTCTGGCTCGAGCACGAGCCGGCAGCCTGAGCGCTCGGCGATGCGGGCGGCGTCCCCGGCGATCCCGTCCGAGAGGTCGACCACGGCGTGGGCGACAGGGGCCAGCCGGCGGCCCTCCGCGAGGCGGATCGGCGGGTGCCGATGGAGCGCGACCAGTTGCTCGAAGCCGCCGAGGCCCTCACGCAGCACGTGGAGGCCGGCGGCGGCGCCGCCGAGCGGGCCGGTGACGGCGAGAGCGTCGCCCGGGCGTGCGC
>JBOHAB010000208.1:0-4656 GCA_050697655.1 Gaiellaceae bacterium
GTCGCCGTAGACCGCCTCGGCCTCGGCGAAGGCCCGTTCGAGGCTCTCGCGGTCGGGCACGACCGTGCTCTGCCGCGAGGCCCAGGCGCCCAGGCGACTCCCGAGCGGCCGCGAGCGGAAGTACTCTCCCGACTCCTCCCGGGAGAGCGACTCCACGGTCCCCGCCACGGTCACCTGACGGCGCGGCTCGAGCGGCCAGTGGAAGACGAGCGCGGCTTGCGGGTTGCCGGCGAGCTCGCCGGCTTTTCGGCTCTCCGTGTTCGTGAAGAAGCGGAAGCCGTCGGCATCGACGCCCTTGAGGAGGACCGTGCGCGCCGACGGCCGTCCCTCACCGTCGGCCGTCGCGAGCGTCATCGCCTCGGGCAGCTCGAGCCCGGCGGCGCGAGCGTCTTCCAGCCAGCGGGCGAATTGCGCGAGCGGGTCGGGAAGGAGGTCGGCGGCGTCCATCATTCCTCGAGCTCGACGAGCAGCGCCCCGCCGGCGACCCGCTCCCCTTCGGCCACGTGCACGCGCTTGACGACCGCCTCGTAGGGCGAGAGGAGCGGCGTCTCCATCTTCATCGCCTCGAGGACGACGAGCGGCTGGCGCGGCTCGACACGGTCGCCCTCGCCGGCGAGCACGCTGATGACGATGCCCGGCATGGGAGCGACGAGCGCGCTCGTCTCGTGCGCACCGTCGGCGGCATGGGCGGCGCCCTCGACCGTTGGGGACGGCTGTCGCTCCGGCGCGGCTGCCTCCCGGTCTCTGTTCAGGCGCCAGTAGCTCGACCACGAGCCCCGTCGGGGCGTCGGCAGCGAAAGCGGCGCATGCTCGCGGAGGAAGGCGGTGGTCGTCTCCCCGGCTCGCACGACGGGATGGTCGACGAGCCAGCGCAGAAAGCCGACGTTGGTGGTCGCCCCGGCGATGCGGGTGGCGCGGAGCGCGCGCGAGAGGTCGTCGAAGGCCTCCTCCCGCGTCTCGGCGTGCGCGCTCAGCTTGGCGATCAGCGGGTCGTAGGCGATCGGAATCTCGTCTCCTCCCTCCACGCCCGCATCGACGCGCACGGTCGCCGGGAGCTCGAGCAGCTCGAGGCGGCCGGTCTGCGGCAGGAAGGTCAACGGGTGCTCCGCGTAGAGCCGCACCTCGACGGCGTGTCCTTCGGGCTCGCGCGACTCCAGGTCGAGCGGCTCGCCGGCCGCGATCCTGAGCTGCTGCTCCACGAGGTCGACCCCGGTCACGAGCTCCGTCACCGGATGCTCGACCTGCAGCCGCGCGTTCAGCTCCAGAAAGGAGAAGCTGCCGTCGTCGAGCATGAACTCGGCGGTGCCGGCGTTCTCGTACCCGACCGCCCGCGCGAAAGCGACGGCCGCCTCGCACATCGCCGCGCGCAGCTCGGGGTCGAGCGCGGGGGACGGGCTCTCCTCCAGCACCTTCTGGTGGCGGCGCTGGATCGAGCACTCGCGTTCGCCCAGGTGGACGACGGTCCCGTGCCTATCCGCGAGCAGCTGGATCTCGACGTGGCGGGGGCGCTCGACCAAGCGCTCGGCGAAGACGCGGCCGTCGCCGAAGCCCGCCTCTGCCTCCCGCGCCGCCGACTCGAGGGCCTCCGCCAGCTGCTCGGGCGAGCGGACGATCCGCATGCCCCGCCCGCCGCCTCCGGCGGCAGCCTTGATCATGACCGGGAGCTCGAGGTCTCCGGGCTCGCCCGACTCGACCACGGGCACGCCCGCCTCGTGCGCGAGCCGCTTTGCTTCGAGCTTGTCGCCGGAGGCGCGCAGAGCCTCCGGCGGGGGGCCGACGAAGACGATCCCTGCGGCCGCGACCGCTTCCGCAAAGTCGCCGTTCTCGGCCAAGAAGCCGTAGCCGGGATGGACTGCGTCGGCGTGGGCCTCACGCGCTGCGCGCACGAGCTCCCCGCCGTCGAGGTAGCTGCCGATCGCGACCGTCTCGTCCGCGCGTCGTGTGTGGAAGGCGCCCGTGTCGTCCGGGGCAGAGACGCCGACCGTGGCGATGCCGAGCCGACGGCAGGTAGCGAAGACGCGGACGGCGATCTCGCCGCGGTTGGCTACGAGGAGCTTGCGGATTTCCATGGAGTCATGCGCTCTCGCGGGTCATCGGCCTAATCGGACATGGCCCCAAGAGCCGTTGTCGAGGGAGGCAACTCTGGGCTATCCTGAAGGGAAATCGAACTCGAGCGGCGCACGCCCGCGGCCTCGGCTCAGTTCTCGAACGGGGAGGTCGAACGTGTTTACGTCGCTCGTGTTCACGCTCTGGAAAGGCTCCGCCTTGACGCTCGTCGTGACTGCCACGTTTTTCGCATCCGCGACCGTCGCTTCGGCGGAATCGATCACAACCGAGGAGCCGGCCGTGCTCGAGGACGGTGGAGCCGCGCTCGAGGTCTCCGAGCTGACGGAGGAAGCCCTCACGTCGGTGGCCGGCGCGCCGATCAAGTGCAGGAAGGTCCACGGGTGGCACGGGCTGAAGCATCCGTTGTTCGGCTACTTCTACTGGAAGTACATCCTGACGATCCGCTGGTGTTGGGAGTCCGGCCGCTCGCGGATCGTCAAGACGGTCAACCCCTGGTCGCCGGCTTACTGGCGCAATGTCGAGTGCTGCCTGCAGTTCTCGGGGTGGGACTTCAAGGGTCACATGCAGCTGGACATCGACGGTGGAGCGAACCGGAGCCTCTACCGGGTTCGGGCGCAGGGGAAGTTCCAACAATGCTTCCAATTCTGTTTCAACACAAAGACGCCCTGGGTCCGCCTGACCGGCTATCCCGGCGGAACGTGGGGCTTCGCGCATGGCAACTAGGCCAACCGCCCGACGCCTGCTCGTCACCGCCCTGCTCGCGACCGTGGCGATCGTCGTTTTGGTGGTCTTCCTCACCTGGGGCGTTGGCACGGGAGGAAGCGGCGCCGGGTAGAAACGGCGGCTACCCGGCGTCCTGCTTTCCGGAATGAACGCCCCAGGTGCGGCCGCTCGGCAGCGATGCGGGCCGCTTCTCCAGGAACGCACGCAGGCCTTCCTGGCCCTCCGGGCTCGTACGGAGCTTGGCGGCGACGTGGGCGGTCGCCTCCCCAACGGGGCGCTCGCGGATGAGCCGCTTCGCCGCTCGCACGGCTTCCTGCCCTCCGGCGAGGAGGTCGTCGACGGTCCGCTCGACGGCGCGATCGAGGTCCTCGGCGATCTCGTGGACGAGCCCGATGCGAAGCGCGGCGTCGGCGTCGAAGCGCTCGCCGGTGAGAAAGTAGCGGCGCGCCGGGCCCGGGCCGATGCGCTCGACCACGAACGGTGAGATCACGGCTGGGATGATCCCCAAGCGGACCTCCGTGAATCCGAAGACTGCGTCGAGCCCGCCGAGGACCACGTCGGCGCAGGCGACGACGCCCGAGCCACCGCCCAGGGCAAACCCCTGAACGCGGGCGACCACTGGCGCCGGGCAGGTGTCGATCGCCTCCAGCATCCGGTAGAGCCGGAGCGCATCCGCCACGTTCTCGTCGTAGGTCAAGTCGATCGAGGACCGCTGCCACTCCACGTCTGCTCCGGCGCAGAAGCTCGGCCCCTCGCCGGCCAGGACGACGACGCTCGCGTCGCCAACGTCGGCAAAGGCCTCCGTCAGTTCCGCGATCAGGGCGGCGTCGAAAGCGTTCTGGCGCTCCGGCCTGGCGAGGGTGATCCGCAGGACGTCCCCCTCCCGTTCGACCCGAAGCGCGCTCATCGCCGCGCAGCATAGGCTTCGCCCGTGATCAAGGGCGCGCTGGCTGCGGCGGTGACCCCACTTCGGGCGGACGGGGTTGAGCTCGACGAGGACGCGTTCGCCCCGCTGGCGGCGTTCCTGTCCGAACGAGGGCTCGACGGGATCCTGGCGATGGGGACGACCGGCGAGGGGATCCTCCTTTCCCCGGCCGAGCGCCGGCGCGTCACCGACCTCTTCGTCTCCGCCTGCACCGGGCGGCTCGACCTTGCCGTCCACTGCGGCGCGCAGACGACTGCCGACACGGTCGCGCTGGCCGAGCACGCAGCGGCGGCGGGCGCGGACGCGATCGCCGTCATCGGCCCGCCGTACTTCCAGCTCGACGACAAGGCGCTTCTCGCGCATTTTCAGGCGGCCGCTCTCGCGTGCGCACCGACGCCGTTCTACGTCTACGAATTCGCCAAGGTGAGCGGGTACGCGGTCCCCGCGCTCCTCGTCGAGCGCCTTCGCGAGGTCGCTCCGAACCTTGCCGGCATGAAGGTCTCGGACGCGCCCTTCGAGCGGGTCGAGCCGTACCTCGTCGAGGATCTGGACATCTTCGTCGGCGCCGAGAGCTTGATCGGCGCCGGCATGGAACGCGGCGCGAAGGGCTCGGTGTCGGCGCTGGCCACCGCCTTCCCGGAGCTTGTCGCCGCCGCAGTGCGCGACCCGCGCCCCGAGCTCAGCGCGGAGCTGGGAGAGCTCCGCGACGGCCTCGAGGCCTTCCCCAGGCACGCTGCATTGAAGCGGCTCCTCGGCCTGCGCGGCGTGCCTCTCCGCGAGGACGTGCGCGCCCCGCTCCGCGGCCTCGAGGACGGCGAGAGCCAGGCCCTGGACACCTGGGCGGCACCATGGATCACGCGGGCGAGCAGTGCGAGCCTCGCCGGGCGCGGCTAGTCCACCTGCCGGCGGGCTGCCCGCTCCCCTTGGGGCCACCCCGGGCC
>JBOHAB010000209.1:0-4625 GCA_050697655.1 Gaiellaceae bacterium
GGAGCGGACGTTCCAGCTCGTGACGCAGCTGGCGGGACGCAGCGGCCGCGACGCGCCGGGGCGCGTGCTCGTGCAGACCTTCCAGCCGGACGCGCGCCCGATCGTCCTCGCCGCGCGCCATGACGTCGAGGAGTTCCTCGCGGGCGAGCTTGCGCGCCGCCGCGAGCTCGGCTATCCGCCGTTCCGCCACCTGGTTCGCATCATGGTCGCGGGGCCGGCCCAGACCGCCCCGACTCAGGTTCTCACGGAGCTTCGCGCCGAGCTCGAGCGCTCAGGAACAGGCTCGGGCCTGCTCGGCCCGGCGCCCCTCCTGCGCCTCCGCGGGCGTCACCGCGCGCAGCTCCTCGTCAAGACCGACGCCCCGCGCCGCGTCGCCGCGCGGACCGCTCGCCTGCTCGCCGCCGCCGCTCCCGCCATGCGCAGAAACGCGCTCGCAGTCTCGGTAGACGTCGACCCGCAAGGCCTCTCGTGACGCCTCTTATGTAGCGGTAGAGCCGTCGCGACTTCTAGACTTCTCTGCCTCGTGGGTGAGGTCGAAGGCCAGATTCGCAGCGAGCAGCTCGATGCCGAGGGCGAAGCCCGGCGTCTGGCCGCGCTCGCGCAGATCCGGCAGTACCCGGATCCGGCCCTGCGCATCCGCGCGAACGAGGTAGAGGACGTGGACGACGCCGTCTCGGAGCTCGTCGAGCGCATGACCCGGCTGATGCAACAGGCGCGCGGGGTGGGCCTCGCCGCGCCGCAAGTCGGCGTCCTCAGGCGCGTGCTCGTCTACCAGACCTCGGACGAGGCGCCCGTGGTCGCGCTCGTCAATCCGCGGCTCACGGGGAGCTCGGACGAGGAGGAGACGGCCGACGAGGGCTGCCTCTCGCTCGGAGCGGCCTCCGTCGTGCTGCCCGTCTCGCGTCCGACGGGGGTGACCGTCCAGGCTGTGACGCCCGGCGGGGAGCAGGTGACGGTGGAGGCCGAGGGCCTCGAGGCCCGGGTCATCCAGCACGAGCTCGACCACCTCGACGGGGTGCTGATCCTCGACCGGACCGGCCCGGACGAGCGGCGGGCGGCGCTCGCGCAGGTTCGTCCGCAGCCGGTTCTCGGGCCGCTCGTGTGAGCGCCCGCCTGCGGCCGGGGTTTTCATGAGCATCGCAGTCGCAGCCACTGGGGCGTTCGGCGCGGCGATTCTCGACGGGCTCGCCTCCCGCCGTGAGATCGAGCTCTTGCTCACCAAGCCCGACAAGCCGCAGGGCCGGGGCAGGAAGAAGCTGCCGCCGCCCGCAAAGAAGGTCGCGCTCGAGCACGGGGTCGCCGTGCAGCAGCCGGACCGCCTCTCGGAGTTCCCTGGGGACGCCCGTATCGTCATCGTCGCGGACTACGGCATCCTCGTTCCCGAGAAGCTCCTCGCCGATCGCCTCTGGCTCAACGTCCATCCGTCGCTTCTGCCGCGCTGGCGCGGCCCTGCGCCGGTCGAGCGGGCGATCATGGAGGGCGATCGGGAGACCGGCATGACCGTCCACCGGACGACCGCCGAGCTCGACGCCGGGCCGATCGCCGCGCAGCGCCGGTTCCCGATCGGGCCGGAAGACGACGCCGGCGTCGTCCTCGAGCGCGCGACGCGGGTGGCGCTCGAGCTGCTCGACGAGGTCTTCGCGGAGCCGACGTTCGTCCCGCAGCCGGAGGTGGGCGTCACCTACGCCGACAAGATCACCGCTGCCGACCGCGAGCTCGACTGGACGCTGCCGCCCGAGGTGAACCTGAACCGGATCCGGGCGCTCTCGCCGCACATCGGAGCACGGGGGCTCGTCGAGGGCCGCCGGCTGATCGTCTGGCGGGCCCGGCCGGCGCGGCCCGAGGCCACGTTCGTTGCCGGCGGCATCGAGCCGCTGGAGGTGCAGCGGGAAGGCGGCCGCCGCATGCCCGTGGAGGAGTACCTCCGCGGCTTGCGGAAGTGACTTCGGCCCGAGGCGTCGCGGCCAGGGTCGTCCGGCGCGTCTTCGAGGAGGGCGCCTATGCAGACCGCGCCTTCCGCAGCGCGGCCGAGCGGCTGGACGCGCGCGACCGCGCCTTCGCGCAGCAAATCGCCTACGGGACCGTCCAGCGCGTCCGCACGCTCGACCATGGCATCGAGACACTGGGGCGCCGGCCCGTGCGGAAGCTCGATGCGCCGGTGCGCGCCGCGCTCCGCACCGGCGCGTATCAGCTCGCCTTCATGAGCGGCGTCCCGCCGCGCGCGGCGGTGCACGAGACGGTCGAGCTCGTGCGCGCCGCCGGGCTCGAGCGCGCCGTCCCTTTCACGAACGCGGTCATGCGGCGCCTGGACGAGGGCCTGCCGGGTTTGCGGGCCGGCCTGCACGAGCAGACGCCGGCCGCCGCGGCGCTCCTGCACTCCTACCCGGACTGGGTCGCCGAAGCTTGGTGGCGGGAGCTCGGGCCGGACGACGCCCGGGCGTTGATGCGCGCGCAGAACGAGCCGCCCGAGACCGCGGTGCGCACCCCGGATGGGCCGCTGGTGGTGGAGTCGGTTCCGGAGGAGTGGCTCGCGGGCGGCTATGCCTGGCCGCAGAGCCGAGGCTCGCAGCTCGCTGGCGAGGCGGTGGGCGCCCGGGCCGGCGAGCGGATCCTCGACCTCTGCGCTGCGCCCGGCGGGAAGGCAACGCAGCTGGCGGCGGCCGGCGCCGAGGTCGTGGCCGTCGAGAAGCATCCAGGCCGGGCGCGCGAGCTGGAGGCGAACGCGCGCCGGCTGGGCGCCGAGCTGACCGTTGTCAACGCCGACGCCCTCGAGCTTCCGACCGGCCTGGAGGGGTTCGACCGGGCGCTCGTGGACGCGCCCTGCTCGGGGCTCGGCGTCCTCAACTCGCGGCCGGACCTGCGCTGGCGGTCCGAGCCGCTCCCGGAGCTCCAGCTCGACCTGCTTCGGGTCGCCGTCGAGCGCGTACGGGCCGGCGGAACGGTCACGTACGCGGTCTGCACGATCCACCGCGCGGAGAACGAAGACGTCGTGGACGCGCTCGGGCTGCCGGCGGAGGATCTCGGCGCCCTCCTTCCCGACTACCGGCACCCGCGGCGTCCGGAGCTCCTGCTCACGCTCCCGCACGTCCACGGCACCGCAGGGTTCTTCGTCGCCCGCATGGCGCGACATTGACTCGGGCGCGCGCGTCCCGGAGACTCGGCTCGCCCAGCCTTCTTTCGACCGAGGAGTTGCCTGACGCAGTTGCGTCTCTACTTGACCGCGGCCCTGGTCGCCGCGACCGTGGCTGCCCTCGCCACGGGCGGGCCCCGCGATCGCACAAGGCGTCCGACATGCGCTGTTCGCACACAACGCCGCGAAGGTCGACGGCATTAGCGCGGTCGGGGCCGGCGCGACGGCACACGCCCGCAAGGGCAAGCTCGTCGCGACGAGCCGCGCTACCGGGCGGCTGCCCAACACCATCATCGCCAAGGCGCCCGACGCGAACCTCCTCGACGGTCTCAACTCGACAGCGTTCCTGCCCGCTGCGGGAAGGCAGCGGGCTCGGAGCTCCTCGACTGCCTCGACTCCGAGGACTTCGTCCGGGGAGGCGGCACCGTCGCGCGCGAGCACGCCGAGCTTGCCCCGGGCGAGTCACACTCGCACACCACACCACTCTCAACGGTCCAGTACGGGTGTCCCGAGGCGCTCTCGCTCCCGGGGTCGGTCACGTACAGACGTCTACTCTGCTCACGACCTCGGCTTCAACGTCTGCCGGGTGCTCTCTGTCTCGGTGACCAACTGAATCCCGGCTCGGGCTCGTAAGCTTCGGGCGTGCCCTGGCGCGAGTGGATCCGGACGGTCGAGATCGAGCCGTCGTTGTACGCGGCCGACCTCGCCCGCCTCGGCGAGCAGGTTCGTGAGCTGCTCGACGCCGGCGCGCGGGTCTTTCACTTCGACGTGGGCGACGGCCACTTCGTCCAGCCGATCACAATGGGGCCGATCGTCCTCCGCTCGGTCGCGCCGCTCGTCCACGAGGCAGGCGGCGTCCTCGACGTCCATCTGATGGTCGGGAACCCGGAGCACCACTTTCCCCAGGTGCGGGAGGCGGGCGGCGACAGCGTCACTTTCCACGCCGAGGCCTGCGAGGAGCCGGGGCGTGCGATCGCGCTCGCGCGCTCGCTCGACCTCGGCGTCGGCGTCTCCCTCAACCCCGAGACCCCGGTGGAGGCCGCGGTCGCCGCCTCAGCGGGCGCCGACCTCGTCCTCTGCATGAGCATCCATCCCGGCTACTCGGGCCAGGAGTTCATGCCCGAGGCGCTGCCGCGGATCAGCGAGCTCCGCTCCCGGCTCGACGCGGGCTTGGTCGTCCAGGTCGACGGCGGCATCACGAAGGACAACGTGCGCGCCGTCCGCGAGGCGGGCGCGGAGGCGATCGTGGCCGGGACCGCGGTGTTCGGAGGCGGCGACCCGGGCGGCGACTACGCCGAGATCGTCCGCTTGCTCGCTTCGGATGACTGACCGCGAGTGGCTCGAGCGCTCGCTCGAGCTGGCGGAGCGCGGGCGGGGACGCACGGCGCCGAACCCGATCGTCGGTGCCGTGCTCGTCCGGGACGGGGAGGCCGTCGGCGAGGGCTGGCACGAGCGCGCGGGCGGCCCGCATGCCGAGGTCGTCGCGCTCGAGGCC
>JBOHAB010000210.1:0-4618 GCA_050697655.1 Gaiellaceae bacterium
GGTGATTGCCTGGCGCAGCTGGCGCTACCGACGCTGCTCGTCACGCACGACTTCCAGGACGCGGCCGCCCTGGCCGAGCGGGTCGGCGTGCTCGTCGACGGCCGGGTCGTCCAGGTGGGCACGCCGTCCGACCTGGTGGCGAGCCCGACGAGCCCGTTCGTCGCCGACTTCACCGGCGGCAACCTCCTGCGCGGCACGGCGCGGCCTGCTCCCTCCGGCCTGACCGAGGTGACGCTCGAGGACGGCTCGCGCATCTTCTCCACCGACCGGCTCGAAGGCCACGTCGGCGCAATCGTCTACCCGTGGGAGGTGGCCGTTGCCCGTGAGACGCCGAGCGACTCGGCGCAGAACCACGTGATCGGCCCGATCGCCGGGCTGGTGCCCGTGGCGAACCGGGTTCGCATCCGCATCGGCCCGCTGACCGCGGAGATCACGGCGGCGTCGGTCGAGCGTCTCGGCCTCCGCCAAGGCGAGCCTGTCGTCGCCAGCTTCAAGGCGACGGGGACGCGGCTCGTCCCGCTCGCCTAGCGCTACTCGCGGTTGCCGAGGTAGAGGAGGACGAAGTAGAGAAGCTGCGTGAGGGCGGCCAGGGCGCCCGCGACGTACGTGAGGGCGGCGGCGTTCAGCACCTTCTTGACCCCGCCCGTCTCCTGCGTGGTGGTCAAGCCGAGGTTCCCGAGCTGCACGGCGGCACGCCGGGAGGCGTCGAACTCGACCGGCAGCGTCACGATCTGGAAGAGCACGGCGATCGAGTAGAGGACGATCGCGACGAGCACGAGGCCGGCGGCGTTGAGGAGGAAGCCGATGATCAGGAGCCACATCCAGATGCTCGAGGAGAAGGCGACTGCTGGGAACATCGCCGAGCGGAACCGGAAGAAGGAGTAGGCCTCCTTGTGCTGGATCGCGTGGCCCACCTCGTGGGCCCCGACGGCCGTGGCGCTGATCGTGACCTCGTCGAAGACCGGCTGCGAGAGGTGCACCGAGCGCTTGCGCGGGTCGTAGTGGTCGGAGAGCGGCCCACCCGGCGAGACATGCACGGGAACCTCGTTGAGGCCGTTGGCGTCGAGGATGGCCCGGGCCACCTGCGCGCCGGTCATGCCGTGCGAGACGGCGACGCGCGCCTGCTCGGCGAACGTCTTCTTCAACCACCACTGCACCCCTAGCCCGATCAGGAGCGGCGGAATCAGGAAGGCGAAATAGAGGCCCCAGCTGCTCATGGCCGGATCGTACCCTCAGGGGGCGACACGGGGGCGCTCAGCGTCCGCGCACGCGCCGGTAGGCGAAGAGCGTCCCGATCACGGTCAAGACGAGAAGGAGCGCCTTCTTGCCGACGAGCTTCGACTCTCCGCTCGCCCGTTCGCGCATGTTCACGGGCAGCTCCTCGACGACGAGGCCCGCATCGCGGAGGCGCAGCAGACCTTCGACCTCGGGGGCGCCCGTCGTGTACGGCTCGGCGAGAATCGGCATCGCCTTCGCGTTGACGGCGTACATGCCGCTGGTGGCGTCGGCGAACGGCCTACCGAGTGCGTGCCGCATGCCTTTCCGCAGGAGCGACGTGCCGACGACCCGCGCCGGGCTCGGCTGATAGCGGCCGGGCTCGTAGCCCTTCCCCGAAACGAAGCGCGACCCGACCGCGACGTCGCACGCGCTCGAGCGCACACGCTCGAGCAACCGGGCCAGCTCGACCACGGGATGCTGACCGTCCGCATCAACCCGGCCGCCGTAGGCATAGCCATGCTCGGCCGCGTATGCGTACCCCGCAGCGACCCCAAAAGGCAGGCCGCGGTTCTGCCCGAAGCTCTCGACCTCCGCCCCGCGCTCGCGAGCCACGCGCGCAGTGCCGTCGGTCGAGCCGTCGTCGACGACCAGCAGGTCGACGTCGGGAAGCCCCTCGGCCAGCTCGTCGAGGACGGCAGGCAGGTTCTTCTCCTCGTTCCAGGCGGGGATGAAGACCAGCGTGTCCCGGCTGCCTTCCACGCCTCGAGCCTAGATGCTCGGCCGGTGATTCGCGTGCTCGTCGGGGGCGGCTGCGACCAAGCCGGGCGTCGCGATCGTCCGCGGCCCGTACCGGTTGGTACGGGCAAGGGCGAGCGCGGCAATCCGGCGCCGCGTCGCAGTCGTCATCCGCGAGCATGCGAATTGCCGGTCAAGCACCTGGCCCGTCCGCGGCGGTTGCCAGAATTCGGCAGCATCCGCGGAGCGAAAGGAGCTGGAAGTGACGGACCCACGAACACAGGCGACGCGCACACAGATGGACACGGGGGGAATCGGGAGGGCGACGCCCAGCGGCTGGGCGTTCTTTGCCGGCGTGATCCTCTTCATGGTCGGCGTCTTCAACATCATCTGGGGCCTGACGGCGATCTTCAACGATGAGGCCCTGACCGTCGGCGAGGAGGGCCTGATCGTCTGGGACTTCACCGCCTGGGGATGGATCCACCTGATCCTGGGCATCGTGATGGTCCTCACCGGCCTCGGGCTCTTCGCAGGCAGGGGATGGGCGCGCTGGACGGCGATCTTCTTCTGCATGGTCAACGCGTTCGGGCAGATCGCGTGGATGAGCACCTACCCGATCTGGTCGATCCTCATCATCACGCTCGACATCATCGTCATCTACCAGCTGACGGTGAACTGGGAGGAGTAGGTCAGTCGAGCTCGAGCGTCTCGCCGTCCTCGGGGACGAGCGCCTCGGGGACGGCGGCGCGGATCTCCGCCCGCGTCTCCAGGCAGTGGTCGATCGCCTCGAGGTGGACGACGATCACCGTCGGCACGCGCTCGACGACCTCGCGGATCTGAGGCGCGGTCATCACGAGCGGCCCGCCCTGCACGAAGCGGGCGCCGCTTCCGTTGACGACGGCGACCCGTGGGCGGTGGCGCTCGAGTGCCTCCTCGACCTCGGCGCACCAGACGGTGTCGCCGGCGAGGTAAAGCCCGTCGAGGACGAAGCCGCTGACGGGCGCGAGCTCCCGCACCGTGGCCTCGTCGGTTCCGTGGCGTCCACCGGTGCGCGCGACCCTGAGGCCGTCCCAGACGAGCTCGTCGTCGACAGGTCGGGCGTCGAGGCCGCGAGCACGCAGGTGCTCGGCGTCCTCCGGCTGGCAGAACACAGGCGCGTCGCGCGGGACGAGACGCGCGCCGGTCTCGTCGAAGTGATCTTGATGCAGGTGGGTGACGAGGACCGCGTCGAGGCCCGCCACGACCTCCTCGGGGGGCACGGGCAGCGGCACGAGCGGGTTCCGACGCGGGCTCGGTGAGTCTCCGACGGAAGGCCTCACCCCCACCGGGTCGAGCATCGGCTCGACCAGGATGCGACGGTCTTTCAGCTCGACCAGCAGGGTCGCATGGCGGACCAGTGTCAGGCGCACGTCGGCAAGGTAGAGCACGTTCCGGAATGACGCCTCCCCGTCGGGTGCGATGGTCGTTCCGAGACAAGGACGCAGGGAGCGTTCGTAGCCGGAGGGGACGTGCTCTCACAAGGAAAGGCCCGCGCGGGGCGGGCCTTTCCGGGCGGGGGGAGGGAGGGAGACCTAGCGGCGTGCAGCCGGGCGGATGGGATGGCTGGCGCGGAAGAGCTCCGCGGGGTCGTACGCAGCCTTGATCCACTGCAGGCCGCGGTAGGTCTCCGGGGGGAAGAAGGATTCGCCGTTCGGGCTGTCGGCGAAGTTGAAGTAGCTGCGGTCGGCCGTCCAGGGGCGGAGAGCCGCCTTCAGCGCCGTGACGCGCGCCTCGACGAAGCGCGCCATCTCCTCGTCGGCTCCCATGCCGGCGGCGAAGAGGGCGAAGCCAGCGTCGATCGCGCCCACGGCACCGTGCTCGCTCGAAGGCTCGGCGACGGCGCCTCCGAGCTGCCGCAGCTCGACGGAAAGGAGCGGCGAGCCCGAGCAGGGCCCCGCGACCGCGACGAGCGCGTTGAGGGTCTCGGGCGTCACGTCGACGAGATTGAAGCCGTCGCCCACCGCAGGGACCGGCTGCGGCGGGTCCATGTGCAAGTGCCCCAGCTCCTCGATCGGGATCATCTCGAAGGTGTCCATCGTCGGGCCGAGCTCGCGAAGCGGCTGGAGCAGCGCTGCGCCGCTCTCCTCGGTGCCGATGAAGGAGGCCTCGACGACGGCGAAGGACTGCCCTCGCAGCGGCTCCGGAACCTGCGGGAAGGGCGGGAACTGCATCAGGCGGCCGACGGACGTCAGCTCGACCGGCGTGTCCTCGACCCACTCGCGCCAGGCGTTCAGGACCTCGCCCGCGCGCTCGAAGGGGAAGAAAAGGACGCCTGCGTAGACCTCGGGAACCGGGTAGAGCGCGAGCTCGATGGCGGTGACGATGCCGAAGCTCCCACCGCCGCCGCGAAGCGCCCAGAAGAGGTCAGGCTCGTGGTCGCGATCCGCACGCACCCGGCGGCCGTCGGCAGTGACGACCTCGACGGCGAGCACGCTGTTGGCGGCAAGTCCGTAGCGGCGGGCGAGCCAGCCGAGGCCGCCTCCGAGCGTGTAGCCGACGACGCCGATGTCGGGCGCTGATCCCGCAAGGCCGGCGAGCCCGTGCTCAGCCGCTTCCGTGCTCACCTCCTCCCAGAGAACGCCTGCCTCGACGCGCGCCGTGCGCGCCTCGGGGTCGATCCCGAGGC
>JBOHAB010000211.1:0-4570 GCA_050697655.1 Gaiellaceae bacterium
GCCCGGGTGAGGCCGCGTTGGGGCCGCACGTGACGAGGGCGGGCCAGGAGCCGCTCGACCGGGAGCTCCCAGCGGGCCCCGAGGCCCCGGGCCAGGTCCTCGGCCGGGTTCGATCCGCGCCAGCCGACGCGATCGCCGTCGCCGGGCACGAACGTCAGCGCGTCGACCGGCGGCCTTGGCACGACGTCGGCCACGAGGTCGGCCGCGAAGCACGCCACACGGCCGAGCCCCCGCTCCTTCCAGGCCACGACCAGGGCCCGGCCGGGGCCGTCGTAGGCGACCGCGGCGCGGGCGGAGGCGAAGGAAAGGCGCCGGCCGGCACACTCGCCGCAGCGCTCCACCGGCCAGGCCGTCGGGCAGCCGCAGCGGGCGCAGAGCGTCCCGCGCAGCAGGACGAGCCGGGCCCGGCAGCCGGCGCAGAGGAGCCCCTCGCCCCCGCCGCAGGCGACGCAGCGCTCCGGCAAGAGAACTCCGAGCAGCGCGCGGCCGAGGTCCATCCCCCTTGGATAGCGCGGCGGAGCACGCGCGATCGTGCCGCCTTCGTGCCAGAACTCAGTCGATCGCGATGGGCGTCGCCTCCGACGCCGACCGGTAGAGGGCGGCGATTGCACTCGCCTGGCCGACGGCGTCCTCGCGCCCGAGCAGCGGCTCGGCCTGGCCCTCGATCGCATCGCTCAGGTTCTCGAGCTCGAGCCGGTAGGAGTCCACCGGCTGAAGCACGATCTCCTCGACGCCGCGCTCGCGGCGGAGCTCGATCGCGGGCGCGCGGGCGTGCCAGGGGTCGTCGAGGAACAGAGACCCTTCGTCCCCCACGATCTCGAGCTCGTCGCGTCCGGGCAGGACGAAGCCGCAGTCGAACTGGCCGATCACGTCCCCCGGGAAGCGCATCGTCCCGGCAAAGAGGACGTCGACGCCACTCGGGCCCACGAGCTGTTGGCCGTACACGGTCTCCGGCTCGCCGGCGAGGAGCCGCGACCCGCTGACGCAGTAGCAGCCGACGTCCATGAGCGCGCCCCCGTCCAGAGCCGCCGCAAGGCGGACGTTCTCCAGGTCGGCGAGGCGGAAGCTGAAGGCCGCGCGAACGAACTTCAGCGAGCCGATCGCGCCGTCCTCCACGAGCTCTCTCACCCTGGCCGTCTGCGGGCTGTGCCGGTACATGAACGCCTCCATGAGCAGCCGGTCCGCCCGCTCGGCGGCGTCGAAGGCGCGCTCGACCCGCTCGGGGCTCCGGTCGAAGGGCTTCTCGCAGAGGACGTGCTTGCCGGCTTCGAGCGAACGGATCGACCACTCGACGTGCAGCGAGTTCGGAAGCGAGATGTACACGGCGTCGACGTCGGGGTCGGCGAGCAGCGCCTCGTAGCTCCCGTGGGCGCGCTCGATCCCGTTTTCGCGCGCGTAGGACTCCCCCTTGGCTTGGTCGCGGCTCGCAACCGCGACGACGTCCACCCGGTCGGACTCCCGCGCGCCCGCGAGGACGAGCCGGTTGATGTTCGCCGTCGAGATGATTCCCCACGTCGTGCTCATTCCACCTCCAATCCCTTCAGTGCTGGATACACAGAGCGATAGCGGTCGTAGCCCTCCGAATAGGTCCTTTCCCACTCGGGATCGGGCTCGATCGTCTCTCGTACGCGCACGCACGCCGCCACTGCCTCCTCGACGTCGGCGAACACGCCTCCCGCGACGCCGCCGAGCAGGGCCGCGCCGTACGCCGCGCCTTCCTCCACCACGGTCCGCTCGAGCGGGAAGCCGAGCACGGAGGCGACGATCCGAAGCCAGAGGGCGCTGCGCGCCCCGCCCCCCGACGCGCGGCCGACTTCGAGGCGGCAGCCGAGCAAGCGGAGAACCTCGAGCGAGTCACGGAGCCCGTACGCGACCCCCTCGAGCACGGCACGGACGAGGGCGCCGCGGTCGTGGCGCTGCGAGAGCCCGGTGAAGGCGGCCCGCGCCAGCGGGTCCGCGTGCGGCGTGCGCTCGCCGGTCAGGTAGGGCTGGAAGAGGAGCCCCTCGGCCCCGGGCGGCCAACTTTCGGCCTCGGCGACCAGCCGGTCGTAGGCCTCCCCCGGCGCGAACACGTCCCGACACCAGCGGAGCGCTCCCGCCGCGGACAGCATCACGCCCATAGCGTGCCAGGTCTTCGGCGCCGCATGGCAGAAGACGTGCGCCCGTCCCTGCGGGTCGGGGACGGGCTCCGGCACGGCGGCGAAGACGACCCCGGAGGTCCCCAGGACGACCGATACGGGGCCCGGCGCTATCACCCCCACGCCCAGCGCCCCGGCGGCCTGGTCGCCTGCTCCTGCAGCGACAGGAATTCCGGCCGCTGTCTCGGCCGAGCGCGACGGCGACTCGAGCGCCGGGGGAAGCCAGGCCGCGGGGAGGTCGAGGGCGGCGAGCATCTCGTCGCTCCAGCGGCGACCGGGGACGTCGAAGAGGAGCGTCCCCGACGCGTCCGCGACGTCGGTCGCACGCTCGCCGGTGAGCGCGAGCCTGACGTAGTCCTTCGGCAGGACAACGTGCGCAATTCGCTCGTACGTCTCCGGCTCGTTGCTTCGCAGCCAGAGGAGCTTGGGCGCCGTGAAGCCGGGGAGAGCGCGATTGCCCGTGAGCTCGAGCAGGCGATCCAGCCCGATCCGCTCCTCGATCTCACGGCACTCGGCCCCGGTGCGCTGGTCGTTCCAGAGGATGGCAGGACGGAGCACACGCTCGTCGGCGTCGAGCGCGACGAGGCCGTGCATCTGCCCGGTGAGCCCGATTCCGGCAACGTCGTCGACCGCGAGCGAGTCGAGCGCCTTTTCGGCCGCGCGCCACCAATCCTCCGGGTCCTGCTCGGCCCAACCGGAGCGCGGCATCGCCAGCGGATACTCGCGCTCGGACCGCGCCACCACCTCACCGGAGGGGCTGAGGGCGAGCGCCTTGAGGCCGGTGGTGCCGACGTCGAGGCCGACGAGGGCGGTCACCGGAGGGCGAGGCCGGCCGCGAGAAGCGCGTCGCTCGCAAGCGCCTCGTCGTCTTCCCCGGGAAGGCCGCTGACGCCCACCGCGCCGACCCGACGCCCTTCTTCGAAGGCGGCCACGCCGCCTCGGAAGAAGGAGAAGAACGGGTCGAAGCTCGCGAGCTCGGCAGGATCCTCACGGGCCTTGTCGGCGAGCTCGCCTGTCGAGCGCGCGTCGCTTCGGGCGGCGGGGTAGGCCTTTCGTTGCGCGCTTACGCGGGTGTCGGGCGCGGCACCGTCCATCGTCGCCGCGGCGACGAGCTCGCCGTGCGAGTCCGCGACGAAGACGGACACCGGGCCCGGAGCGTCGCGCACGACCGTGCCGACGATCTCCAGCGCCTGCTCGAGCCTCATCCGACTCTAGACGACGCCGCGTGCCGCCCGGCGGCGCTTCGCGAACGCGTCGATCAGCACGGCCCCGAGCAGGACGAGGCCGGTGATCACGAACTTCGTCCCCGACGCCGGGCCGAGGAGGTCCATTCCATTCGTGATGGAGCCGATCACGAGGGCCCCGAGGAGCGCGGAGACGACACGGCCGACTCCTCCGAACAGGCTGGTGCCGCCGATCACGGCGGCGGCGATGACCAGCAGCAGCAGTTGGCCTCCACCCGTGTTCGTGGCGACCGAGCGCAGCCGAGACGCCAGCATGATCCCGCCCACGCCGGCCATGAAGCCGCTGATCATGAAGACGGCGATGCGCCCACGGTCGACGTTGATCCCGGCCCGGCGCGCATCCTCGACGAGCCGACGGCCGCCCTCGGGGTCGCGCAGACCCGCCAGGTGCTCGATCTCGTCCGCCGCCTAGCCGAGCGCGGCCTCGGGGTCGTCATCATCTCCCACAACCTCCACGACGTCTTCTATCACGGCGCATCCGGCATCGCCGGCGAGCTGGGGCACGTCCAGGTGCGCCCGGACGGGGCAGTCTGCCGCTGCGGGAGCCGCGGCTGTTTGGAGACGGTCGCGTCCACCGGCGCGCTCGTCTCTCTCCTCAAGGCCACGCACGGGTCCGACCTGACGCTGCGCGAGCTGCTCGAGCTCGTTTCCGACGGTGACCTCGCCGCCAAGCGGGTCGTCAACGACGCGGGACGGGCGGTCGGCCGCGCGGTTGCCGACCTCTGCAACTACCTGAACCCTGCGGCCGTCATCGGCGGCGTTCGCGAGGAGATCGACCGCTACGCGCTTCCCGGTGCCGCGCAAGCGGTCGAGGTCAAGGCCGGCGTGCTGGGCGACCGGGCCCAGATGCTCGGCGCGCTCGCCGTCGTGATCGCCGACACCAGCCGCCTGCGCTCCGCGGGGCTCACGCCCCTAAACGTCTAGTCCCGCGCCGACGGGTAGCGCAGGATGCTGTCCGCGAGCTTGGACGCGTCGCCGAAGATGCCGGCGATGGCGAGCCCCTCGTCGGGGACGACGCTCCCGGGCAGGAGCGCGGCGCGGCGGATGGCGGCGGCTTGCCCAACGTGGCAGTCGGCCCCGATGGCCGCGGGGCCGCGGATCTGCGCGTCCTCCTCCACGGTGACGTTCGGCCCCAGCACCACCGGGCCGTCGATCATGGCCTCGGGGTGGATCCGGCAGCCTTCCTCG
>JBOHAB010000212.1:0-4553 GCA_050697655.1 Gaiellaceae bacterium
GGACGCGGACGAGCACGAACTCGGCTTGCTCGACGCCTTCGACGCCCGCATTTCTCGAGCGGGTGGACATTCTTTGGACACCGCCGACTGACGGCTCCCATCTCCATCAACTCAAAAGGCCCGTGCTTGCGGGCCTTTTCTACGATGCGCCCGGCACGATTCGAACGTGCGACCTCTGCCTCCGCAGGGCAGCGCTCTATCCCCTGAGCTACGGGCGCAGGGACCGGGTCAGTGTAGCGGCCTGGCTTTCGACCGCTCCAGGTCGAGCTCGGCGTCCACGGGCACGTCGGTCCGGACATAGGCGAGCGCGACGATGCCGCCGTTCGAGTGGGCGGCACTCGTAACGCGGCCGACGGCCTTGTCTCCAAGACGAAGCTCGGCGTCGGGGCCGGGGAGCTCCTCGCCCTCGACGGCGAGGACGCGCAGCGCGCGGTTCGCATGGCCGCGGTAGTGGAGTCGCGCGATCGGCTCCTGACCCGGATAGCAGCCCTTCGTCAGGCTCACCGCCCGCTCGACGAGGTCCGCCTCGGCAGGGAGGACACGGTCGTCGATCTCCTGGCCGAATCGTGGCGTGCCCGCCTCGATCCGCATGGCCTCGAGGGCGTCCTCGTCGAGCGTCGGCTCGAGTGTGGCGTCGAGCACCTCGACCGCAGGCCGACCGTAGTCCCGGTTCGGAATCCCGTCGGCCTCGCCCCCGAAGACGAGGGTCGACGTGTGCTCCTCGAGCTCGATCTCGGCCTTGGCGGCGAAGCGCATCCGGAGCAGCTCGTCGCGAAGCGTCTCACCGAGGCCCGGCTCGGTGAGAAGAAGGAAGTCCTCGTCGGCGCGCCGGAGAACCACCATCGGCGCGATCACGCGCGCCTTCGGCGTCAGGAGCAGCGCCTCGCACGAAACACCGGGAGCGAGCGCAGCGACGTCGTTCGAGAGCATCCGCTGGAGGTAGTCCTCAGCATCCGGGCCAGCAACGCGGACGAAGGACCGAGGACGAAGGGCGATCGCTTCCACGTCCCTAGTGTAGGCAGAGAAATGAGAAGGGCCGGCGGTGCCGGCCCTTCTCGAGTAGCGGACAGCCGAGGCTGCCTCTACATCATGTCCGGCATACCGCCCGGCATTCCCGCGGCGGCCGGGTGCTTCTCCGGCGCCTCCGCGACAACGGCCTCGGTCGTGAGAATGTTCTTCGCGATCGAGGCGGCGTTCTGGAGCGCCGAGCGGGTGACCATGGTCGGATCGATGATCCCGGCCTTCACCAGGTCCTCGTACTCGCCCGTGTCGACGTTCAGACCCTGACCCTTCGTGCCGGTGCGGATCTTGTCGACGACGATCGAGCCCTCGAGGCCGGCGTTCTGCGCCAGCTGGCGGACCGGCTCCTCGAGCGAGCGCGCCACGATGGACGCGCCGGTGCGCTCGTCGCCCTCGAGCGAGTCGAGCTTGATCGCCTTGCCGGCGCTGAGGAGCGCGACGCCGCCGCCCGGGACGATGCCCTCCTCGAGGGCCGCGCGGGTGGCCTGCAGCGCGTCCTCGACGCGGTGCTTCTTCTCCTTCATCTCGGTCTCGGTGGCAGCGCCGACCTTGATGACGGCGACACCGCCGGCGAGCTTGGCGAGCCGCTCCTGTAGCTTCTCGCGGTCGAAGTCCGAGTCGGTGGTCTCGATTTCCGACTTGAGCTGCTTGATGCGGGCCTTGATGCCCTCCGAGTCGCCCGCGCCGTCGATGATCGTCGTCGTGTCCTTCGTGACGACCACCTTGCGCGCGCGGCCGAGCTGCGAGAGCTTCGTGTTCTCAAGCTTGAGGCCCATCTCCTCGGTGATGACCTCGCCGCCCGAGAGGATGGCGATGTCCTCGAGCATGCGCTTGCGGCGGTCACCGAAGCCCGGCGCCTTCACGGCGACGGCGGTGAAAGTGCCGCGCAGCTTGTTGACGACGACGGTGGCAAGCGACTCGCCCTCGACGTCCTCGGCCACGATCAGCAGCGGCCGGCCGGCCTGAATGACCTGCTCCAGCACCGGAAGGATGTCCTTGACGGCGCCGATCTTCTGGTTGGCGATGAGGATGTACGGATCGTCGAGCACGGCCTCCATGCGCTCCGCGTCCGTGATCATGTAGGGCGACAGGTAGCCCTTGTCGAACTGCATGCCCTCGGTGAACTCGAGCTCGAGGCCGAAGGTCTGGCCTTCCTCGACGTTCACGACGCCGTCCTTGCCGACCTTCTCGATCGCGTCCGCGATCACGTCGCCGATCTCGCGCTCGCGCGAGGAGATGCTGGCGACCCGGGCGATGTCCTCCTTGCCCGAGATCTCCTTCGACTGCTTCCTGAGGTCGTCCACTACGGTGTCGACGGCCGACTCGATGCCCCGCTTGAGGCCCATCGGGTTGGCGCCGGCGGCAACGTTCTTCAGGCCCTCGCGCACGATGGCCTGGGCGAGCACGGTCGCGGTCGTCGTGCCGTCGCCGGCAACGTCGTTGGTCGCCGTGGCGACCTCGCGGACGAGCTGTGCGCCCTGGTTCTCGAAGACGTCCTCGACCTCGATCTCACGCGCGATCGTGACGCCGTCGTTGGTGATGGTGGGCGCGCCGAACTTCTTGTCGAGCACGACGTAGCGCCCCTTGGGGCCAAGGGTGACCTTGACCGCATCAGCGAGGACGTTGACGCCACGCTCGAGCGCGCGTCGCGCATCCTCGTTGAAGAGAAGCTCCTTGTGAGCCATTCATCCTCCGTTTCGTTCGGGTGACTGACGACGAACGCCTAGGCGGCGGCGCCGGCCAGATCCTTCTTCTTGCCCTTCGTCTTCGTCTCGGCGACGACCTTGGCCAGCACGTCCGACTCGCGGAGGATGAGGTACTCATCCGTGCCGAGCTTGATGTCGGTGCCGCCGTACTTCGAGAAGATGATCTCGTCGCCGGGCTCGAGATCCATCTTGATGTACTCGCCGTCCTCGTCCCGGGGGCCGGGACCAACGGCGAGGACGCGACCGCGCTGAGGCTTCTCCTTGGCCGTGTCGGGGAGCACGATGCCGCTGACGGTCATCTCCTCCTCGTCCAGGGCCTCGACGATCAGCCGGTCGCCCAGTGGCTGAAGATTCATCCAGCAATCCTCCTTGCGAAGTGACTTCGGGACTGGCACTCGCCAATGCGGAGTGCCAGCGGCAATCCTAGCGAACCTGGCCGGGGAAGATCAAGGATTCTCTGGCACTCGGGCGAGAGGAGTGCCGACGAAGCGATGCGCGCCTCGCGTGATCGCGTAAAGCGTCAGACCGCAGAACAGAGCCATCAAGGCGAACGGAAGCGCGTCGCCCGCCGCGTCGGCGAGAGCGCCGCCGAGCGTCGGGCCGAGGGAGTTGCCGCCGCCCCAGGCGGCGTTCATGAGCCCGAAGCCGAGACCCTGGACGAGGCCGATCCGCTCGGCGCCGTCCGAGAGAAGCGCCATCGCCGGCGCCCAGAACGAGCCGAACGCGATCGCCGCCGCGACGACGAGCGGCGCGATCACCAACGGGGCGTCTGCAAGCGCGAGGCCGAGGGTGACGGCGATCGCTGCGACGAGCGCGATCCGGAGCGGCAGCAGCCGGCCGCGGCGATCCGAGAAGCGTCCGAGGAGCGGCGCGACCACCATCTCCACCGTCGCAGAGCCGATGAAGAGCGCGGCGATGGCGACCGCACTCCAGCCGGCGTCGCCGAGCTCGAGCGGGACGAGCACCGAGACGACGCCGAAAAGAAGGGCCGGCAGCACCATCAGCCAGAGCGCGCCGAGCATCAGCGGCTGGCGAAGCGCCCCCAGGAGGGCGCGAGGCGACTGTGGCTCCGCGGCGACCGGAGGCGTCCGCAGCGCCCAGACGACGAGAAGGAGCGCCACCCCTCCCACGGCCACGAATGCCGGGCGCGGCCCGACACCCTCGGCGAAGGCGCCGACGGCCGGCCCGAGCAGCGCCCCGAAGATCGCCGCGCCGATCGCCGTCCCCAGCATCTCCCCGCGGCGCTCGCGTGGCGTCCCGGCCACCAGCCAGGCGAGCGCGCCCGCCCACGAGAGCGCGCTGCCGAAACCCTGGGCGAGCCGCGCGATCCCGAGCTCGGCGGCCGAGCCGGCGAAGCCGAAGCCGGCGCTCGCCACCGCCATGAGCAGAAGCCCTGCGACAACCGTCCTGCGAGGCCCGAAGCGGGCGGCGGCGATTCCGCCCGGGATCGCGCCGACGAACGCCCCCAGCGCGTACGCGCCGACGAGCAGCCCGGCCTGACCCTTGGAGAGCCCGAACTCGTCCGCGTAGTGCGGGAGCAGGGGCACGAGCGCCGCGTACAGCATCGTGTCCGCGAGCGTTATCGAGCAGACGAGGAGCAGGAGACGCCGCACGTCTCGATGCTAGCTTCGTGATGCCGATGCGCCGCGAGTTCTCAGCAGGGGGCGTCGTCGTCCGCCGACTGCGCGGAGGCTGGCGCCTGGCGGCGATCAAGCCCGGCGGGAAGGACGTCTGGGCACTCCCGAAGGGACTCGTCGCTCCCGGGGAGAATCCCGCCGAGACCGCCGCCCGCGAGGTGACGGAGGAAACGGGCGTCCAGGGGCGGCT
>JBOHAB010000213.1:0-4549 GCA_050697655.1 Gaiellaceae bacterium
ACGCTGAGGAGCTCGCGATCGAACGCCCCGCCGAGCCCGGTCACGGCGTAGACGACCGCAGCGCAGGCCAGCATCACCGCGAACAGCGGCGTGAAGAGCATCGTGAGCACCGGCGCCATGTTCTCCACGACCCGTTGCTTCGACTCGACGAGCCACGCGGCCACGATCACGGCACCCGCCGCCCCCGAGGGCAGCACCCACTCGGCGATCCGCTCGACGTCGGCCCCCGCGGGTTCGAAGATGCCCGCGGTCAGTCCCATGAGCAGGCCGCCCCCGAGCGCGATCAGCACGTAGTAGATGAACCATTCGCCCGTGAAGCGAACGAAATCCATGCGCCGCTCGTGCGACCGGAGCGTGCCGCCCATGTACGGGTAGGCGACGGCAAACCACAGCACGACGGGCAGATGGAGGACGACGAGGGCCTCGGTGGCCGAGTCCGCATCCCACGGGTAAAGGTTGATCACGAGCGCAGCGAGGACGAACGGCGCCGCTGTCAGCACCCATCGGCGTGCATCGAGCTGCCGCTGGAGGGCGAAGTACCCGGCCAGGAACGGCAACACGAACACACTGGCGTTCCGCGCCAGCCAGCTCGGCTCCTCGTGGGGGAAGTCAGCAGCGAGGCGTGCGACCTGGACCACGACGGCCGCCGCCGCGGCGAACGCGAGCGGCTCGAGCCACCCGCTGGACGTGCGGGCCGGCTCGTCGTCGTATCTCAGGAGCTGTTTCCACAGTCGGCCGCTGTGCTCGCGAGCGAACTCTCGCGACAGGCTGTCGAGGTCCCCCATCCGCTTCACGGCGACCAAGAACGCTTCGTCGTCCGCGAGGCCGGCCGCGTTCAGATCGGCGATCTGGTGGCGAAGATGATCCTCGAGCTCATCGACGTCGCGGCCGTTGACTCCCGGGGCGCCCGCGACGTAGGCCCGCCATTCTGCGATCTGCGAGTCCAGGCTCTCCATGGTCACGCCTCGCCGAGAGCCGTCAGCAGCCCACCGGAGCCCGGCCAGACGTCGTTCAGCGCACGGGTGACGGCCACCCATTGCCGTTGCTGGTCCGCGAGCGCTGCTCGTCCGTCGGGGGTGAGCATGTAGTACTGGCGGCGACGCCCTTCCGGCGGCGTTCGCCACTCCGTCGTCACGTACCCGAGCCGACGGAGGCGATGGAGCAGCGGGTAGAGCATCCCGTCGGTCCACTCGAGCTCGCCCCCGGAGAGCGCACGTACGCGCTTGAGGATCGCGTAACCGTAGCTCTCGCCCTCCGCCAGGATTGCGAGCACGAGCGGTGTCGCCGAAGCCGCGACTAGGTCCTTGTCGATGTGCACGGGCGCCGTCCTCCACGGCTCACAGTACTATGCATAGAGGTGCATAGTACATGGAGCGGCAGGCGAGCACGACGAAGACGCGCCGCTCCTGGCCGTCGAGACCTCGTCGATCAGGGTCCGGGGTTGCGCGATCTCGAGGCGTGCTTTCGGACGGCGAGCGTCGGCTCGCGGGCCTCATCGTCGGCGGCTGACGGGCGGTCGCCGCGGGGACGGATGAGATACCAGGTCTCGACCTCGCCCTTCCCCTTGAGCGTGATCGTCCCGCGCGGCTCGCACTCGAACTCGTCGGCGAGCAGCTCGTACGTCGCGCGAGTGATCTGGATCCGCCCCGGCGTCCCGTGCGACTCCATGCGACTGGCCGTGTTGACTGCGTCGCCCCAGAGGTCGTAGAGGAAACGCTTCCGTCCGATCACGCCGGCCACCACCGGGCCCGAATTGATGCCGACCCGGAGCTCGAGGCCGAGATGCCCGAGGCCGACGTGGCCGACCGCGTCGTCCGAGCGCATCGCCTCGAGCATGTCGAGCGCCATGAGCGCGAGCGCGCGAGCATGGTCGGGGCGTGGGTTCGGAACGCCCGCCGCGACCATGTAGCAGTCGCCGATGGTCTTGATCTTCTCGATCCCGTATCGCTCCGCGAGTTCGTCGAAGTGACTGAACAGATGATCCAAGTAGCCGACCACCTCGGCGGGCTGGAGCCGCTCCGACCAGGGCGTGAAGTCGACCACGTCGGCAAACAGGATCGAGGCTGACCCGAACTGATCCGCGATCGGCTGGGTCTGGGCCTTCAGCTTGTCGGCGATCGAGTGCGGCAGGATGTTGAGCAGGAGGCTCTCCGCCTTGGCCTGTTCCTGCCGGAGCGCTGCCAGCGCATCGCGGCGCTGGCTGGCGAACACCGCGAGCAGCGTGAAGACGATGGCGCCGCCGACCGCGATGTTCAGGGCCAGCATCGCGCTTGTGAACCAGCCGGGCAGGGGCTCCCAGATCGGGCCGATGACCTCGCCCGCGATCCCCGACCCGAGGAACACGACGACGAACGCGACGTACCAGCGGACCGCCGACCCGACCTCGCTGAACACGAGCGCCCCGAGCGGGGCGAGAATCCCCCAGAGGCCGACGCCGCCGGAGTCGAGGAATCCGCCGAGCGGGATCATCGACAGCGTCGGCGCGAGCAGGATGTCGACCTGGCCCACCCGGAGCAGCCACGGGAAGTCCCGCGTGCGCGAGAACACACCGATCGCGCCGAGCAGGATGACGAAGTACACGAGCGGCACCACACCGACCGGCGATCCAAACGCGAGATACAGCGCCCCCCACAACGCCGCGACCGGCAGGATCAACACCGAGATCAGGACCAGCAGCGCCTTTCGAGCACGCAGGTCCTCGTCGTCGCCGGGATCCGCGCCGACTTGCGTCACGCGCGCGGTAACGGGGTCCACCGCCGCTCGGATCCGGCCCAGGAGATGCATCTCGGGAGAGGTTACTCGTGGACCCGTCGGCACCTGCAGCGGCCGGAAATCAGCCCGCGGCGGCGGCGATCAGCGCTTGGTCCTGCTCGCCGGCGCTTCTTCTGATCGCGCCTGGGGAGACGCCGATGATGCGCTTGAAGGCGCGGCTGAAGGCGGCTTCGGAGCGGTAGCCGAGCCGGTCGGCGAGCTGGGCGTTTGTGGCGCCCTCGTCTTCGAGGGCGGCTACCGCGATCTGCATGCGCCAGCGGGCGACGTAGCTCATTACCGGCTCGCCGACGAGCTCGGTGAAGCGGGCGGCGAAGGCCGAGCGCGACATCGCCACCTGGTGGGCGAGGGAGGCGACGGTCCAGTGCCGATCGGGGTCGCGATGGATGTGTGAGATGGCGCGGCCGATCTGGGGGTCTTGGAGCGCTCCCAGCCAGCCCCTTCGCGCGGCCGGGTCGCTCTCGATCCAGGCCCGGATTGCCTGGATCACGAGGATGTCCCCGAGGCGCGTGATCACGGCCTCGCCGCCGGGCCGAAGCTCGGCGGCCTCGGAGGCCATCAGCCGCAGCATGCTCTGCATCCATTCCAGCCTGGGCGAGCTGGCCGCCTCGATGCGGATCGTGCTCGGCAGGATCTCGATGAGGTTGCCGGCGGCCGGGTGAGCGAAGCGCACGGCCCCGCAGATCAGGCCGGTCGGCGCGCCGCCTCCGCCGTGGCGAAGGATCTCGTAGCGATCGCTGACGGCCTCACGCTCGAGGTCGAGAATCCCCGGTACGGGAGCTCCCGGCTCGCTGCAGAGGACGTGGCCCTCCCCGTGCGGGACGAGCGCGAGGTCCCCGAGCTGGACCCAATCCCGCTCCTGCTCCCCCGTCTCGAGCCACATCCGGCCCGAGGTGACCACGTGAAACCAGAGGTATCCCGGCATCGGCGGCAGCGTGATTCCCCAGGGTGCCGTCAGCTCGGAACGGCAGTAGTACGCGCCGTTCATCCGCAGGAAGTGCAGTGCCTCGCCGAGGGGATCCGCCGGCGGGAAGGGGTCGGGCGCTTCCATGACGCCAAGTATGCCTGGTTGCACCTGAATCGTCCAGTACGATGGACGAAAAGGCATGAATGGGCGCGCTCTAGTCATAGACAGTCCTGTGCTGGCACGCAACACTGGACGTATTGCATTGACGACCAGACGGGAGCGACCATGGCTTACAGAGGACAGACACTCGAGAACCCGGCCAGCGGTGAGCGGATCACGTTCCGCCAGACATCGGCGGTAACGGAAGGTGAGCTGCTGGTGATCGACCTCGAGCTTCCCGCGGGCCGGCGGGTCCCGGGCGGCCAGCACATTCACCCGAAGCAGGAGGAGCGCTTCGAGGTCGTCGAGGGCACGATGCGCTTCAGGCTGGGACGAAAGCGGGTCGTCGCGGGGCCCGGCGAGATGGTCGTCGTCCCCCCCGGCCAGAAGCACGACTTCGCGAATGTGGGCGACGAGGACGCGCTCGTCCGCGTCGAGGTGCGCCCGGCACTGAAGATGGAGCAGCTCTTCGAGACCGCCGTCGGCCTCGCCGAGCAGGGCCGCACGATGCTGGGCGGCATCCCGAGGCCCCTCGACCTCGCCCTGTTCACCCAGGAGTTCGAGGACGAGGTACAGGGGGCGTTCCCGCCCCGCTGGCTGCAGCGCATCGCCCTCGCACCGCTGGCCCGGCTCGCGAAACGCCGCGGTCACCCGCTCCCGGCACCACGGCCGCTGGAGGTCCGAGCATGAGCACGACGGACCGAGGAATAGGAG
>JBOHAB010000214.1:0-4393 GCA_050697655.1 Gaiellaceae bacterium
GCACGTCCCGGCGTAGCTCGCGCGCTACGCCGGGACGTGCAGTAGCTCGAGCTTGATCCCGTCCGGGTCGTAGAAGAAGACGGCGTAGTAACCCTCGCGGTAGTCGTACTCGGCGGGCCCGCTCTCGATCTCCGCGCCCTGAGCGCGAAGCCATTCGGCGCGCTCGTCGACCTCCGCGCGCGAAGCAAGCTCGAAGGCGACGTGGTGGACCCCGATTGCGTAGCGGTCGTACGGGACGCCGTGTGCGTCTGACTGCTTCTCTCGAAGGCCGAGGGAGAACTCTCCTGCCGGCTCCTCTCCGGGTCGCGAGAGGTAGACGACGCGCTCGCCGCGCTCGCCCTCGATCTCGCTTGCCTCCGTCAGGCCGAGGAGCTGCTGGTAGAAGGGCTGGCTCCGCTCGAGCGACGAGACGACGAGATCGAGGTGGTCGAGCGCGCGGATCACGGGCTCCACGCTTCGCCCCCCGTATCCCATCCGACCAGGCAGTGCGGGGAGATGAGGAGCGCGACGCGCTCGAGGAGCTCTCGATCCTCAGGCCCAAAGGCCGCAGGGACGTCCGAGTCGACGTCGATCTCGCCCACGACGCGCCCTTCGTAGGCGATGGGGACGACGATCTCGCTCCTGGTCGAGACGAAGCACGCGAGGTACCGGTCGTCGGCGTGCACGTCGTCGACGATCTCCGTTACGCCGCTCGCCGCGGCGGCGCCGCAGATGCCTTCCCCGATCCGGATGCGGACGTGGTCGGTTTCCTGCGGGCCCTTCCACGGTCCCAGGACGAGGTCGTCGCCCTCGACCAGGTAGATGCCGATCCAGGAGTAATGGTCGAAGCGCTCGTGGAGCGCCTCGACGGTCTTCCGCAGCACCTCGTCCGCCTCCTGCCCGCCGTTGACGATGCGGTCGACGGCCTCGAGGGCGCCGCGATAGGTGTCGGTCGTCGCGCTCACTCGACGGGCACCGCAAGGTCGACGTCCGACCCTTCGAACTCGGCCACCGGCTGTCGGTACGTGTCTGAGATCGCCGTGGGAAGGCGCTCGGGAACGGCAACGAGGACGAGGGTCTGCTCCGCGGTGCACATGAGGACGTCGTCGGCGACCCGGTAGGCGGAGTACTCGTACGTGACGCTCGTGCGCCCGATCCGCTTCACGCGGACGAAGACCTCGAGCAGCTCGTCGAAGCGTGCCGGCGCCTCGTACAGCACGCTCGAGGCTCGCATGACGAAGTCCTTGCCGACCGCCTCGCGGCGGAGGAGCCCGAGGTGCCGCTCGTACTCGACGCGGGCGAGGTCGAAGTAGGGGAGATAGCGCCCGTAGTAGACGATTCCCTGGGCATCCGTGTCCGAGAAGCCGACGCGCGCGAAGGCCGAGAACTTGAACGGCGGCTTGCGATTCGTGACGTGGGCGGGGCTCGCGTCCACCTGGCAATCCTAGTCGTCTCGGCGGTTGCGCTTTTCGACGCTATCTGACACGCTTCCGCCGCTTGTTCCCGGGATCGAAGAGGGGGTTACACACCGTGAAACACTGGCTGGTGTTCGGGGTCGCTTTGCTGACGGCGCTTGCCGTGAGCGGGCTCGCGGCCGCCGAACAGGATGGACGCGGGCTGTCGCTGGATCAGTACACGGCGACGGTCAGCGAAGAGGTCTTCCGCGACCTCGACGCGAAGGGCCTCGACGTCGTGGCCGCCGAGCAGCTTCCGAGCGGCGCGGTCGAGGTCGACCTGGTGCTCACGAAGCAGCAGGTGCTGGCGCTCCGCGCCCAGGACGTGAATGTCCAGGTGCAGAAGAACGAGTTCGGCCAGAGCGCCCGCCAGTTCGCGGCGCTGCAGGCCGAGAACGACTTCGTGGTCTGGGACGATTACGACAGCCCTGACGGGCATCGCGCCCAGCTGTACGAGCTCGCGGAGGAGAATCCGCAGCTGACCAAGCTGGTCGTGCTCGAGCACACGATCGAGGGCCGAGAGCTCATCGCTCTCAAGGTCACGCAGAACGCCCGCAAGCTCAAGGACGGCAAGCGGCCGGCGGTGCTCTACTCGGCGACGCAGCACGCGCGCGAGTGGATCGCGCCCGAGGTCAACAGCCGGCTGCTCAACTACTTCATCGACCGGTGGAACGCCGGCGACCAGGAGATCAGAAAGCTTCTGAAGCAGAACGAGTACTGGTTCGTGATCGTCGCCAACCCGGACGGCTACCAGTACACGTTCGCGAGCGAGGACACGCGCCTCTGGCGCAAGAACCTCCGTGACAACAACGAGAACGGGACGACCGAGGTCGGCGACGGCGTCGACCCGAACCGCAACTTCCCTGAGCACTTCAAGTACGACGAGGAGGGCTCGTCGAGCGTCCCGTCGAGCGACACCTACCGCGGGCCGGGTCCGGCCTCGGAGGCGGAGACGCAGGCGATCCTGCGGCTCTACGACCGCGTCGACTTCGCCTTCCACGTCAACTGGCACTCGGCGGGCCAGTGGCTCCTGTATCCGGAGGGCTGGCAGACCGCCACGGCGACCGCCGACGACCCGATCTACTTCGCCCTTTCCGGGAACCTGGACAATCCGGCGATTCCTGAGTTCCATCCCGGCCTCTCGTCCGACGTCCTCTACGTGACGAACGGCGAGATGACCGACTGGACGCACGGCGAGGAAGGGACGCTGGCTTGGGTGCCCGAGCTCTCCGAGGGCTGTGAGGGCTGCGGGTTCGTCTTCCCGGACGACGAGGCCCTCGTGCAGGCGGAATTCGAGCGGGTCCTCCCGTTCTCGCTCGATGTCGCCAAGTCGGCGGCGGACCCGGACGATCCGGTCTCGCACCTCGGTCTCGAGACGAAGCCGTTCTACTTCAAGAGCGACGACACGTACAAGACCGGAGTCCCCGGAGCCAACTTCACGTTCGCGGTCTCCTACGGCGACCCGCAGGAGATCCGCATCCTCGCCAAGCGGGACGTGAAGAACGTCCTCCTCAAGTACCGCATCAACGACGGTCGCGAGCGCAACGCCGGCGCGTTCGAGTGGCGAGGCGGCGAGAAGTACGGCGGCCAGACGGACGTCTACTACCGCGTCCTGCGCGGGTTCGTGCGTGGGACGGAGCCGGGCGACGAGGTGACCGTCTGGTTCGAGGGCAAGCTCCGAGACGACCGGAAGGGCAAGCGAGGCAACAAGCGCGTCGAGAGCGACTCGTTCACGTACACGGCGGCCGTCGAGTCGAGAAACGACGTGCTCATCCTCGCGAACGAGGACTACACCGGCGCGTCCCCCGTGTACGCGAATGCCACAGCGCCGAACTACCTCGCGTACTACCAGGACGCCCTGGAGGCGAACGGCATCGGCTACGACGTCTACGACGTCGATGCCAGCGGCCGCCAGGCGGCGACCATGCTCGGCGTGCTCTCGCATTACGAGGCCGTCGTCTGGTACACGGGCGACGACCTCATCACGCGTGAGCCGGGCTGGGGTGGCGGCAACATGTCGCGGATCGGGATGGATCAGATCCTCAACGTCCGCGCGTACCTGAACGAGGGCGGCAAGGCCCTCTGGACGGGCAAGCACGCCGGACTCCAGCACTCGACCAACCAGGCGCAGGCCTACGACCCGACCGCGGAAAACGCACAGTGCAGCGCGCTTCCGGACACGGTCGATCCGCGGCGCTGCCTGATCGCGCACGGCTCGGGCGACCTGCAGGGCGACGTGCTCGAGTACTGGTTCGGCGGCTTCCTGCTCAACAACGCCGCCGGTCTCGACGAAAACGGCGACGTCTTCGGCGTCCTCGGCGCTGACACGCCGTTCGACTCCGTGTCGCTCACGTTCAACGGGGCGGACAGCGCGCAGAACGGCGACAACGCGAACTCGTTCATCGCGACGAGCGGCATCCTGCCGCCCGACGAGTTCCCGCAGTTCGAGAGCTGGGTATCGTCGAGGTACGACCGCCCGGGCGGGCCGTTCGACCCGCACACGGGCGACAGCTACGCCTACTCCCAGATCGCGGATGTGTCGTTCAAGAGCATCTCGCAGACGACCACCGTCCCGGGCGGAGGCGGCAACCTCACCTTCTGGACGTCGTACAACACCGAGGCCGACTGGGACTTCCTCTTCGTCGAAGTGGCTCCCGCCGGCACCGACAACTGGACGACGCTCCCGGATGCGAACGGTCACACCACCCAGAACACGGGCCAGAGCTGCCTCGCGAGCAACTCGGGCGGCTGGCGGACCCTGCACCGCTGGCTGGATCACTACCAGACGCAGAACACGCCTACGACGTGCGTCCCGACCGGTACGAGCGGTGCGTGGCACGCCGCGGCCGGTGACTCCGGAGGGTGGCAGGAGTGGAGCATCAACCTGGGCGCCTACTCAGGCCAGCAGGTCGATATCCGCATCTCCTACGCCAGCGACTGGGCGACGCAGGGTCTCGGCC
>JBOHAB010000215.1:0-4379 GCA_050697655.1 Gaiellaceae bacterium
GCCGGCACCCATCCGGCTGCGCGCCGAAGGGAGGCGCTGGAGCGAGGTGGTCGTCAAGGCCGTCCTCGCTCTCTGCGCCCTGGTCTCGGTCGCAACGACGATCGGCATCATCGTCGCGCTGCTCGAGCCTTCCATCGAGTTCTTTCGCGAGGTCTCGATCGCGGACTTCCTCTCGGGCCACCGGTGGGCGCCGCTCTTCGAGCCCGCGTCGTTCGGCGTTCAGCCCCTGCTGGTCGGCACCCTCGCCGTCACGTTTTGGGCCTGCCTCGTCGGGTTGCCGCTCGGTCTCGGGGTGGCGATCTATCTCAGCGAGTACGCGCGTCCGCGCGTGCGCAGGATCCTCAA
Organism: Gaiellaceae bacterium; assembly: GCA_050697655.1. Classification (GTDB taxonomy): domain Bacteria; phylum Actinomycetota; class Thermoleophilia; order Gaiellales; family Gaiellaceae; genus JAIBJN01. The sequence continues at coordinate 346 of JBOHAB010000215.1, forward strand.
GCCGGCGCTCGAGGTGCTTGCCGGCATTCCGACGGTGGTCTTCGGGTTCTTCGCGCTCACCTTCTTCACGCCGCTGCTCGTGGACATCGGCATCGAGGTGGGCACGTTCAACGTTCTCGCCGCGGGCCTGGTCATGGGAGTGATGCTTATCCCCACGGTTGCTTCGATCTCCGAGGACGCAATGAGCGCCGTCCCGCAGGAGTTGCGAGACGGCGCGTACGGGCTCGGCGCCACGCGCCTCCAGGTCGCCACGCGGATCGTCGTACCGGCGGCGGTCTCGGGGATCGTCGCCAGCTACGTCCTCGCGATCTCGCGAGCACTCGGCGAGACGATGATCGTGCTCATCGCCGCCGGAGGGCTGGCGCAGATCACCTTCGACCCGCGCGACCAGGCGCAGACCATGACCGCGTTCATCGGCGCCACCGGGCTCGGCGACGTCCCCACCGGCTCGATCGAGTACAAGACGATCTTCGCCGTCGGCCTCACGCTCTTCGTGATCACGTTCGCCATGAACATGATCTCGATCAGGCTCGTGCGGAAGTTCCGGGAGGTGTACGAATGAGCACCACCGAAGCTCTGGGCCCGGGACCACGGGGCGCCAAGGTCCGCGGGACCCTCTTCTACGCCCTCCTGCTGATCTCGGTCTCGGTCGGGTTCATCCTCCTCTTCACACTGATCATCGACGTCGTCCAGAAGGGCATCGGCTACCTCGACCCGGTCTTCTTCACGGAGCCGAACTCGACGAACCCGGAAAGGGCCGGTGCCGGCCCGGCCATCCGCGGGACGATCTACATGATGGCTCTTCTCCTCGTCATGGTCGTCCCGGTTGGCGTCGGGACCGCCATCTACCTCGAGGAGTACGCCGACCGCGAGCGCTGGTACAACCGGCTGCTCGAGCTCAACATCCAGAACCTGGCGGCAGTACCCTCGATCGTCTACGGCATCCTCGGGCTCGCCTTCCTCGTCCGCGGCATCGGCCTCGGACGAGTGCTGCTCGCCGGCGCGCTCATCCTCACGCTGCTCGTCCTCCCCACGGTGATCGTGGCGGCCCGCGAGGCGATTCGGGCCGTTCCGGACTCGATCCGCCAGGGCGCCTACGCTCTCGGCGCCACTCAGTGGCAGGTGGTCCGGCGCCAGGTGCTGCCGGCGGCGATCCCTGGAATCGCCACGGGCTCGATCCTCGCGCTCGCCCGCGCCATCGGCGAGACGGCGCCTCTCCTCCTCGTCGGCGCCCTCACCTACGTCGCCGTGAACCCGACGCTCATGGGCTCGTTCACGGCCTTGCCCGTCCAGATCTACCAGTGGATCGCGCGCCCGCAGGACGAGTTTCGGCTGCTCGCAGCGGCCGGGATCATCGTTCTCCTGGCGATCCTCCTGACCATGAACGCGTTCGCGATCTGGCTCCGCAACCGCTACCAGAGAAGATGGTGATGTCCGAGATGGAAAGCGCCCCTGCCGCAGCTGCGAAGATTCCCGGCATGGACGAGAAGCTGCTGCAAGCGCGGGCGCAGGAGACGGCGCCCGCGCATCGGGAGCTGCTCTTCGACGTCAGCGACCTGACGGTCGACTACTCGGGGGTCCCCGCGCTCGAGGGAGTCTCGCTCGAAATCTACAAGAACTTCGTGACCGCCTTCATCGGCCCCTCCGGGTGCGGCAAGAGCACCTTCATCCGCTGCTTCAACCGCATGAACGACCTGATCCCGACGGCGTCGGTCACCGGCACGATCCTCTACCACGGCATCGACCTCTACGGCTCCGAGGTCGACGCGGTCGAGGTGCGGAAGCGCATCGGCATGGTCTTCCAGAAGCCCAACCCGTTTCCGAAGTCGATCTACGACAACGTCGCCTTCGGCCCGCGTGTGCTCGGCTGGAAGAAGGACCTCGACGAGCGGGTCGAGCGCGCGCTTCGCCACGCGGCGCTCTGGGACGAGGTGAAGAACCGGCTGAAGGCGAGCGCCTACAGCCTCTCGGGGGGCCAGCAGCAGCGGCTCTGCATCGCGCGCTGCCTCGCCGTCGAGCCGGACGTCCTGCTCATGGACGAGCCGGCCTCCGCCCTCGACCCGATCTCGACGACGGCGATCGAGGATCTCATGCACGAGCTCAAGCGCGAGTACACGATCGTGATCGTCACCCACAACATGCAGCAGGCCGCGCGGGTAGCCGACATGACCGCGTTCTTCAGCGTCGAGGTCGACGAAGGGCAGGACCGGCGCACCGGGATCCTGGTGGAGTACGACGAAACGCAGACGATCTTCACGAACCCGACCGAAAAGCGGACGGAGGACTACGTGACGGGGCGATTCGGATGAGGGTCACGCTCCAGGAGGAGCTCGACCAGCTCGAGGCGGCGCTCCAGGAGGAGGGAGCACTTGTCCTTCGCGCGCTTCGCGGCTGCCTGAACGCGCTCTCGGAGGCCGACGTCGAGCTCGCGGACGAGGTGATCGCGTTCGACGACGAGGTCGACGAGGCCTACCTGGCCATCGAGGAGGGAATCCAATCCCTGCTCGCCCTGCAGACGCCGGTCGCCGTCGACCTGCGCCTCGTCCTCGCCATCCTGCACAACAACCTCCATCTCGAGCGGATGGCCGACTACTGCGTCACGATCTCCAAGCTGACGAAGCTGGTGAAGGACGCTCCGCGTGACGACACGCTCCTCGAGGGCTTCGAGGAGATGGGTAGTCGCGCCGAGGAGATGATCCACATCGCGCTCGACTCCTTCCGCGACCGCAACGCGGCGCGGGCCGAGTCGCTGGTCGACCTGGACGAGCTGATCGACCGCGCCAACCGGCGGGTCGTCGGCCACGTCCTCTCCCTCGGCGGCGATCCCGAGCTCCGCGAGTGGGGCCTGCGGATGATCATCGTCTCGCGCTGCCTCGAGCGGATCGGCGACCACGCCGTCGACATCGGCGAGCAGACCGCCTACCTCGTCAGCGGCGACTTCCGCGAGTTCACCGACGCCTCGCACGGCCGCGGCACGACGCCGCGGGATCTGCGTTAGATCCCTCAAGCCTCCGCGACGGCCACGCGGCGCGTCTGCAGCGAGCGGGCGCCGAAGGCGACGGCCGCGATCACCGCAGCGAGCGCGAAGACGAGCACGTCGCCGGCCGGCAGCCGCGTCAGCACCTCCATCCCGGCCCCGACCAGGGCAGCCGCAGGGATGGTCATGACCCACGCCAAGAGGATGTTGCCGGCCACGCCCCAGCGCACCGCGTTCAGCCGGTGGGTCGCGCCGGCGCCAAGCACGGAGCCGGAGATCGTGTGTGTCGTCGAGACGGGAAAGCCGTAGTGCGCGGTCGCCCAGAGGATCCCCGCGGTCGTGGTCTGGGCCGCGAAGCCGCGGGGTGGGTCGAGCTTCGCGATCCGCGTCCCGAGCGTCTTGATGATCCGCCACCCGCCCGCGTAGGTGCCCAGCCCCATCGCGACGGCCGCGCTGATGATCACCCAGAAGGGAGGGCGGCCGAAGTCGGCGCCCAGGTGCCCCGAGGCCACGAGCGCGAGCGCGATGATGCCCATCGTCTTCTGCGCGTCGTTCGTCCCGTGCGTGAAGGCGACGAACGCCCCCGAGACCAGCTGCAGACGGCGGAAGACGCGGTTGACCAGACCCGGCGCCCGCCGGCGCACGATCCACATCAGGATGACCATGAGCGCCGCCGCGCCCACGATGCCGAGCAACGGCGCGACGAGCGAAGGAATCGCGACCTTCTCCACGAGCCCGTCCCACTGGACGACGTCGAAGCCGGTCGCCGCGATCGCAGACCCGATCATGCCGCCGATGAGCGCGTGGCTCGAGCTCGAAGGCAGCCCGAGGTACCAGGTGATCAGGTTCCAGGTGATCGCGCCCACCAGCCCGGCGAGCACGACGTCGAGCGTGATCGCGGCGGGGTTGACGATCCCCGTGGCCACGGTGGCCGCCACCTCGAAGGAGACGAACGCGCCCGCGACGTTGAGGATCGCCGCGCTCAGGACCGCGAGCCGCGGCGAGAGCGCGCGCGTGGAGACGCTCGTGGCGATCGAGTTCGCGGTGTCGTGGAAGC
>JBOHAB010000216.1:0-4377 GCA_050697655.1 Gaiellaceae bacterium
TGCCGCGGCTCCTCGCGCGTGGTCGTGTGTGCGTCGTCCCCTATCTCGTGAACGAGTTCAACGACATGCTCGTGCCCGTGAAGCTGGTCGAGTACCTGGCTGCCGGCCGGCCGGTGGTGTCGACTCTGATGCGCGGCGCCGACGGCTTCGCCGACGCCGTCGCGTTCGCCGAGGGGGCGGAGGCGTTCGCCGCGGCGGTGCGTGCGGCCGAGCGGGAGGACTCCCCCGAGAGCCGTACGAGCCGGGTGGAGCGCGTGGGCCCCTACTCGTGGGATCAGCGCGTCGGGGAGATGGAGGCGGCGATCGAGGAGGCTGTCGGTGGCTGAGCGGGTCGCCGTCGTCGTGCCCGTCCTCGACGAGGTCGAGAGCCTGCCCGCGCTGCTCGCCGATCTCGCCGCGCAGGAGCCGCCGGTCCAGGAGATCGTCGTCGTGGACGCCGGCTCGACCGACGGGACGCTGGAGCTCCTGCGCGCGCGGGCCGAGAGCCTGTCCGCGCTGCGGGTGGTCGAGGCCCCGGGGGCGACGCCGGGCCGGGGTCGGAACGAAGGCGTTCGCGCCGCCTCGGCACCGCTCGCCGTGACCCTCGACGCCGGTAGCAGAGTCGAAGCCGCCTTCGTCGCCGCACTCGCCGGGCCGGTCGCCGCAGACGGGCGAGCCGTCGCCGTCGGCGTCAGCGAGGCGGACGCACATACGTCCTTCGAGCGCGCCGCCGGCTGGTTCACGCTGCGCGCCTTCAAGCCGCAGGAGGGGCCGGGCCCCATCGCCGGTGAGCACCTGCCGGCCGGCCGCAACGGCGTCTGCTTCAGGCGGGAGGCGTGGGAAGCCGCCGGGGGCTACCCGCCCGAGCTGCCGTGGGGGGAGGACAAGGTCTTCCTGCAGCGCCTGCGGGCGGCGGGCTCGGAGGTCGTCGTCGTGCCCGAGGCGGTCGTTCGCTGGCGCCCCAGGCGCTCATTCCGAGCGATCTATGCCCAGTATCGCAACTACGGGCGCGGTGATGCGCTCGCGCGCGTGGACCGTCAGAACGAGCTCGTCACGATCGGCCTCTACGCGGCGGGAGCGGCGCTGGCCGTCCTCTTCGCGCTCGGCTCGCGCACGGCCGGCGCCTTCCTCCTCGCGGGCGGCGTGGGCTACCTGTCGCTCTTCGTCCTCGCCGCTCGTCGTTCGCTGGGTTGGGACGCGGCGCTCACGTGGGTTCCGCCGCTCAGGCTCGTCGTGGACGTGGCCAAGATGCACGGCTTCGTGGAGGGCGTCCTGGGCGGCCGGCGCTATCGCCGCTAACCTGCCCGGAGTCAAGACTTTCCGGCTTTCCGCCGATCCTCGTGATCGTGGACGACTGGAAGGCAGGGGGAATGGTCAGGCACGCCGTCTGCTCGCACGCCCCGTTTCGTGCGAGGGTCGCGGCCCTGGTGGCCGCCCTGGGGGCGCTCGTGCTTGCGCACCCGGCCGGCACGGCCGAGGTGGGCGTCGTCGCCGACGTCACCTGGGGCCAGCCCCGCGAGGACGTCGACCATGAGATCGAGCTCCTACGCGCCGCCGGCGTCCGCTGGATCCGCGCGAACGTGAACTGGGCGGGCCTCGAGCCCCCGAGTTCCGCACGAGGTAGGCGCCCGTTGAGGCCGAAATCCCGCATGAATACTGGGATTGCGGCTGTTCCGGGCGCGTGAAGGGGTGTGCCTACGCCGCGTCGGTGGCGGTGGGGGTAATGCGGCCGAAGCGAGGCGGCTCGGGGACGGCGAGGGCGGTGTGGAGGTCGTGCTGGCGGCGGGTGAGTTCGCTGGTCTGGGTGAAGTCGCCGTCGCTGGAGTGGAAGTGGCCTTGCCGGATCTGGCCGAGCTCGGCGCGGATCGTGCGCCACGTTTCGCCGGTGCGCGTCTCGGCCAGCCGGACGAGGACGAGCGCGAGGAAGCAGATCAGCACGTGCGCGCGGATCCGGTCGTCTTTGCGGTGGAAGACGGGCCGCAGCAGCAGCGTGCCCTTGAGGTCGCGGAAGGAGCGTTCGGCCTCCTGGAGCTGCTTGTAGCCGAGCGCGACGTCCTCGGCCGAGAGGGTCGGGTCGCTGGTGGTGAGCAGGTACTTGCCGTCGAGCCGCTCTTCGGCGGCGATCTTCGCCCGGTCGAGGGCGAGCCGGCCGCTCCGCGTCTGGCGGAGGTAGCGCGACAGGCTCGGGTGGTCGCGGAGCGCGCACTCGCCGCGCAGGTGCGCCTGCCGCTCGCTCTTCGTCGTGGCGCGTTGGCGCTGCTCGGCGAGGCGGGCGAGCTCGGCCTCGATCCGCGCGATCCGCTGCTGCCGGTGGAGGCGGTCGCGCTCGGCTTCGGCCGGGTTGTGGCAGACGACGTAGCGGACGGCCGCGTCGCCCTCGCCGACGCGGACCTCCTTGACGCGCAGGTTGTCGCGCACGCTGCGGTAGCGGCCCTGGCGCGAGAGCGCCTGTTGGGTCTCGGGCATGCCCGAGCGGAGCTTGACGCCGGCGATGTAGTGGCCGCCGCCCGCGCGCAGGTGGCGGAGGTTGTCGCGGCCGGAGAAGCCGGAGTCGACGACATAGATCGCGCGGCCGAGCCGCCAACCGGCGAGATCCTGCTTCACCTGCTCGACCAGCGTCTGGTCGTTGGCGTTGCCGGGCCACACCCAGACGCGGACCGGGATCCCTTCGCGGGTGACGGCGAGCCCGATCACGACCTGCGGCAGGTCGGGCCGGTGATCCTTGGAGTGGCCGAGCCGCCGCAGCGGCCGCTCGCCGCCCTCACCCTCGTCGTTGTCGTCGTCGCCGTCGATGTCGACCTCGAAATAGGTCGAGGTGGTGTCGAAGAAGATCACGTCGACCTCAAGATTCAAGAGGTTGGCGAGCGAGAAGAAGACCGACTCCTGCACCCGCTCCGCGCAAGCAAGCAGGAAGTCCATCGCCCGGTAGAGCTCGTCGTCGCTGACCGCCGCGATCCCCGGAAGGACGACGTCGCGGCCAAGCCAGCGGGTCGCCTCCAGCTTCGAGGCCGGCTCCAGGCAGCGCTGACAGACCATCGCGAAGATCGCCCGCTCCACCCCGGAGCGGCCGCGGCCCCCGCCCGCGACGCGCGCGATCGCCTTGCCGACCCCGAGTTGCGACCACAGGGCGTCGAGCAGGTGCGGGCCGCCCGCCTCCGGCGCCGAGATGAACCGGAAGCCCGCGGGCGCTTGGGCGCGTCGCGTCTCCTCGCTGCCGAGGAAGCGCTGGATCGAGCGCACCAGCCGCCCGAGCGACTCCCGGTCGAGCTGGTCCTCGCGGCCGAAGTTGTGGATCACCCGCGCCACCGGCACCCCGCGCTCGTTGCGCTCGTTGTGCGCCAACTGCAGGTAGCGCACCGACTCGCCCCGCTTCGTCCGCTTCACCGTCGCGCGCAGATACACGATGCCTACACGATGACACCACTACCGGACGGACACACGGCGGTAGTCGAAATCGGTGTGCCTACACGATCTCAACCCTCCGCAGGCAGAAACCGCTCAACCAAGCCAAATCGAGCCGGCGAAACCGCCGAATCGCCCTACCTCGTGCGGAACTCGGGGAGCCCGACGCGAAGGGCGACGCGAACGAATGGCTGCTCGCGGAGTACGACTACGCCGTCGAGCAGGCCCACGCAGCCGGGCTCCAGGTGCTGATGCCGATTGCAGACGGCGTCCCCTACTGGGCCTCGGCCGATCCGGACAAGCACGTGGGCCCCGAGGGGCGCAGCTGGGAGATGACGTACCGGCCCGCCCGCGCGGCCGACTACGGAGACGTCGTCGGCTTCGTGGTCGAGCACTTCAGCGCGCGCGGCGTCCATGCCTACCAGCTCTGGAACGAGCCCAACGAACCGCGCTTCTCTACCGCCTCGGCGGCGGGGATTCCTTCGATGCCGTCGCCGTGCAGCCGTACACCTTCGGCGTCGACCCGACGGCCGCCTGGAACGGCGTCCACGCGTTGGAGGATCCAGACCGGATCTCCCTGAACGCCTTCCCCGCGATCAAGGAGATCCGCCGCTCGATGGTCGCCTTCGGCGACGCCGCGAAGGAGGTCTGGCTCACGGAGTTCGGCTACTCGACGACCACGGAGGACGGTGGCGTGAGTGCTGCGCGCCAGGCCGCGTACCTGACGAAGGCCCATCGCTACGTCGAGCGCTTCCCCTGGGTCAAGGCGCTCTTCTGGTACGCCGCCAGGAACAGCCCGTTCTCCGACGACGCCGACACCTACGAGGGCCGCTTCGGGCTCCTCACGACCGGGTGGCGACCGAAGCCGAGCTACCTCGCGCTTCGCTCGTATGCGCTCGGCCTGCACCGGATCGTCCTGCGCAAGGGCGCGCAGCGGCGGCTCGAAGCGCAGCGGCGGCCGGCCGCGAGGGTCACGCTCCGCGGACGGGTCGGCCG
>JBOHAB010000217.1:0-4357 GCA_050697655.1 Gaiellaceae bacterium
TCCCGCAGCCATCCCGCAGCCGCCCTTAACTCTTGAGGGGCACCCCTCTCCCACCACCCGCTCTCGAGCGTACTCCGAGAATGCGCACGCGTGTGTCACGCACTGCGCCGAGAGTGTCACGGTTCAATGACTGCCCGAGAAGGGTCACAGCGAGCCGAGGGGCGGGACTCGACCGGACGCGGGCCCCGCCCTCGAAACCACCCCCCTCGCTAGGAGCCGAGGGAGCGGACGCGCTCGCAGTTCACCGCGGTGTCACCGGGCCGCAGCGCTGCGCGATCGCGGTCGTCCGCGTTCTCGCCGCAGTCGAGCGTGTCGACCGCTCCGTCGTCGGCGGCTGCGAAGAGGCGGTCGTTGCCCTCCTCGCCGAACAACTGGTCGGCACCCCGGCCGGCCCAGAGCCAGTCCGGTCCGCTGCCGCCGTTGAGGAGGTCGTCCTCGGAGCCACCCCAGAGCCTGTCCGGGCCGTCGTCGCCGTTGAGGGTGTCGGTGCCCTTCTGGCCGAAGAGGAAGTCGGCGGCGCCCAGGCCCGAGACCGTGTCGTTCCCGGCCAGGGCGAGAATGAAGTCGCGCTTCCCGGAGCCTGTCAGCGTGTCGTCACCTCGCGTTCCACGCTGGAAGACGACTCGGGAGCGACGCGCCGGCAGCACCCGCACGCGCTCGCAGTCGATCGCGATGTCGCCCACCCGGATGACCGCGCGGTCGCGCGCGGCGCCACAGTCGACGATGTCGGGCATGCTGTCCTTGTCGGCCGCGTGAAGGAAGTCACGGTGATGGCCGCCCTCGAGGACGTCGAGACCGCGACCGCCGTAGAGCGCGTCTGGCCCGCCACCGCCCTCGAGCGTGTCGTTGCCGGCGCCGCCCCAGAGGGCATCCCGGCCGGCGTCACCGCTGACGGTGTCGTCGCCTCGCTGGCCGAAGAGGAAGTCGGCAGCGCCGTTCCCGGCGATCGAGTCGTTCCCGGCGCGACCGCGGATCAGGTCCCGCCTGTCCGTGCCGACGAGCGTGTCGTCGCCGGGCGTGCCGGTAATGATCTTTGCTGATGCCGCCGGTGCGGTCGCGAGCAGCGCGAGCGCGGTCGCGCAACCGAGGAGGAGAGTGCGCTTCACGGGCCGTCCTTTCCTCGAGGTGGTCGTGCGAGTGCACTGAAGCACGCCCTTGTGTGGATCCCGTGCGGGTTGTGTTAGCCCGGCGTAAGGCTTGGGCTCAGCGCGCGATCCGGATCACGCGCTCGCAATCCCCGGCGACCGCGTCGTTCGGTCGGGCGACGACGCGGTCCCAGCGCCGGCCGCAGTCGATCTGGTCGGCCACCCCGTCGGCCGCGATCGAGATGATCTCGTCGCGACCGTCGGTTGGGCTGGCGGAATCGCGATCGCCGTAGAGCCTGTCCAGCCCGTACCCGCCCCAGATGCGGTCGTGTCCGTTGCCTCCCCAGACCTCGTCGTCTCCAGCGCCACCGTGGACGTAGTCCGGGCTGAGGTCACCGTCGAGCGTGTCGTGCCCGTCGTTCCCCAAGATCAGGTCGGCGGCGGCGTGGCCGTTCAGGAAGTCGTCGCCGCCGAGGCCGACGAGGATGTCGCGAACCTGGCCGACACCGTCGTCCCATATGTCCCGCCCAAGGACGTCCACCCAAAGCCTGCCCGGCGCCTTCCGGCCGCGCAGCCGGCGAACATGCTCGCAGTTGTAGGTCCGGTCCCAGCGGACGATGACCACGCGGTCGTTACCGGGGCCGCAGTCGATCGAGTCCACATCGCCGTCGTTCTCGCCCGCCCAGATGACATCGTTTCCGGGCCCACCGTCGACTACGTCTGTACCCCACCCGGGCCAGAGCAAGTCGCTGCCGCGGCCGCCGTCGAGCGTGTCGTCGAGCCCGCTCCCCCAGAGGCGGTCGTTGCCCCGCTCGCCGAGAAGGACGTCGTTGCCCTCCTCGCCGCGGAGCCGGTCCCAACCGTCGAACCCGATGAGGACGTCCCTGCCGTTGCGGCCGAAGATGTCGTCGCGCTTGCCGCTGCCCACAAGCTTGTTGCCCTTCTTGTTCCCGACGATGAGCTTTGCCGACGCGGCGGGCGCGAGCGCAAGCGTGAGGACGAGCGCGAACGCGACCACCCCGAACCCCCACATTCGTGTCCCCCGCGACATCGAACCCGAAAACTAGCGTCGCCACGAGCGGATTTCCAGGCCAGAACCGCGGACGCGTCCTTCTTCGTGCGAAGGCTATTCCCATGGCTAGCGCCGACCCCAGCCTTTGGTAGTGGCCGTCCTCGTTGCGCTCCCGCCGGCCGCGGAGGACGTAGGCTACGGGCGATGCACACGCTCGAACTCACCGATGATGAGCTGCGCCTCGTGCGTTCTGCGCTGACCGCCTATCTCGAGGACTTCGGGCACGAGGAGGCGGACATCCTGCAGGAGCTCAAGGCGATCATCGCCAAGCTGCCGCCCAGCGAGTAGTGGCCGTCCTCGACTCGCGGGCCGACCGCGCCGCGGCGGACTACGCCGCCAACCGGGAGCGGATGGAGAGCTTGGTCGCGGAGCTTCGCGCGCGCACGGAACAGGTGGCCACCGAGCGGCCCCCGGAAACCGTCGAGCGCCATCGGTCGAGAGGAAAGCTCCTCGCGCGCGAGCGGGTCGAGCGGCTTCTCGACCCCGGCTCGGCGTTCCTCGAGCTGAACGCGCTCGCCGCCTGGGAGCTCTACGACGGCGAGGCCCCGGCGGCCGGCTTGATCGCCGGCATCGGCCTCGTCGAAGGCATCGAGTGCGTGATCGTCGCAAACGACGCGACCGTCAAGGGCGGCACCTACTACCCGCTCACCGTCAGGAAGCACCTCCGCGCGCAGGAGGTCGCGGCGCAGAACCACCTGGCGTGCATCTACCTCGTCGACTCCGGAGGGGCGTTTCTTCCGATGCAGGACGAGGTCTTCCCAGACCGCGAGCACTTCGGCCGCATCTTCTTCAACCAGGCCCAGATGTCGGCGAAGGGGATCGCCCAGATCGCGGTCGTCATGGGCTCCTGCACGGCCGGCGGCGCGTACGTGCCTGCGATGAGCGACGAGACGGTGATCGTTCGCGGAACGGGCACGATCTTCCTCGGCGGGCCGCCGCTCGTGAAGGCGGCGACCGGCGAAGAGGTGAGCGCCGAGGAGCTCGGCGGCGCAGACGTCCATTCTCGCGTGTCCGGCGTCACCGACCACTACGCGGTCAGCGACGAGCATGCGCTTGCGCTCGCACGCCAGATCGTCCGCAACCTCCACCGGCCCAGGCGCCTCCCGCCCTGGGACGTGCTCCCTCCAGAGCTGCCTCTCTACGACCCCGAGGAGCTGTACGGGATCGTCCCTACCGACTACGGCAAGGGCTACGACGTTCGCGAGCTCGTCGCCCGCCTCGTCGACGGAAGTCGCCTGCACGAGTTCAAGGCGCTCTACGGAGAGACGCTCGTCTGCGGCTTCGCGCGGATCGAAGGCTACCCCGTGGCGATCCTCGCCAACAACGGCGTCCTCTTCTCCGAGTCGGCGCTGAAGGGCGCCCATTTCGTCGAGCTCGCCTGCAAACGGCGGGTGCCGCTCGTCTTCCTCCAGAACATCACGGGGTTCATGGTCGGGAAGGAGTACGAGTCGGGTGGCATCGCAAAGGACGGCGCGAAGCTCGTCACCGCGGTCGCCTGCGCCCAGGTGCCCAAGTTCACGGTGATCGTGGGCGGCTCGTTCGGCGCCGGCAACTACGGCATGTGCGGGAGGGCGTACTCCCCTCGGCAGCTCTGGATGTGGCCGAACGCGCGCATCTCGGTGATGGGCGGCGAGCAGGCCGCCACCGTACTTTCCACGGTGGGCCGCGCCGATCCGGACGAGATCCGTGCTAAGTACGAGCGCGAAGGGAATCCGTACTACTCGACGGCCCGACTCTGGGACGACGGCATCATCGATCCAGTCGACACGCGCAAGGTGCTCGCGCTGGGAATCTCGGCGGCCCTCAATGCTCCGATCCCGGAGACCACGTTCGGTGTCTTTCGCATGTAGGCACTCGGGCAGGATCGCCGGCGGCCTCCTCCTCGCACGCTCGATGCTCGCGGTTCCGACGCATCCCTGCCGTTTCGACACACTCTCGGCCCACTCCGTCACCCACGCGTGCGTCTTTCGGCGATAGGCTGAGAAGCGGGTGGTGGCCCGGGGTGGCCCCAAGGGGAGCGGGCAGCCCGCCGGCAGGTGGACTAGCCGCGCCCGGCGAGGCTCGCACTGCTCGCCCGCGTGATCCATGGTGCCGCCCAGGTGTCCAGGGCCTGGCGCTCGCCGTCCTCGAGGCCGCGGAGCGGGGCGCGCACGTCCTCGCGGAGAGGCACGCCGCGCAGGCCGAGGAGCCGCTTCAACGC
>JBOHAB010000218.1:0-4339 GCA_050697655.1 Gaiellaceae bacterium
GGCTGGCGGGACGGCTGCGCACCCTCTCGCCGCGCGCCACGCTCGCGCGCGGCTACGCGATCGTCCGCTCGGACGCCGGCATCGTGCGCGCCGCCGCGGGGCTCGCGCCCGGCGAGAAGGTGGACGTCGAGCTGGCGGAGGGAGCGTTCGGCGCCCGCGTCGAGGAGACGAGGCCGTGACGGCGGAGCCGAGCTTCGAGGAGGCGCGCGCCGAGCTCGAGCGTGTCGTCGCCGAGCTGGAGAGCGGCCGCGCCGACCTCGAGGAGGCCGTGCGCCTGTGGGAGCGCGGCGAGGAGCTCTACCGCCTCTGCGTCGGCAAGCTCGACGCGGCCGAGGGGAAAATCGAGGAGCTGGGACGCCGCGCCGAGGCCGTCAGGCCCGAGCGGTGACCAAGGGCGGGAAGGTCGCCTTGGCGCTCGTCCTCGCGGCGGCGGTCATCGCCGTCGTCCTCGCCCGGGCCGAGCTGCAGCGAACCACGGATCCCCTGAACGTACTCGCCATACCCTTCCTGCTCCTCTACGCCGTTCTCGCCATCGTCGGGATCGTGTTCGTGGACTACCTGTTCCGGACCGTCCGGCGGGCGTGGCGCGCCTGGCAGGAGATCGAGAAGTCGTCCTAGCGCCGCGCAGGCACGGCGACGAGGACGTCCTCAAAGTACTCGCCGCTCCGCCTCCCCGTGCGGCGGTTCACGTGCCTGACCGAGCGCTCCTCGAGCCGCAGGCCGGCACCGGCGAGGATCCCGTCGTAGAGGCCGCGCCGGTCGTTGACGACCACGACGATCCGGCCGCCTGGGACAAGCGCGCGGCGCGCGCGAGAGAGGATCTCGGCGACGCCCTCGCAGTACCCCGCCAGCCCGCGCCCGATCTCCTCCGAGTCGCGGCGCTCGAGGCCGAGGAGCTCGAAGGCGTAGACGTGCTGCTCGTGGTAGTCGATCAGGCCCGGGTACGGCGGCGAGGTGACGACGAGATCGACGCGCCCGGGCGGATCCAGCACGCGCGCGTCGCCGTGCAGGACGAGAGCCTCCGTGGAGCGCCGCTCCTCGCCGAACGCGAGCACCCGCGCGACCGCGTCCCGAACGTAGCGCCGGAGGAACTTGTCCGCCTCCTCGACGGGTCGGCAGGTGCGCCGGTGCTTGTGGCAGAAGTACTCGCCCTGCACCGGCTCCACCGGGAAGTCGAGGTCGAAGTGGCGCGCGAGCCGAGCCGAGCGCGCCGCGCGCGAGAGGACGACCCGCCAGAGGTCGGGGTAGGCGGTGCCGTCGATCCGCTCGCGGAAGGCGAGCAGCTCGCCGAGCGCGCGCGGCGCGAACCAGCTGCGCAGGTACGGCGAAGGGCCATGCCCTGGGGTCAGGTCTTCCATTCCAGGATCCGCGAGCCGCTCCGCATCCGCCAGCAGCGGCTCGCGCTCGTACGACGCCGTCTTCACCCGCCCGAGGAGGCAGTTGAACGCCGAGATGTCGCAGCCTGCCGCCGGCGCGCCGAAGGCATTCGCCTCGACCAGCGTCGTGCCCGAGCCTGCAAGGGGATCCCAGACGAGCCGGCCCGGGCGCCCGTACCGGCGCAGGAAGACCTCGACGAGTTGGGGCACGTATTTCCCGAGGTAGGGATGGAGCCGGTGGACGTGCTTCGTCCGCTCCCGTTCCGGGAGCTCCGACTCGGACCACGAGAGCTCGAGGTCGATCTCCTCGTAGAGAGCGGCCTGGGTGCGCACGGCGCCTCAACTCTTCGCCGCGGCGACCCGTGGGCCTGCCCAGGCGTCTATGATCGCCGCGCATGCCCGCGCCGATCGACGTGCTGAGAAACGTGCCCCTGTTCGCCTCGCTGGAGGAGAAGGAGCTCGAGAACATCGCGCGCCAGCTGCACGAGCGCCGCTTCCCCGAGGGCTCCGAGGTGACGAAGGAGGGCTCCACCGGAGCCGGCTTCTTCGTGATCGCCGAAGGCAACGCCGAAGTCATCGTCGGCGACGAGCGCCGTGCGACCCTCAGCGCCGGCGACCACTTCGGCGAGATCGCGCTGATCGACGACGGCATCCGCTCCGCCTCGATCATCGCCGCCACCGATCTCCTCTGTTACGGGCTGACTCCCTGGGAGTTCAAGCCCTTCGTCGAGGAGCATCCGGCGGTCGCCTGGGCGTTCCTGCAGTCGCTCGCCGCCCGCTACCGCGAAGCCCAGCAGGCGCTCGACAACTGAGCCGGGCCCGCGTCAACGGCACCGAGATCGCCTACGACGCGACCGGCGGCGGGCCCGCCGTCGTCCTCATGCACGCGGGCGTCGGCGACCGGCGGCTCTGGGACGGCCAGGTCGAGGCGCTCGCCGAGAGGCACCTCGTCGTCCGGCCCGACCTGCGCGGCTACGGCGAGTCTCCGCTTCCGGGCGGGCCTTTCTCCCACGTCGAGGACGTCCGCGCGCTGCTCGACGAGCTGGGCGTCTCCGAGGCGAGCCTGGTCGGGAACTCCTTCGGCGGCCGCGTCGCCATCGACTTCGCCCTGGCCTACCCTGAGCGCGTCCGGGCGCTCCTGCTCGTCGCGCCCGCGCTGACCGGCTACGAAGGCTCGCCGATGCTGGACGCCCTGGACGAGAAGGAGGACGAGCTTCTCGACGCCGGGAAGTTCGACGAGGCAGTCGCGCTCAACGTCCGCACGTGGCTCGACGGAGAGGGCCGCGACGCCGCACCGGTGCCGCCTGAGGTCCGCGAGCGCCTGGCGATGATGCAGCGCCGGGCCTTCGAGACGATCGTCGCCGCGTATGAGGCCCCCACGCCGCCCGGGCCGGTCGCCTGGAGCGATCCGCCCGCCCGCACCTGTCTCGGGGAGATCACGGCGCCGACGCTCGTCGTCATCGGCGCGCACGACCTGCCTGACTTCCGAGCCATCGGGGAGCTCCTCGCCGAGGAGCTCCCCGGGGCCGAGAGCATCACGATGGACACGGCGCACCTGCCGAGCCTCGAGGCACCGGATGAGCTCAACCGGATCGCACTCGACTTCTTGCGCGTCTATGCTGGTCCCGACCAAGGAGGTTGACATGGGCTTTTTCGACAAGTTGTTCGGCCGCAGTAAGGACGTCGCAGAGGACGTCGGGCAGAAAGCAGAGGAGTACGGCGGCGAGGCGTACGACAAGGCCAAGGACGCGGCCGGCGACGTCGGCCAGAAGGCCGAGGAAACCTACGACGCTGCCAAGGACAAAATCGGCGGCGGCGAAGGAAAGGCGCCCGAGACTCCGCAGCCGCCGCAGAACCCCTAAGCGATCCGCTCCACCCGCTCGTCCTCGTCCACGTCGACCTCCGTGACCTCCGGCATGCGCCTGAGCATGGCGAAGGTGAACCCTTCGCGCGCGAGGAAGAGGAACCCGAGGCCGACGCCGACGCCCGCCTCGATCACCTGGAGGCCGATCCCGAACACGACTCCGTGCCCGTAGCTGACGCCGTAGGGCAGGAGCGACGCGGCCACGGCCGCCTGGACGAGGCCGATGTTCCCCGGCCAGAAGGGGAAGATCATGACGACGTTCATGACGACGAGGACGAGCGCGGCCGCCTCGACTGAGCCGTCGATTCCGAAGGCGAGGAGCGTCGTGTAGACGGCGGCGAGCTGGGCCGCCCAGCCGACGAGCTGGAAACCGAGCGCCTCGAACGCCGGGCCGGGCCGCCGGAGGACGGTGAGGCCGCGCCGCGCCATGTGCAACACCCTCCGGAACGCCCCGAGCTCCTCCGACAACGGCCGGTGGTGCCGGCGCGCGAGCAGGAACCCGGCGAGGAGCAGCCCCAGCCCCACGCCGATCACGACCGCGAGCACGGGCGAGGCCCAGTCGGGGATCGGCGCGATGTAGAGCGTGAGCAGGACGAGGGCGATCGCGGCGATCACGTCGAACAGCCGGTGCGCGAAGACCGTTCCGACGATCGTCGCCCAGGTCCCCGGGCGACGGCGGACGTGCCGCGTGACCACGGCCACCCGCGCCAGCTCGCCGACCCGCCCCGGCAGCGCCGCGTTCCCCAGCAGGCCGATGGAGAACGCCGAGAAGACCGTCCGGCGCCGGGGCCAGGGCCGCGGGATCGCCTGCTTGATGACGATGCTCCAGGCGTAGGCGCGGACGACGACGGAGAAGAGGTTGATCAGGACCGCCGCCGCGACCCATTCCCACTCCACCCGGCGAAACGCGCGCTCGAGCGGGCCGGGGTCGGGGCCTCGCCAGACGGCGAGGCCGACCAAGAGCGCCATCGGGATGAGAACGAGCACCAGGCGTCCCGCGCGGCTCCGCGGCAGCCTGACCCGTCCCACGCTCATGCCGCCGCCTTGACCGCCTCTGCCGGAGCGGCGAGCCGCTCGTAGATGGCGAGCAGCTCGGCGC
>JBOHAB010000219.1:0-4337 GCA_050697655.1 Gaiellaceae bacterium
CAGCGAGACGGTCCCGCCCTTGCCGAGCCCGCCGCCGTCGTAGGCGAACTCCATGCGCACCTGGTGGGTGCCCGACGGGATCTCGGTGTCGCCGTCGATCTCGAACCGCTGGACGCCGAAGAGGTTGTGGCAGTACTTCGGCTTGCCTTCCTTGACGTAGAGGCTCCAGCCGGCGAATGCGCCGCCCTGGGCGACGATCACTCCCTCCGCGCCGCCCTCCGGCACCTCGACCTCGGCGGTTACCGAGTGCGACTTGTTCTTGACGTTGATCACCGAGTTCTCGCTCAGCCGTCCCATGCCGGCGAAGAGGAGCTGCGAGTCGCCGGTGATCAGAACCGGCCGGCCCGCGAGATCGGAGTTGAAGCGCTCGACGCGCCGGTCGTCGAGCGGGAGCACGTTGTACTTGCGCGCCTCCTCCAGGAAGAGCGCCTTCAGCTCGTCGAGCTTCTCGGGCATCTCGCCCGCGAGGTCGTGCGCCTGACTCCAATCGGTGTTCGTGTCGTAGAGCTCCCAGGTGTCGTCCTGGAACGGCGGCAGCTCGCGCGGGTCCCACGGCGTCGAGTGGCGGGTGACCGCGGTCCAGCCCTTGTCGTAGATGCCGCGGTTGCAGACCATCTCGAAGTACTGCGTCTCACGCCGCTCGGCCGCGCCTGGGTCGTCGAACGCATAGCGCATGCTCACGCCCTCGATCGGCTTCTGCTCGACTCCGTGGACGATCTTCGGCTCGGGAAGCCCTGCAGCGTCCAGCACCGTCGGGGCTAGGTCGATCACGTGGTGGAACTGGGTGCGGACCTCGCCCTTCGCCTGGATGCCCTTCGGCCAGTGGACGATCGTGCCGTTGCGCGTCCCGCCCCAGTGGGAGGCGATCTGCTTCGTCCACTGGTACGGGGTGTCCAGCGCGTGCGCCCAGCCGACCGCGTAGTGGTTGTATGCCTCGGGCGTGCCGAAGGCATCGATGCGTGACGCCATGAACTCGGTCGTCTGGAGAGCGTTGGCGCCGTTCAGGTTGATCAGCTCGTTGAAGCAGCCGTGGACGTCGCCCTCGGCGCTCGCGCCGTTGTCGCCGATGATGTAGTAGACAAGCGTGTCCTCGAGGACGCCGAGGTCTCCGAGCGCAGCGACGAGCCGTCCGACGTGGTGGTCGGTGTGCTCGAGGAAGCCGGCGTACACCTCCATCTGGCGCGAGAGCACGGGCTTCAAGTCGTCGGGGATGTCCTCCCAGGCGGGGATCTCCTCGTGCCGGGCGGTGAGCTCGGCCTCGGGCGGGATCACGCCGAGGTCCTTCTGGCGCGCGAAGATCTCGTCGCGCAGCTTGTCCCAGCCCTGGTCGAACTTGCCCTTGTACCTCGCCGACCACTCCGCGGGCACGTGGTGCGGCGCGTGGGTCGCGCCGGGCGCGAAGTAGACGAAGAACGGTTTGTCCCGCATCAACGCCTTCTGCTGGCGGATCCACGTGATCGCCTTGTCGGTCATGTCCTCGGTGAAGTGGTAGCCCTGCTCGGGCGTCTTCTCCGGCTCGACCGGCGTCGTGCCCTCGTAGATCGCCGGGTAGTACTGGTTCGTCTCGCCCCCGATGAAGCCGTAGAAGTACTCGAAGCCGCCCCCGCCGCTCGGCCAGGAGTCGAACGGGCCGAGCGGGCTCGTCTCCCACACCGGCACCTCGTGGCACTTCCCGAACTGCGCGGTCGCATAGCCGTTCAGCCTCAGCGTCTCCGCCAGCGGCGCGCACGTGTTGGGCCGGATCGAGTTGTAGCCGGGCGCCGAGGTGGCGATTTCGGTGATCCCGCCCATTCCCACCGTGTGGTGGTTGCGGCCCGAGAGGAGCGCCGCCCGCGTCGGCGAGCAGAGCGCCGTCGTGTGGAAGCGGTTGAACTTGAGCCCTTCTCCCGCCAGGCGCTCGGCCGTAGGCGTCTGACAGGGACCGCCGAACGCGCTCGAGCAGCCGAACCCGGCGTCATCGACGAGGACGATGAGGACGTTGGGCGCGCCCCCCGGCGGACGCAGCGGCTCGATCGGCGGGAACTTCGCCTCGGGGTCCTTGGCGTCCTCATAGACCGGCCCGTCGTAGGGGCGGTCGGGAATCGGCAGCACTTCACGCTCGGCGCTCGTCGGCTCAGCCACGATCTCTCCTCTTCCGGGGGGGTGGGCTAGATCTTGTCAGGATTCGACCGCGACGTGGCCGGTTCGGGCCATGCTCGGAGGCGGCTCAGGATCCCCGACTCTGGCGAAGTCGCGGTGGAGATTCCTCTCTAGCGTCGCTCGCGTAACTGCAGCCAAGCGACGCAAGGAGGTCGGCAATGCCGACACGCACTCTGACGACGGCTCTCCTCATCGGCGCCCTCATGGGCATCTGGTCGACGCCGGCGGGAGCCTGGGGCGATCGCTCGTCGCGCCCTGCCGCGATCGTGATCGACTGGAATCAGCTGGTGAACGAGCTCGCGTTCGCCGAGGATCAGTCACTCACCTTCAAGGGCGCGAGAGCGGGCGCGATGATGCACATCGCCCAGCATGACGCGCTCAACGCGATCGACCCGGCGTACGAGCAGTTCTCCTTCCACGGCGACGACCGCAAGGCACACCCGGTCGCTGCGGCGGCGCAGGCCGCCCACGACGTCGTTGTCGCCGAATACCCCGAGCGCCGCGCGGAGGTCGACGCCCTCCTGGCGGAGCAGCTAGCCGGGGTCCGACCCGCGAAGGCCAAAGCCGCCGGTATCGAGCTCGGCCGGCAGGCGGCGGCAGCCATCCTCGCCGACCGTCGCCGGGACGGGTACGACTTCCAGGGCACCTACACGTTCAGGGTCGGGCCAGGCCAGTATCAAACGACTCCTCCGTTCGACGGCTTCGTCCTCCAGCCCGGGTTCCGCTTCGCTAGGCCCTTTGCCCTCAGCTGGCCGAGCCGACTGCGTCCGAAGGGACCGCTCGCGCTGAAGAGCCGCGCCTACGCCGAGGCGTTCGACGAGGTGAAGGAGATGGGACGGGTCGACAGCACGAGCCGGACGGCCGACCAGACCGGATATGCGCTGTGGTGGATGGAGTTTGCCGAGAGCTCCGTGAACCGTCTCGCACGCGAGCTCGCGACGCAGCACCGCCTGGGGTTGTCCGAAGCCGCGCGGCTCTTCGCCCAGCTCGGAGTCGGCATCCACGACGGGTACATCGCGGTCTGGGACTCGAAGTTCGAGTACAACCACTGGCGTCCGTACACGGCCGTCCGCGAAGCCGGATCGGACGGAAACCCGCGGACCGTCGCCGACCAGGCCTGGGAGCCGCTCCGCACGACGCCGCCTTTTCCCGAGTACGTCTCGGCGCATTCCGTCGCGTGCAACGTCAGCCTCGGCGTGCTGGCAGAGACTCTTGGCGACCGCACACGCTTCACGATGGCGACGACCACCGCTCCGCCCGGCATGCCGACACGCTCCTTCAAGAGCTTCACGGCTGCGGGTGACGAGTGCGCCGACTCGAGGGTGAGGCTCGGCTGGCACTTCCGCTACGCGACGAACGCCGGCATCCGCCTCGGGCGCAAGGTCGCCGACTACGTCGTCGGGCGATTCTTCCGGCCGCAGTGCAAACACCGTTCGCTCTGCACGTGAGCGGGGAGCGCCCGGCACACCGGGCGCGCAAAGATACCGGTCGTGGCGAAGCAATCGCGGACGCTGGGCCTCCGCCAAGGCCGCCTTCACCGACGCCCTGGCAGTCGAGGAGACGCCAGAGGGCTGCGAAGGGCTGAGCTGGGCGGGCTGGTGGCTGGACGAGGCCGAGACCGTGTTCGACGCCCGGGAACGGGCCTACGGTCTCTACAAGCAGCGCGGCGATGCCGGCGGCGCCGCACGCATGGCCATCTGGCTCGCGGTCGACCAGCTCGACTTCTACGGCGCCGCGGCGGCCGCGAGCGGCTGGCTTTCGCGCGCCCATCGCCTCCTGGACCCGCTCGAGCCGGGGCCCGAGCACGGCTGGCTTGCGTTCCACGACGGCTATCTGGCGCACGCCCGCGGCGAGACCGCCGAGGCTCGGAAGCTCGGCGCCTCCGCCGCCGAGCTCGGCCGGCAGTTCGGCGTCCCCGACCTGGAGATGCTCGGCCTTGCACTCGAAGGCGCCACCCTGGTGGCCGGTGCAGAGGTAGAGGAGGGGATGCGCTACCTGGACGAGGCGACAGCGACGGCGCTCGAAGGCGAGGCGACCATCCCCATCTCCGGCGCCTGGGCGTTCTGCTTCCTCGTCTCGGCGTGCACATCCGTGCGGGACTACGAGCGCGCATTCGCCTGGTGCGACCGGATCGCCGAGTTCGCCGAGCGGTACGGAAGCCGGTACATGCTGGCCTTCTGCAGGGCCGAGTACGGCGA
>JBOHAB010000220.1:0-4257 GCA_050697655.1 Gaiellaceae bacterium
GGGTCAGGACGTAGCGCTCGACGCGCACGCGCTGGTCCTGCAGCGTCCGCTCGAGCCGCGGCCTCTCCGCGCAGCGATAGCACGCGTCCCGCAACGACCAGAAGGACGCGAGGTAGGCGTCGAGGTCGCCGGCGCGGAACGCGCGCTCCATCTCGTCGCGCGCCGCGGTCATCTCGCCGAGCGCCTCCTCGGTGATCGCCTCGGCCCCGAGCCGCGCCAGGAAGGTCTCCAGCCCGAGCCGGAGCGCCTGGATCTCCTCGAGCTCCTCGACCGAAAGCGGCGCGACACGGGAGCCGCGGCGCCTCTTGCTAACGACCAGGCCCTCGCTCTCGAGCCGCCTGAGGGCGTGGCGCACCGGCGTGAGGCTTACGCCGAACCGCGCGGCCAGCTCTTCCAGCCGGAGCCGCTCCCCGGGCGCCAGCTCGAGCCGCCCGATCGCCTGCCGAAGCGCGCGGTAGACGCCGTCTTCGACGGACGAGATCTCGAGCGGGGCAGAAGCGGGTACGGTCATCTTGATCTTTGATCAAAGATCATCGCATTGGCGCTTGCGCAGGTCAAGTATCAGGCGTCGCCGATCCCCAGGCTCTTGTGGATGCATGGAAGTCTTGCCGAGGCACGTCCGAAGGCGCGGTCGCGGCGGCCACGTCCAGGGACAGGCCCCGTCCGTGCCCAAGAGGGGCACCCCTGTGGATCAGGCCTCGATAGGGACGTGGCCGGGCTGGGCGGCGACCCGGTCGAGCCAGGCGCGGATCGCGGCGTAGCCCGCCAGGTCGAAGCCGCCTTCGTGGGCGACGTGCGTGTACGCGTAGAGGGCGATGTCGGCGATCGAATAACGCCCCCCGACGAGGAACTCGTGGCCGGCGAGGTGGCTCTCCATCGCGTCGAGGGCGAGGTAGCCGACGCGCCGGCGCTCGGCCAGCGTCTCCGGGTCGTCCTCGGTGCCGTGCGTGAGCCAGAAGCGGGGCACCGCGATGTACGGCTCGTGGCTGTACTGCTCGAAGAACATCCACTGCAAGACCTTGGCGCGGTCGAACTGGTCGGTTGGCACGAACTGAGTCCCTTCCCCGAGGTACCAGAGAATCGCGCCCGACTCGCCCAGCGACCGCTCGTCGTCGAGCACGAGCGTGGGCACGCGCAGCCCGGGGTTCAGGTGACCGAGGACCTCGTGGCGGTTCGAGCGGTCGACGACGTCCATCGGGTAGCGCTCGTACTCGAGCCCGAGGTGGGCGACGAGAAGGCGCACCTTGTAGCAGTTGCCCGAGACGCCCGAGTCGTAGAGCAGCATCAGGCCTCTGTCGACCCCGGGATCCAGCTCGTGCCCGCGAGCGGAACGCGTGCCATCGCCGCCGCCTCCACGGTCAGGGCGACCAGGTCCTCCGGCTCGAGGTTGTGGACGTGGGACTTCCCGCACGCGCGCGCGAGAGTCTGCGTCTCGAGCGTGAGCACGCGCAGGTAGTTGGCGATCCGCCGGCCGCCCAGCGCTGGGTCGAAGCGGGCGGCGAGCTCGTCCTCCTGCGTCGAGATCCCCACCGGGTCCCGGCCTGCCTGCCAGTCGTCGTAGTAACCGGCCGCGCTCCCGATCGTGCGGTAGGCCTCGTCGTGCTCCGGGGCGTTGTCGCCCATGGCGATCAGCGCCGCCGTCCCGATCGAGACGGCGTCGGCGCCGAGGGCGAGCGCCTTGGCGACGTCGGCGCCCGTGCGGACGCCGCCGGACACGATCAGCTGCACCTGGCGGTGCATGCCCAGCTCCTGCAGCGCGTCGACCGCAAGGCGCACGGCGGGCAGCGTCGGGATCCCGACGTGCTCGATGAAGACATCTTGCGTCGCCGCCGTGCCTCCCTGCATGCCGTCGACCACGATCGCGTCCGCGCCCGCCTTGACCGCGAGCTGGACGTCGTAGCAGGTGCGCGTCGCCCCAACCTTGACGAAGATCGGCTTCTCCCAGTCGGTGATCTCGCGCAGCTCGCCGATCTTGATCTCGAGGTCGTCCGGGCCCGTCCAGTCGGGATGGCGGCTGGCGCTCCGCTGGTCGATCCCCTTCGGCAGGTCCCTCATCTCGGCGACGCGGTCGGAGATCTTGTGCCCGAGGAGCATGCCACCGCCGCCCGGCTTCGCGCCCTGGCCGACCACGACCTCGATCGCGTCGGCGCGGCGCAGGTCGTCCGGGTTCATGCCGTAGCGGGAGGGAAGAAGCTGGTAAACGAGGATCTTCGAGTGCTCGCGCTCCTCCTGCGTCATGCCGCCGTCACCCGTCGTCGTCGAGGTTCCGACCTCGGTCGCCCCGCGCCCGAGGGCTTCCTTCGCGGGCGCGGACAGCGCCCCGAAGCTCATTCCGGCGATCGTGATCGGGATCTGGAGCTCGAGCGGCGTCTTGGCGAAGCGCGTCCCCAGCGTGACGTTCGTGGCACAGCGTTCCCGGTAGCCCTCGAGCGGGTAGCGGGAGATGCTCGCGCCGAGCAGGAGCAGGTCGTCGAAATGGGGCAGACTCCGCTTCGCTCCGAAGCCGCGAATGTCGTAGATGCCCTCGCGCGCGGCGCGCTGGATCTCGGCGATCACCGGCTTGTCGAAGAGGTACGACTCCCGGAGGCTCCAGGGGCGCTCGGCCATCAGTACGCGGCGGCGTTGTCGACCCTGAACGTATAGAGCCGGCGCGCCGAGCCGTAGCGGCGGAAGTCGGCGGGATCGACGTCGTCGATGCCCCCACCCGCCAGGAGCTGGCCCAGCTCGGCGCGGTGCTCCTCCTGGAGCTCCTTCTCGACGCAGTCGGCGCCCAGCCCTGCGACCGAGCCGCGGACGTAGAGCCGCGCCTCGTAGATCGAGTCGCCGAGCGCCTCGCCCGCGTCTCCGCAGACGACGAGCCTGCCGGTCTGCGCCATGAAGCCGCTGAGGTGGCCGACGGAGCCGCGCACGACGATGTCGATGCCCTTCATGGAGATCCCGCAGCGCGCGGAGGCGTCGCCGTGGACGACGAGCAGCCCGCCGTGGCCGGTCGCGCCGGCCGACTGGCTCGCGTTCCCCTCGATCACGACGGTGCCGGAGATCATGTTCTCGGCGAGGCCGGTACTCGCGTTCCCGTGCACGCGCACGGTCGCGCGCTTGTTCATGCCCGCGCAGTAGTAGCCGACGTGACCGTCGATCTCGACCTCGATGTCGGCGTCGAGGCCGCAGGCGACGGCGTGCGCCCCGTTCGGGTTGAGGACGCGCCAGTGCGCCGGGCCCGGTGTGCCGGCGAGGTCGTGCAGGCGCTGGTTCAGCTCGCGAAGCGGCGTCTCCGCGAGGTCGACGACCTCGACCGCCGCCTCTACCTCCGCCGCTTCCATCAGACTCTTGCGCGCTCTCTTGCACGCTCCCATGCGTAGACGACGCCGGGAACCGGCTCCCACGAGCGGGCCTCCGCCGCGCCCGGCAACGTCGCCAGCGAGCGCCACTCGGACGCCATCGCCACCCAGTCGTCGGTCTCCGCGAGCACGGCGGGCTTGCACGCGATCGGGTCGCGCAGGACTGCGAAGCCGTCCTCGGTCCCGACGAGGAAGGTGTAGAAGCCGTCCAGGTCTTCGAGGCAGCCTTCGAGCGCCTCTTCGAGGGAGGCACCCTCGCGTAGCCGCCACGCGAGGTAGCCCGCTGCCACCTCGGTGTCGTTCTCCGTCTGGAACTCGATGCCCTCGCGCCGGAGGCTCTCGCGCAGCCGGTTGTGGTTCGAGAGCGAGCCGTTGTGGACGAGGCAGAGGTCGTGCCCGGTCGAGAAGGGGTGCGAGCCCTCCGTGGTGACCCGGCTCTCGGTAGCCATGCGCGTATGGCCGAGCGCGTGCGTCCCCTGGAAGTCGTCGAGGGCGAACTGGCGCACGAACCCTTCGGGCCGGCCCACCTCCTTGTAGATCTCGATCGTCCGGCCCGCGCTCATCACCCGCAGCTCCGGGTGGGCGCTCCGCACCCAGGACTCGGCCTCCGGGGCCTCGGCCTCGACGACCAACACCGCGTGGCTCGCGCGGACCTCGGGCTCGGGGGAGCCGCCGAAGGCGTTCGCCAGCTCGCCCGCGACCGAGTCCCAATCCTGGAGCGGATCGGGAGAGAAGAGCGTGAGCTTGCTGCTGCCCGCCGGCGCCGGGTCGCGGTAGACCGCGACCCCGGCGCTGTCCGGCCCGCGGTCGCTCATCTGCTCGAGCATGAGCGCGAGACGCGCGCCGAGCGACTCCTCGATCTCAGTCGACTTCGCGAACAGTCCGACGATGCCACACATATGGCCGAAATCTACATGCG
>JBOHAB010000221.1:0-4245 GCA_050697655.1 Gaiellaceae bacterium
GCCGCCGATTCACCGAACCGCCGTTCCTACGGGCACGACGTAGGAGCGAGCAATGGGAACTTCCATCGGCCTCCTGATCCTCGGGATCGTTCTCGGCGGGCTCGCGGGGGGCTTCGTCGGAACGCGCGCGCTCGTCTCGCGCCGCGCCGCGGCGGCCGACGTGGAGCGCGAGCGCGTGACCGCCGACGCCGTTCGGGCGGCCGAGGCCGTTCGCCGCGAGGCGCAGGTCGAGGCGCGCGAGCAGGCGCTCAAGCTCCGCGGCGACGTCGAGCAGGAGCTCAAGGACAAGCGCACCGAGATCGCCAAGATCGAGGAGCGTGTGATCACCAAGGAAGAGGAGATCGACCGCAAGCTCACCGAGATGGAGCGACGCGAGCAGGGCCTCCTCGACCGCGAGACCCACCTCAAGCAGCTTCAGGACGAGACCAAGGTGGCGAAGGAGGATCAGCTCCGAGACCTCGAGCGCATTTCGAGCCTCACGGTCGAGGAGGCGAAGAAGCAGGTGCTCGAGCGCTCGGAGGAGCTCGTGCGGCACGACCTCGCCCGCATGGTCCGCCAGCTCGAGGAGGAGGCACGTGGCGACGCCAAGCGCCGGGCGAGGAACCTCGTCGCCGACGCGCTCCAGCGCGTCGCGGCCAGTCACGCAGCCGAGACCACCGTCTCGCTCATCGAGCTTCCGTCCGATGACATGAAGGGCCGCATCATCGGGAGGGAGGGCCGCAACATCCGCGCCCTCGAGAACCTCACCGGCGTCGACTTCATCATCGACGACACGCCGCAGGCGGTCGTGCTCTCGTCCTTCGACGGCGTGCGCCGCGAGGTGGCGAAGCTCACCCTGGCCAAGCTCGTCGAGGACGGCCGCATTCACCCGTCCCGGATCGAGGAGATGTACTACCGCTCGAAGGCGGAGATCGAAGACCACATCCGGCAGGCCGGCGAGCAGGCGGTTTTCGAGGCGAACTGCGGGAAGATGCACGAGGAGCTCGTCAAGGTCCTCGGCAGGCTCCGCTACCGGACGAGCTACGGCCAGAACATCCTCAAGCACTCGCTCGAGTGCGCCCACCTCGCAGGGGTGATGGCCTCCGAGCTCGGCGCGAGCGTGAAGACGGCGAAGCGGGCGGCGCTCCTGCACGACATCGGCAAGGCCATGACCCACGAGGTCGAGGGCTCGCATGCCGCCATCTCCGCACAGCTGGCAAAGCGCTACGGAGAGTCTCAGCACGTCGTTCACGCCATCGAGGCCCATCACTACGAGGTACAGCCGCAGACCGTCGAGGCGGTGCTCGTGATCGCCGCCGACGCGATCTCGGCATCACGTCCCGGGGCGCGCGGCGAAAGCCTCGAGCACTACATCAAGCGGCTCGAGACGCTCGAGAAGATCGCCTCGGAGAAGCCGGGCGTGGAGCGGGTCTACGCCCTGCAAGCCGGGCGAGAGGTGCGCGTGATGGTGAAGCCGACCGACATCGACGACGATGCCGCCGTCCTCCTCTCGCACGAGATCGCCCGCGAGATCGAGGAGCAGCTCGAGTACCCGGGCCAGATCAAGGTCACGGTCATCCGCGAGAGCCGCGCCGTCGAGTTCGCCAAGTAGCGTCCCGACGGAGCGGCTCGCGCTGACGTCAATCGACGCGGAAGCGGGCGACCTGGGGCTCGTGGTCGCTCGCCTGCTCCGCGAACTCCGAGTTCACGTGCACGACGTCATAGGCACGGAGGCCTCGGAAGAGCCGGTGGCTCGCGAGGATGTGGTCGAGCATCTGCGAGTTGCCCTCGAACACATACGTATAACGCTCGGGCTTCTTCAAGGTGAGGACGAGATTCTCGAGGACGCCTCCCTGGAGGATCGAGAGGGTGTCCGAGAACTCGAAGTCGTTGAAGTCCCCGAGCGTGAGCACGTGGGCGCCCGGGTCGACGGCGAGGGTCGCGTCGACGAAGTCGTTGACCGCCTGCGCCTGGGCGTGCCGCTGGGCCTCCGTGACCCTCACGGGGGGCTGGAAGCGCCCGAAGAGCGGGTCGTCGCCGCCCTTCGAGTTGAAGTGGTTGGCGATCGCGATGATCGTCTCGCCGCGCCAGTGGAACTCGCCCGCGAGCGGTTTTCGGCTCGCGTTGAATGCCGGGTTGGTCGGGTCGATCCGGCCCGGGCTGAAGGTCAGCTCGGCGCCGTCCGCGCCCGCGACGACCCCGGTCGATGCGGTAGCCGTGCCGCCTGGCCGGTCGACGAACGACAGGCCGCGGTCGGTTCGGAAGATGAAGCCGACGCGGATGTTGCCGCCTGGCTCGCCGCCGTCCTGGTTGTTGACGGGGTCGATCTGGCGGTACGAGTAGCTCGGCCCGCCTGCCGCTGAGATCGCGGCAACGAGGAGATCGAGCGTCGGGCCGGCGTCGACGGTCCCATCGTTCACGGGACCGTTGGCATCCTGGATCTCCTCGAGCGCCACGAGGTCGGGGGAGGCCAGGTTGTTCACGATCAGGTCCGCCAGCTGGGCGAACTTGGCAGCGCCGTCTCCCGGGTCGAGGTTCTCGACGTTGAAGGTCGCGACCGAGAGCTCGTTCCCGCCGGCGGCCCTGGCGGACTCCCGCCGGAGCTCACCGGACACGGCGACGAACGGCTCGGAGACGTCCAGCTTGAAGTTCCCGAAGCTGTAGTCGACGATGCCGACGACCGGCGACTTGAAGCGGTCGCCGACGTCGAGGAGCGGCAGCGGCGAGAGGCGATCGTCGAGGTGGATCCGCTCGGGGTTGAAGTCGTCGGGGCCGATCACGAGGCCGCCGCGCTTCGTGTGAATCGCCGCCCGCTGGCCCGCATCGCCCACTACCGGGATCTCTCCGAAGTCGTTCGTCGGCCCCACGACGCGGGCCTTGTTGACCTGGGCTCGCATCGACTCGAAGCTCTCGTAGAAGTCGAGGCCGTCCTCGCCGGGGTCGAAGACGCCGCTCGTCTCGACATCGCCGGTCGAGTCGTCGTCGATCACCGCGTCGGGAGGCACGCGCGCGCCCTTGCCGATGACGCTGGGCCCGGGCAAGCCGTTGCCGCTCGAGACGACCTCGACGACCGGGGACACGATCTCGGATTGAGTCAGGTTGCTGCTGGCTGCCCCGCCCGGCCGAAACTCGGTGACGAGCCCGTCGACGAGGACGGAGTCGCCGACGGCGACCTGGTCGGACGCCGCCGTCCCGAAGACGAAGAGGCCTTCCGAGGTCGCCGGGTCGCCGTCCGGTTTCGGGTCCTCGAAGAAGAATCCGTTCGAGACCTTCGCGGTGACGATGCCGGGGACGTCGGAGACCGCCTGACCCTCGAGCGGGGACCGGTGCGCGGCGCCCTGGATCTCGTTGATCACGCGGGGTGGCCCGACCGTCGAGAAGGACCACGTGAAGTCCGCAGCCATGGTGTCCGGCGGGTCGGCCGTGTCCTCGTCCGAGACCTGCCCGGCCACAATCGTCGTCGTGCAGGTCTCGCCCGGAGCGAAGTCCACGTCCACGGCCAGGGAGAAGGTGACCGGCCCGCCGCTCGCCGTCGCGGTATGAGCGCCGCTCAGCGCGCACGAGATCGAGAACCACGACCCGGTCGTCGCCACGGGCTCACTGAAGGTCGCCGAGAGGTCGGAGTCGACGGCGACGCCGGTCGCGCCCGCGGCCGGTGTCGTGGCGACCACCGCCGGCGCCGCGTCTCCGGGCCCGAGCACGTGGGCGCCGAGGCCTGCGAAGTCGTCGGTCGCGAAGCCATCCCACCCGAGGGCAGGGTCGAACGGGTCGCCCGCGTTTGCGTCGCCCGCCTCGATCGTTCCCTTGCGGCGGAGGGTGTTGTCGGCCGTCGAGGTGAGCCCGCTGCCCCACTCGGTGCCGGGATCGAATCCTTGCTGCCCGATCGCGTCGATCACGGTTCCTCCCCGGCGCAGGAGGACGGCGTCGTCGCCGTTGAACCAGCCCGAGCCGTTGGTCTGGTCGGCCTGTGTCAAGATCGGAGGAGCGGCGGCGCTCTGCGCGAGAACGAAGACGTCCCCGGGGGCGACCGTCCCCATGAGCGGAATCGTCAGCGAGCAGACAGGGTTGCCGTTGAAGCACATCTGCACGTCGTAACCGGTCGCCGCCAGGTCGATCGGCGCACTGGTGCCGTTGAAGAGCTCGAGTGCCTTGTTGTTGCTGGAGCCCTCGATGTACTCGGAAAGGAACAGCTCCGTCGGAGCGGCGCGCGCGCTTCCCACCGCGAGGGCCAGCGATACGACGACGGCAGCGAAAAGGGCTGAGAGC
>JBOHAB010000222.1:0-4226 GCA_050697655.1 Gaiellaceae bacterium
AAGACCGGCTACCCGACGCAGAAGCCCGAGGCGATCCTCCGGCGGATTGTCCAGGCCTCCTCACGGCCCGGCGACTGGTGTCTCGACCCCTTCGCCGGCTCGGGGACGCTCGCGGCCGTTTGCGTGGAGCTCGAGCGACGCTTCGTCCTCGTCGACTCGAGCCCGGAGGCCGTCGAGGTCGCCCGGGAGCGACTGGCCCGGTTTACCCGCGCGGAAGCCCGGGTACGAGCGAATCGGCATCACAAAACGTCTGGGCGAGTCGTCAGGCGCTAGATTTCGCGATCGGTGCGTCTGCGGCATGTCTCACGCTTGAGCAACCAGAAGGAAATCTCAGAGAGCGTCGTTTCGCTCGTAATCCCGGCCAAGGCCGAGTACATCGCGCTCGGCCGGCTCGCCCTCGCCGGTCTCTTGCGTTCACGGGCAGTCGAGCCCGAGGTGCTCGCGGACGTCAAGCTGGCGCTGACCGAGGCCTGCACCAACTCCGTCCGCCACGCGTATGCGGACGGACGAGAGGGGGAGGTCGAGATCCGCTACGAGCTGGCCGACGAGACCCTCGCGGTCGAGGTCTCGGACGAGGGCGGGGGCTTCGATCCGTCGCTGATCGAGGCAGGAGCTGACGAGGCCGACGAAGGGGGTCTCGGCATCGCCATCATCCGCGCCCTCACCGACGACCTGAGGATCGGCCCTCGCTCCTGCGGAAGCGGCTACTTCGTCCGCTTCACCAAGAATCTGCGCTCGTAGCGTGTAGAACCACTTGGAGCGCCCGCCGCGCGAGGTATCGTCCGGCGCTGTGCAGCTCCAGCCGGTCAACGTCGGCACGAAGCTCCTGGCGGACTACGCGTCGATCGCCTCGCGAGGCCTGAGGGAGGAGATCAAAGAGCTCGCCGCGCCGCTCGAGGGCAAGCGGGTGCTCCACCTCTCGGCGACCGCCTTCGGGGGCGGCGTGGCCGAGATTCTCTACACGCTCGTGCCGCTGATGCGCGACGCCGGGCTCGACGCCGAGTGGCGCATCATCCACGGCCAGGACGAGTTCTTCGACGTCACGAAGACGATTCACAACGCGCTGCAGGGCGATCCCCAGAGCCTCTCCCGCGAGCAGCAGGAGATATTCAAGCGCTACCAGGTGCTGAACGCGGAGGCGCTCGAGGGCTTCTACGACTTCGTGATCGCCCACGATCCGCAGCCCGTCGGAGTGATCGAGCACGCGCGTCACGTCGGGCGGCACTGGACCTGGCGGTGTCACATCGACCTCTCGGAGCCGAACCCTGCCGTGCTCGAGCTTCTGCTCCCGTGGATCTGCGAGCACGACGCCGCGGTGTTTCACCGGCGCCAGTACGTTCCGGATGACGTCGCGCTGCCGACGCCGTGGATCTGGCCGCCGGCGATCGATCCGCTCGCCCCGAAGAACATGGCGCTCTCGTCCGAGGACGCCGCGTACATCGTCGACCAGTTCGGCATCGACGTACGCCGTCCGCTGGTCACTCAGGTGAGCCGGTTCGATCCCTGGAAGGACCCGCTCGGCGTGATCGCGGCGTGGCGGATCGTCCGAGAAGCCCACCCCGACGTGCAGCTCGCCCTCGTGGGCTCGATGGCCCATGACGATCCGGAAGGCTGGGAGTATTACAACCGCACGGTCGCCGCGGCGGCGGGCGATCCCGACATCTTCATTCTCTCCAACCTGAACAACGTCGGCTCGGTCGAGGTGAACGCGTTCCAGGTGCACTCGGCCGCGGTCTTGCAGAAGTCGGTCCGCGAGGGCTTCGGGCTCACCGTCACCGAGGCGCTCTGGAAGGCGCGGCCCGTGGTTGCCGGCCGGGTCGGCGGAATCGTCGATCAGATCTCCGACGGCGAGACGGGCTATCTCGTCTCGTCGGTGGAGGAGTGCGCCGAGAAGACGGCGCTCGTCCTCGGCGATCCCGCCGGGAACCGAGAGCTGGCGCTGGCGGGCAAGGAGCACGTCCGCCGGCACTTCCTCGCGCCCCGCCTCCTCCGCGACTGGCTCGTTCACTTCAACGAGCTGGACGGGCGAAGCGGCGAGGTCGCGGGGCAGGCAGAGGCGCTCAGAAGCGTGTAGAACCCCTTTCGGAATGACGCGCGACACCCTCCTTCAGAGAGGAAGGGTTCTGAACAAGGCGCCCGCTAGGGTGTCGGGGATGGCGGGCCGGCGAAAGCTCATCGTCGTCTCCAACCGAGGCCCGGTCGGCTACGACCGTGTCGAAGGAGGCGAGCGCATCGCCCGCCGTGGGGGCGGCGGGCTCGTGACCGCCCTTCGCAGCCTCGTCGACCACCACGACGTGACGTGGATCGCCAGCGCAATGTCGGACGAGGATCGGGAGGTGACCGAGGCCGCCGGGGGGGAAGCGATCGAGGAGGTCGCGCGGGGGGGAGCTCCGTACCGACTCCGCTTCGTCGCCCACGACCCCACCGCCTACGACTGGTTCTACAACGTGCTCGCAAACCCCATGCTCTGGTTCATCCAGCACTACCTCTGGGGCCTTGCCTCAGCTCCGGACGTCGACCACGGGCTCCACCATGCCTGGCGTGAGGGCTACGTCGCGGTCAACCACGGCTTCGCCGACGTGGTTGTCGACGAGCTCGAGCGTGAGCCCGACGCCGCCGTTTTCTTCCACGACTATCACCTGTACGTCGCTCCGGCGCTCGTGCGCGAGCGGGTCCCGGACGCCTTGCTGTCCCACTTCGTGCACGTTCCCTGGCCGATGCCGGACTACTGGCGTGTCCTGCCAGAGCCGATCCGGAGGTCGATCCACGAGGGCCTGCTCGCCAACGACGTCGTCAGCTTCCACACGCCTCGCTGGCGCCACAGCTTCCAGCGCTCCTGCATGGACATTCTCGGCGTCGAGCCCCATCGGGCGCGGTTCGAGATTCCGGTCGCGGGGCGCGTCGCCCGCCTGCGGGCACGGCCTATCTCTGTGGACCCCGACGAGTTCGACGAGCTGGCCGAAAGCGAGGAGGTGCTCGCCGCCGAGCAGGCATTGGAGGCCGCTCGCCCGGAGTTCCTCATCCTCCGCGTCGACCGCACCGATCCCTCGAAGAACGTCGTCCGCGGCTTCCGGGCCTACGAGCTGTACCTCGACGCCCACCCCGAGATGCACGAGCGGGTCCAGATGGTTGCGTTGCTCGACCCTTCCCGCCAGGACATTCCCGAGTACGCCGAGTACCTGGGCGCGATCCAGCGTGCTGCCAGGGCCGTCAACGATCGCTTCCAGCGCGACGGCTGGGTGCCGCTCGACCTCCAGATCCAGGACAACTTCCCGCAGGCGGTCGCCGCCTACAAGCAATTCGACGTCCTGCTCGTGAACGCGATCTTCGACGGGATGAACCTCGTCGCCAAGGAGGCTCCGCTCGTCAACACGCGTGACGGCGTCCTCATCCTCTCCGAGAACACCGGGGCGCACGACGAGCTCGGGGAGTGGGCCCTGACCGTCAACCCTTTCGACGTCGCGGGCCAGGCCGAGGCGATCCATGCCGCGCTCGGGATGGAAGCCGCCGAGCGCCGCCGCCGGCGCGAGGCGATCGTCGCCCAGGTCCGCGAGCACGACATCGGCCGCTGGATCGACGCCCAGCTCGCCGACCTCGACGAGGCGCGCGGTCGCCCGGTCGCGTCAACCTCGCGGTGAGGCTCTTCGAGCGGATGACATGACGTTCGCCGCGTAGGCTTACGGCGTGCAAGACGAGGAGCTGAGCCACGTCGACGAGAGCGGGGCGGTTCGCATGGTCGACGTCGGCGGGAAGCCTCTGTCGCGGCGCCGGGCGGTTGCCCGCGCATTCGTGCGCATGAGCCCGGGGACGTCCGCGCGTCTCGGCGAGCTCCCGAAGGGGGACGTCCTGACGACAGCTCAGCTCGCCGGGATCATGGCGGCGAAGCGCACGGCCGAGCTGATTCCGCTCTGCCACCCGCTGCCCCTCGCTCACGTGGACGTGCGGCTCGAGGTCGAGGGCGGCGGGGTGGCAATCGAGGCGAGCGCCGAGACGACGGCTCAGACCGGCGTCGAGATGGAGGCGCTGACCGCGGCGTCGGTGGCCGCGCTCACCGTCTACGACATGGCGAAGGCGATCGACAAGGAGATGGTCGTCGAGGACGTGCGGCTGCTCGAGAAGACCAAGGAGGCTCCGTGAGGGCTGCCGTCCTCACGGTCTCGGACGGCGTCGCCGCCGGCGAGCGGGAGGACCGAAGCGGCGAGGTGCTCGCGGACCTCCTCCTGGCC
>JBOHAB010000223.1:0-4219 GCA_050697655.1 Gaiellaceae bacterium
CGTTCCCTCGGTGCGCCCCAGCGCCCGCCTCGCACTCGAGGCTCAAGCCGCCGGCGTGCCTCTGGTCGACCCGCCCGGATCGCACGGCCAGCCGGAGCTCGTCGGCGCCGCGCTGGCGAGGCTCGCCGAGGACGCGGAGTGGCGCGCTGCCTCCTCTGCCGAGGCGCGACGACGCGCCGAGAAGGAGAGCTTCGGCCGCCTCGCCGACGATCTGGAGCGGCTCTACGGCGCCGTCATGCGCAAGCGGCGGGTCCCTGCTCCGGCAAGCGTCGACCCGCTCGCCGACCGGCCGTTCGTCCTGGCCGACTTGCACATGCACACCGAGCACTCGCACGACTGCGCCGTGCCGGTGCCCGACCTGCTCGACCACGCCGAGCGGATCGGACTGGGCGCGATCGCGATAACCGACCACAATGCCTTCTCGGGAGCCGAGGAGGCGGTCGACCTCGCCCGCGATCGCGCGCTCTCCGTCATCCCCGGCGAGGAGGTGAAGACTGATGCCGGCGAGGTGATCGGCCTCTTCCTGCGCGAGGAGATCCCGCGCGGGATGTCCTGGGTCGACACGATCGCAGCGATCCGGGAGCAGGGCGGCGTCGTATATCTCCCCCACCCCTTCGACCGCCTGCACACGATCCCGGACGCAGGCACGCTCCACCGGCATCTTGGCGAGATCGACGTCTTCGAGGTCTACAACGCGCGCCTCCTCTTCGAGACGTTCAACGACGAGGCGCTGCGCTTCGCGCGCAAGTACAACCTGACCATGGGCGCGGGCTCGGACGCCCACGTGCTGCAGGGAGTCGGCACCGGCCTGGTGCGCCTGCGCGCGTTCGAGACGGCCGAGGAGTTCCTCATCAGCCTGCGCACCGCCGAGATCGTGCGCCGGCCGAAGTCGCTGCTCTATCTGCAGGGCCTCAAGTGGGTAGCGCAGGCCCGCGAGCGGCGGACGAAGGCGTCGGTCCGGTAGGAGGACCTAGAGCGGACCCCGAATACCACCGCGACCCCGTGCCTGTCTCCGCCGACGACATTTCCGAGCGCTACCTGAAGAAGGCGATCGCCGAGATCAACGAGCTGGGGCACGAGATCGCCCAGGCGGCAGGCGCCGAGCGGGTCCCCGTGCTCGGCTCCGGGCATCCGCTGGCGGACATCATGCTGCTCAAGCACGCGCCGCAGACCGCCGAGGTCCACGAAGGAGTCGCCTTCTTCGGCCGCTCCGGGCAGGCGGTGCTGAAGTCGATCCAGCGGCTCCGTGTCGACCCGATGGCGATCTACGGGACGAACTGCCTCAAGTTCGAGGGAGCGAGCGACGAGGACGCACGGAGCTGGCTGGCACGCGAGCTCCACGTCGTCCAGCCGAAGATGATCGTGATCATGGGGCAAGATGCGCGGACATGCCTGAACGCGGTCAGGTTTCCGCTCGCAACGGAGATCGAGGACAACCCGGGAGAGATCCAGCGCTTCACGCCGACGATCGACGCGCTGGTGACGCCGGACGTGGACTCCTCGCTGGACGAGCCGAAGGCGAAGCGCGCCTTCTGGGAGGCGTTCAAGGCCCTCGGCCCCTGGTGGTCCGAGCTGCCGCCGTACTAGCGGTCGTCTCTCTCCTCGCGGTCTACTACGGCGTCTCGGAGTCGCTCTTCGACCTCGGTCTGTGGGGGGACGTCGCCTTTGTCGGGCTCGTCCTCATCCCCGCCTTCTTCCTGCTGACGTGGCTCGCGCTGCCGCTCCGCCAGATCGCCTCCACCTGGGCGCTCGGCGGCGCTGCGTTTGCGCTCGTCCTCCTCGCCGTCCTCTTCGAGCTCGCGGAGTTCGACATCGCCGCCAACTTCGTCAAGTTCGCGGCGGTGACCGCTCTCGGCTGGTGGTTCCTCGAGTTCTTCGAGTCGGTGAGCTGGGTGCTGCTCGTCGCGATCCTGATCATCCCCGTGGACACGTACTCCGTCTTCCAGGGCCCCACCAAGGTGATCGTCGAGGAGCAGCCGCAGGTCTTCGACGCGCTCTCGATCGCCTTCCCGATACCCGGCGAGCACAACTCGGCGCAGCTGGGGCTGCCGGACGTCCTCTTCTTCGCCCTCTTCCTCGGCGCGGCGGTTCGCTTCCGCTTGCGGCCGTGGCTGACGTGGGCGCTGATGTCGCTCTCGTTCGCCGCCACGCTCGCGCTCGCCGTGGCGTTCGAGATCAACGGCCTGCCGGCCCTGCCGCTCCTCTCCGCAGCCTTCCTCCTGGCCAACGGCGACCTGATCTGGAGGCAGCTGCGCCCGCGGCCGCGGCTAGAGCCCGAGTGAGGGTGGCGGCGCTCTACGACGTGCACGGCAACCTCCCGGCGCTCGAGGCCGTGCTGGCAGAGGTGGAAGCGCTCGGCGTGGAGGCGGTCGTCGTCGGAGGCGACATCGCCGTCGGGCCGATGCCCCGTGGGGCGCTCGACCGCCTGCTCGCGCTCGGCGAGCGCGCGCGCTTCCTGCGCGGGAACGGCGACCGGGAGATTGCAGAGCCGTCCGCGGGCGCCGACCTGTGGCTCGAACGCACGCGCTGGTCGGCCGAGCAGCTGGAGCCGGGCCAGCGCGCCTGGCTCGCGGCGCTTCCGGACACGCAGTCGCTCGAAGTGGACGGGCTCGGCCCCGTGCTCTTCTGCCACGGATCGCCGCGAAGCGACGAGGAGATCCTGACGCGAATCTCCCCGGGCGAGCGCGTGGCGGCGGCCGTAGAGGGCGTCACCGAGGGCGTGGTCGTCTGCGGGCACACGCACGTCCAGTTCGACCGGCAGGTGGCCGGCAAGCGCCTGCTGAACGCGGGCAGCGTCGGCATGCCCTACGAGGCGGAGCCGGGGGCGTACTGGGCGCTTCTCGGTCCCGACGTCGAGCTACGCCGAACCGACTACGACCTCGATGCGGCTGCCGAAGCCGTCCGCGCGACGGGCTTTCCTGGGGCCGACGAGCTGGCCGCCGAGAACGTCCTCACCGTCCCGAGCGCCGACGAGGCAACCGAGCAGTTCGAGGCTATGGCGCAGGCTGAAGGGTGAACAGGGCTACGGCCTCGACGTGCGGGGTGTGCGGGAACATGTCCACCGGGCGCACGCGCTCCAGCCTGTAGCCGAAGTCGCCGACGAGCTCCTTCGCGTTTCCGGCCAGGGTCGTCGGGTTGCAGGAGACGTAGACGAGCCTTGGCGCTTGCAGCTCGCCGACGCGGCGCACGGCCTTGCCGGCGAGGCCCGCGCGCGGAGGATCGATCACGACGACGTCCGGCGGGCCGGCGCGGTCGCGCAGCTCGTCGAGGTCCCGGCCGACGTCGCCTGCGAAGAAAGCGGCGTTCGCCAGGCCGTTCGAGTCCGCATTCTCGACCGCACAGGCGATCGACTCCTCTGACGACTCGATCCCCCAGACCGTGAGCGCGTCGCGGGCCAGCGTCAGCCCGATCGTGCCGATCCCGCAGTAGAGGTCGTAGACGGTCTCGTCGCCGGTCAGCCCCGCGTACTCCCGCGCGAGGCCGTACAGCACCTCGCACATCTCGGTGTTCGTCTGCAGGAAGGCGTTCGGCCGCACCCGGTAGCGCAGCCCGAGGATCTCCTCCTCGATCGCTTCCTCGCCCCAGAGAAGGTCGGTCGGGAGGCTCGTCACCTCCGCGGGAGAGTCGTTCACCGCCCAGTGGACGGAACGCACTTCCGGGAAGGCGCGGAGCGCGCCGACGAAGGCGTCCGAGCCCGCGAGGTCCCCCGGGGCCGTGACGAGAACGACGAGCGCCTGGCCGGTGTTGCGCCCCTCGCGGACGACGAGGTGGCGGAGGTAGCCCTCCTGCCGCTCCTGGTCGTAGGCAGGCAGGCCTTCGGCGCGCGCCCAGGCCTTCACCGCCTCGCGGATCCCGTTACCCAGGTCGGTCGTCAGCCAGCAACGCTCGACGTCGAGCACTTCGTCCCAGCGCCCGGCACGGTGGAAGCCGAGGCCCACCGAGCCGTCTACGAGGGTCGTGAAGGAGTACTCGAGCTTGTTCCGGTAGTGGAAGACCGACTGCGCCGCCACGGCCGGCTCGAGCTCCAGCTCCGAAAACCCGCCAATGCGGCGGAGCGCATCCCCCACCTGCTGCGCCTTGGCCTCGAGCTGAGCCTCGTAGGCGAGATCCTGGAAGCGGCAGCCGCCGCAGGCCGGGTAGTGCGCGCAGGGCGCCTCGACTCGCGGCGCGCCGGGCTCCACCACCTCGACCGCAACCGCCTCGGCGTGGCTCCGCTTCA
>JBOHAB010000224.1:0-4202 GCA_050697655.1 Gaiellaceae bacterium
GTCGCCGTACAGAGCTCGGTCGAGATCCGCCACGGTGATGCCGTCGACCCGAGCCCAGGCGGACAGGTAGACGGACGCGGGATCGCTCGCATGGAGGCAGACCATGCTCCGCGTCGCCTCGACGACGTCGCCTGCCCGCCGCCCGGGCGCCAGGCGGTGCCGCACGGCTAGCCGGGCCCGGCGCTCCGCGACGTCGATCCGCAGCATCCCAGGATCCTGCCACGGCCAACGACCTTCGTCAGTGGCATGGCAAGTGCGTGGTATACGAGTGGCATGCCGCGTGTGAGAATCAGCACCACGGTCGACGAGCGGTTGCTTTCTAGCGCGCGACGCGACCGCTCGGAGCTCGCGGATTCTGCACGTGTCGACGAGGCCCTCGCTGCCCCTCTAGCTCGCGACCGCGCGGTCGAGATCGATGCTGCCTACGCGGCGTACGACACCCGACCCGCTCGACTCGAGCGACGAGTGGGGAAACCGGGCGTCAGTCCGGAGGGCTGCCGGCGCGTCGTGAACACCGTCCCGGCCGGGGAGAGGTCTGGTGCTGCGAGCTTGCCGAGGTCGGACGTCGCCCCGTGGTGGTGCTCTCCCGGAACGCGGCGATTCCGCGACTTCGGCGCACAGTGATCGGACCGTGCACGACCACGATCCGTAGGATCCCGAGCGAAGTGCTGGTCGAGCCGGGCGGCATACCGCGGACGTCGGTCGTCAACCTCGATTCGGTCGAAAATGTGTCCGTTGGACCGCTCGTGGAGCGCCTCGACCGACTCAGCGATGAACGTATGCGTCAGATCTGCGGAGCCCTCGAGGTCGCCGTGGCATGCGAAGCGTGAGCGGCGGTCGGAGGTGGGCGGAACTCGGCAGTGCGCAAACCACCTGATCTTCGAGCGTGGATCGATCGCTGTGACGTGACGCAGTCGGCCGCTATTCAGCCGCGGCTCCTCTGCGTACCTGCGAGCCATGACGCGACGGCGTCGCTGAAGCGCTCCGCATCACGGATCGCACGCTCGGCGTCCTCGCGGGTCGCGACTGCCTCGCCGTAATCGACGTCGTTCCGCTGCTCGAAGAGCGAGCGAAGGACCCGTCCAATCTGCTCATCGAGCCCGCCCTCGCGGATGACAAGCTTGCCGAACGCGGCGATCACTCCAGAGTGCTTGGATCGACTTTCGCCGAGCGAGGCGAGGGCCTGTTCGGCAGCGAAGAAGGCCGCATAGTACGCGCGCGAGATCGCCTGCGCAGCGAAATCGCCGTCTGCGAGCAGCCGGGCAGCGTCAAGCTCCTGCCGACTCCGACTCAGGGCCGTCAACCGACCGGCAATCCCTCAGCCTGCGCTCGCACCAGCACCGGCCTGCTTCGCTCCTCGAGGTCTTTCTGTGCGACCGGGAGTGCCGTCACGACCGTGTCATTGTCGAACGAATGTCGCCACAGAAACGGATCCATCCGCCGGAGCTCGTCCCATACCGAATCGACGCGATCGAGCACGACAAGCAAGTCGATGTCCGACTCGGGATGCGCGTCTCCGCGCGCCCATGAGCCGAAGAGCAGGACGGTCGTCAGCCGGTCGCCGTAAAGCCCCCGCAGATCCCGTGCCACGTCACGTGCAATCTCGCGCGGATCGAATGAGCCGGAGAGCTCGAGGAGCTCCGGTTCGGGCAGCTCGGCGAGCGACCGCTCTGCAGCAGCCTCGTCCACCAGCCCCTCGTCGAGCAGCCAGCGGATCGCCCGCCGCTCAAGGCGAGCATCGTGAAAGCGAAACCACGCGTCGCGCAGCTCCGGGAGGTCGAGCAGCGTGTCCTTGAACCGGCGAAAGGCGCCTCGCCCGGCGATCGCTCGCTCGAGCAGGTCGCGAGCGCGCGGGTCCCGGACACGTTCGATGAAGTCCTGCATTTCCTCGTACCCCTCATGCGAGGGAATCGCGTCGATCGGACGCAGGCCACGCGTCTCCGGGTCGGTCTCACCCTGCTCCTGAACGTAGTCGCTCCAGAGAACGACCTCGCCGGTCTCCGGGTCGAGCCACCACGTGTGCTCGTAGGAGTGATCCTCGAGCGCCTGTGCGAGGTCGTCGAGATCGACCTTCGTCAGATCGAGCACGTCATCTCCTTTATCTCGCTCGATCCCCCGCCGGTCAGGCGCGGGCCATCGAAGTATAGGCGGTCGATGCGGATCTCCCCGCCGGACTACGCGTCCAAATCCGGCTCGACGACCCGTGACCACCTACTTGCGCACTGCCGAGTTAAGTGGGCGCAGCAGTGGTCTTGGCGAGCGGCGTCGTGAGTCGAGAGGGGCAGTGCGCAGGCCCCCCCCATTTCGCTCCCGCCCCTAACCTGCCCCCTCGCCCCGGTGAACGCGCGCGCGACTGCGAACGAGATGCACGATCGCCCACAAGATCGATAGGGCGAGAAGACCCCAGGCAGCGAACCAGATCCCTAGGAGCCAGCCGGGCGGGTCTACCTCGTCGCCGGCGTAAGCGACCACGTACCAGATCCACGCGCCCGCTAGCAGAGCGAGACTGAGAGCGAATGCACTCAGCGGCCTACGCATCGCAGGCGAGACCTCCTTCTAGTGCCTGAGCCGCGGGGACGGGCAAGGGGTCACCGGGCCCAATCCCGCCGCCGTTCACGCTCGCGAGTTCCTCGGCGGCGCGAAAGAGTTGGGCCTCCTCGTCTCCGAAGATAACGACCGTCTCCTCGCCGGTGTACAGCTCGAGACGGTAGCCGTCCTCGAAGACAGCTCCTGGAGCCCCGCGGACGACGACGTCCTCGTGAGGGAGTTCGGATCCGGGCGTCGGCGTTAGCTGGTAGGTGGAGAGGTTGCGGATACAGGCCGGCCAGACCTGAACCTCGAGCGGCGGCGCGCAGGCCTCCTCGCCCTCAGCGATCGCGCAGTCGCCGTAGATGAAGCCGACGTAGTCCGCCCGCACAGGCTCGAAGGCCGAAGACGGGTCGTCGCGACGCGTGATCGAGGTCAGCCCAAGACCCTCGAAGCTCTCTCCCATGGCGTAGAGCGCGAACGCCTGGAACGAAGCGGTGTCCTCGTATGTCATGTCGCTGTGGGCGGCGTCGAATGCTTGCTGAGCCTCCTCCGCGCCCTCACCTCCGCGCGCGTAGATCCCGAAGCTAAGGGCGAAGGCCGCAGCGAGCGCCAGGCCGAGTCCGAGTCGCAGACGCATCGTTGCCCCCTAATGGTAGGAGTTGGGGACGTGAAACCAGAACACGGTGCCGTTCGAGCCGGCTTTGTCGCCGTCGCACTGCTTGAACTCGCGCGTGTTCCCCCAGTTGACCGAGCCGGCGAAACCATGGCCGCTCTTTTGGTACAGGGCGTTGAAAATGTGCTTCCGTCCCATGTCGAAACCGCTCCAGTTGGAGCCTTCCTGGGAAACGCCGCCCTTGTCGACGGCGTGGCCGCCGAAGCCGTAGTTGCAACCCCACTCCGTGGACCAGTCCTCGTGGTGCGGCGTTCCAGTCGTCGTCGTCCACCAGGTGGCATCGTCGTGGTACGTCTTGCGCAACCGGATGTGGTAGCGGGTGAAGGTGCCGCTTTCGGCATGCCGCGTCCCGCCGCCACAGACTCCATGACTCGCAAAGTGCTGGCCGCCGCCGGTGCCACCGCCCCAGCCCGTGTGATGGCGGACGTGGTTGTTGACGCGATCGGCAGTTGCAAAACCGTAGAAGACGATCGTGATCGGGTCGGTGCGCGACGCGCAATCGGACTTCTTGTGCGAGTAATGCCCCGACTGGAAGTGCGCGTAGAGTACTGGCGGCCCGGCCAGCGCGGCCAGACAGAGCGTCGTTACGACGAGCCTGTTCTTGCCGAACACGGCCGCCTCCTGGAACGCCAAGTCAATAATGACACATTTACGTCCATGTGCCAACTGACACATCAGCGGCGAGCGTAAGGCTACTGGCAGAGAAATGCTGCCCGCCGGCGGAGGCGATGCACAGCCAGAGGAGAATCCAGCACGCCGATGCATCGGGATGCATATGTGCCCTGCTGACTATTTGTCCTACCCACAGACGTTGTGAACGCGGCTGATCGGGGGCTTGCCTCCGAGCGAGCTGTGCGGCCGCGCGTGGTTGTTGTGGTCGAGCCAGTGTGGCAGGGCTCGCCCGCGCTCGCGATGTGAG
This sequence comes from Gaiellaceae bacterium, assembly GCA_050697655.1. Lineage (GTDB taxonomy): Bacteria > Actinomycetota > Thermoleophilia > Gaiellales > Gaiellaceae > JAIBJN01. Next base: position 4,122 of record JBOHAB010000224.1, read on the forward strand.
CGGTAGACGAGCCCGTACGCCCACTCGCGGGCCATCGTCTGGTGGAAGCGCTCGACCTTGCCGTTCGTGCGCGGTCGGTGC
>JBOHAB010000225.1:0-4123 GCA_050697655.1 Gaiellaceae bacterium
GGAGGTCGTGATGGCCCTCCGCGTCCGCAGCCAGGCGCTCGGCGCCGAAACGGGTGTGAACCTCCGCGAGATCGGCCGCTCCTCGCGGCTCGTCGAGGAGCTCACCGGCTACCGCCTCCAGCGCAATAAGGCGATCGTCGGCGCGAGCGCGTTCGCGCACGAGGCCGGCATCCACCAGGACGGGATGCTCAAGGACGCGCAGACGTACCAGATCATGGATCCGGCCGAGCTGGGCCTCGAGATGTCGCTCCCGCTCGGCAAGCATTCGGGCCGCCATGCGTTCGCGCGGGCCTGTGCCGAGGCCGGCTTCGAGCTCGAGCGCGCCGAGATAAACGAGGCGTTCGCGCGCTTCAAGGAGCTGGCCGACTCCCGCAAGCACGTGACGCTCGGCGACGTGTTCGAGCAGGTGAGCGTGCGATGAGGAAGAAGCGCTACACGGTCTCCTGCCTGTCGGGCGACGGCATCGGGCCCGAGGTGACGGCCGAGGCGAGCCGCGCGCTCGCGGTCGTCTCCGGCATGCACGGCTTCCAGGTCGAGGAGGTACACGTGCCCTTCGGCGGCGACGCGGTGCGCCGGCTCGGCCATCCGCTCCCGCAGGTGACCCGGTCCGCGTGTGCGGAGGCCGACGCGATGCTCGTGGCGGCGACCCGGGAGCCCGCCCTCGAAGTCCTGAAGGCCGAGCTCGACCTCCGCTGGCGGATCACGCGCGTGTGCGCCCGCGGGAGCGAGCTCGCCGTCGTCAGCCCGCTGCCGGAGGACGCCGTCGAGCTAGCCGTCGAAAGCGCCTTCCGGCTTGCCTTCAGCCTCCGGGCGCGCCTGACCTCGGTCGGAACGAGCGATCGCTGGCGCGAGGCGCTCGCGGCCGCCGGGGAGCGCTGGGACGGCGTGGTCGTCGAGCAGCAGTCGTTCGAGACAGTCGTCACCGGGCTCCTGCGCGAGCCGGCCGGCTTCGACGTGATCGCGAGCGAGCAGCCATTCGCCGAGGCGCTGGCGAGCACCGCGGCGTTCGCCCACGCGGGAACGCGCATGGTCGCGTCGGGGCGGGTCGGGGCCGACGGGAAGGGAATGTTCGGGCCGACCCACGGCTCCGCGCTCGAGATCGCCGGCCAGGGTGTCGCCAATCCGAGCGCGATGCTCCTGGCCGCGGCGCTGATGCTGGGCGAGGGCCTGGGCGAGCGAAGCGCTGCCCGCACGCTCGAGCGTGGCGTGCTCGAGACGCTGGAAACCGGCGTCCGCACGCCGGACATGCTCTCGTCGGGCGCTGGAGCAACGACGAGGGAGTTCATGGACGCCTTGCTCGCGTCGCTGCCTGCCGCCCGCCGGGACACCGAGTTCGCGGGAGCGGCCGCGTGAGGATGCTCGGCTCCGACGCCATCCTTCGCTCGCTCGAGGCCGAGGGCGTCGACGTCGCCTTCGGCATCCCGGGCGGCGCGATCCTGCCGCTCTACGACGCGTTCGCCCGCGGCACCTCCGTGCGGCACGTCCTCGCCCGCCACGAACAGGGAGCGGGCCACATGGCGGAGGGCTACGCCCGGGCCTCCGGCAAGGTCGGGGTCGCGCTCGCGACCTCTGGCCCCGGCGTCACGAACCTGGTGACGCCGATCGCCGACGCCTGGATGGACTCGACCCCGCTCGTCTGCATCACCGGACAGGTGCGGACGAGCCTGATCGGAACTGACGCGTTCCAGGAGACGGACGCAACCGGCATCACGCTTCCTATCGTCAAGCACTCGTGGCTCGTGCAGGACGTTGAAGAACTCCCGCACGTCCTCAAGGCGGCTTTCCATATCGCCCGAACCGGCCGTTCTGGGCCGGTCCTCGTGGACGTCGCCAAGGACGTGCAGGAGGCGGAGATCGACTTCACCTACCCCCATCGAGTCGATCTCCCTGGGTGGAGACCACCTGCCAGTGTCCACCCGCGACAGGTTCGCGAGGCGGCGAGAGCCCTGCTCGCCGCCTCCCGACCTGTCTTGTACGTCGGCGGCGGAGTGGTCAACGGGGACGCGACGGACGAGCTGCTCGAGCTCGCGGAGGCCGGCGGCATCCCGGTGATCACGACGCTGATGGCGAAGGGCGCGTTCGCCGAGTCGCACCCGCTCTCGTACGGCTCGCCCGGCATGCACGGCTCGAAGTGGGCGAACTGGGGGCTGAACGAGGCCGACCTGATCGTCGCAGTCGGAGCGCGCTTCGACGACCGGGTCACCGGCAAGCTGTCGGCTTTCGCGCCCGGGGCGAAGGTGATCCACTTCGACATCGACGCTGCGGAGATCGGGAAGCTTCGCCACGCAGACATCCCGGTCACCGGCCCCTTGAAGCTCGCCCTGGCCGAGCTGACCCGAGCGCTCCGGGCCCAAGGCGAGCCCGGCTTCCCGGGCCCGAGCGCCTGGCGTCGCCAGCTGGACGAGTGGCGGGAGGAATTCCCCTACCGCTACGCGCATGAGGGCGAGTACCTGAAGCCGCAAGCGGTTGTGGAAGGGCTCCGCGACCTGACGACAGGTCGCGACGTCGTCTGGACCACGGGCGTCGGCCAGCACCAGATGTGGGCGATGCAGTACCTCGTCTGTGACCGGCCGCGCACCTTCATCACCTCCGGCGGCCTCGGGACGATGGGCTACGGCCTTCCCGCAGCCGTCGGCGCGAAGGCCGCCCGGCCCGACGCGACCGTCGTCTGCATCGACGGCGACGGCTGCTTCCAGATGACCTCGCAGGAGGTGGCCACGTCGGTGCTCGAAGGCCTCCCGATCGTCGTCGTCATCGTCAACAACGGCTGGCTCGGGATGGTGCGCCAGTGGCAGGAGATGTTCTACGCAAATCGTTTCTCCCAGACGCACCTCACCCACCAGGTGCCCGACTACGCCCGGCTCGCTGAGGCCTACGGCGCGGCCGGCTTCACAGTCGAGTCGGAGGACGACCTCGAGAGCGTCCTCGCCGACGCGCTCGACTGCGGCCGCACCGCCGTCGTCGACGCCCGCTGCGATCCCGAGGAGAAGTGCTTCCCGATGATTCCGGCGGGGGCCGCCGCCACCGACGTGATCGAGTTCCCCGAGGGAGAAACGGTCCAAGCGTGACTCACACGATCTCCGTCCTCGTCGAGAACAGGCCCGGTGCGCTTGCGCGCGTCTCGAACATGTTCGCGCGGCGCGGCTTCAACATCGAGAGCCTCGCCGTCGGGCCCACCGAGCGCCACGACGTCTCGCGGATCGTGCTCACGGTCGACTGTCCGGCCGATCTCCTCGAGCAGATCGAGAAGCAGATGCACAAGCTCGTGAACGTCCTCCGCGTCTCGACGCTTCAGGCCGGCGAGGCGGTCGAGCGCGAGCTCGCCCTCGTCCGCGTGTCGGCCGATCCGGCCGGCCGCGCCGACCTGATCGCCCTCGCCGAAGTGTTCGATGCACGCGTCGCCGACCTCGGCAGGGACTCCATGGTCTTCGAGGTCGTGGGGACGCCGGAGCAGCTCGAGTCCTTCGAGGAGCTCTTGCGACCGCACGGCGTGATCGAGCTCGCCCGCACCGGCCGAATCGGGCTTGCCCGGGCAGCAACCAACCGCACCCCCCGCCGTCAGCACGTACTTCGATAGAGAAAGGACTCCCCCATGGCCACCGTCCATCGCGAAGGCAACCTCGACCTCCTCTCCGGCAAGGTGGCCGTGCTCGGCTACGGGAGCCAGGGACACGCGCACGCGCTCAACCTGCGCGACTCGGGCGTCGACGTCGAGGTCGGGCTCCGCGACGGGAGCTTGTCCTGGGCAGACGCCGAGGACGCCGGGCTCGCCGTCACGCCCTTTGCCGACGCCGTTGGGGGCGCGCAGCTCGTCGCCGTCCTCCTCCCCGACCACGTCCAGAAGGACGTCTACGAGCGCCACGTCGCCCCGAGCCTCGACCAGGATGCGGCCGTCCTCTTCGCCCACGGCTTCACGGTCCACTTCGGCCAGATCCGACCCGAGCCGGGCCACGACGTGATCATGGTCGCTCCCAAGGGACCGGGGCACCGCGTTCGCCAGCTCTTCGAGGCGGGCGCGGGAACGCCGGGCCTCGTGGCCGTGGCGCAGGACTCGAGCGGGCACGCCCTGGAACTCGCTCTCGCGTACGGCACGGCAATCGGCTGCGGCCGCGCCGGCATGATC
>JBOHAB010000226.1:0-4072 GCA_050697655.1 Gaiellaceae bacterium
CTCGCGTCCTTCGCCGGAACGCCGGACGCGCTCGAGCGGCTGCGCGTGTGGGCCGGGCCGGCAACATGGCTCGGGGCAGTCTCCGCGCTGCGTCCCGAGCTCCAGCTCGACTCCGCCGAGCCGCTGGTGACTACCTGGCACGACGACCCGTGGACGCAGGGTGCCTATTCGGCTCGGTCCCGCTCCTCGCCGGTCGACGCCGACGAGCTGGCGCGCCCGGTCGGGCCGCTGGCGTTCGCCGGCGAGCACACGGCGGGCGACTGGCACGGGCTGATGGAGGGCGCCCTCCGCAGCGGTCTACGCGCTGCGGAGGACGTCCTTCGCCGTCGTTAGGTCGTGCCGGCCGGCGCCGGCCGGTACGTTCCGAAGTGCCAGTGGTGTCCCTCCAGGTCGCGGGCCGAGTACTCGCGCGAGCCGTACTCCGTGTTCTCGAGCTCGCGCGTGATCTCGGCTCCGGCAGCCCGTGCGCGCTCGCAGTGGGCATCGGCGTCTTCGACGGCCACGTAGACGGACTGGGTGGCGTCGCGCCAGTCCGGTGTCTGCTCTCCTGCGGCCCGCGCCGTGTTCACCATCACGACGCCGGTGTCGAAGCTCAGCTCCGCGTGGGCAATCGTGCCGTCCGGTCCGGGGGTGGCGAAGAGGCTCTCGAAGCCGAAAGCCTCTTGGAGCCATGAGAGGGCTGCCTGCGCGTCCCGGTAGGACACGATCGGGTAGAAGGTCGGTGCCTGGGCCATGATTGCTCCTCTCCTCGTTTCGCACCAGGCTAGGAGCGTCCCCCGCCGCCGTCTTGGACGAATGTGACCTAGTTACCCAGAAAGGTCGCGGCCGCCGGGCAGCTCGCGCGCGACGAGCTCGGTGGGGGTCAGGCCCGCAAAGTCGCGAAAGTCCCGGTTGAAGTGCGACTGGTCGTAGTAGCCGCAGTCGTGGGCGATCTCGGCGAGACTCCCGTTGCCGTCCTTCCCGAGCCGGCGGACGGCGCGGTCGAAGCGCAGGATCCGCGCGAACGTCTTGGGCGCGAGGCCGATCTGCTCGCGGAAGCGCGTCGTCAGGTGGCGGCGGCTGCAGCCGAGCTCAGCCGTGACGGTTGCGATCGGCAGTCGTCCTTCCGTCTCCGTCAGTCGGCGCCAGGCCCACGCGACGTCGGGCGATGCGGGCGCTCGTTCCTCCAGCCGGCGGGCGATCGCCGCGTCGAGGAGCGCGAACCGGGCCTCCCATTCCCGTGCCTCGTAGAGCTGCTCGACGAGGTCGGCTCCTTGCCTGCCGAGCAGGTCCTCGAGGTCGACGACCTGCCCGGGGGCTCCGGGTGTCGGCGGCCCGAAGAGTCGGTACGCGCCGAGCGGCGTCAGGTTCACCTGCAGGCCCTCCTGGATGCCGTCGTGCTCCGTGAGCGCAGGCGTGCCGTGGAGGCCCGCGACGAAGGAGCTGCGCCGCCGGCCGTCGACGCGGATGCTCGGCCCGAAGCCGAGCACGAGGACGACCTCGCCGGACGGCAGCTCCCGCCGGGCCAGCGGCGTCGGCCCGTGCTCGACGTAGCCGCAGTAGTCTCGGACGTGCGTGCCGAGCCGCGGGTCCGGCATACGTTTCACGAGCTCCCAGGAGCCGAAGTCGGCCACGGCTCAAGGGTACCCAGAATGGTGTCGGATTTGCGTGCGCCGAATAATTGCCGCGGTGAATTACCTGCGCCGCGCGTCGGTTTCCCGCAGGATCCATCTCTGGATTTTTTGCATTCCGACATCGTGTGCGCTATCCTGCGCCTTCGATCGACCTTTGGAGACCTTATGAACGCGATGACCACGCCTGCGTTCCCTTCCAAGGCCGCACGGGCCGGATCGATCGCGCCCTGGTCCCAGGGAGCGGTCGACGGAAGCCTGACCGGCCGGGATCACGCCCTCGCTGCGAGGTGTATGCGCTAGGAAACTAGCGGCATAGCAACTCTCTCGAGGGCGACCCAACGGGTCGCCTTCGTCGTTTCGGAGGCGGCCGAGGAACCGACAGTGAGAGGTGATGCTCGTCTTGGAGACACGCTAGTTCGACATCGAGGCCCCGCATGAGAGAGAAAGCCCCTCGGCGCTCCGCGCCGGAAATGCGCACCGAAATACGGCCTTCTGCTTTAGCGTCCGAATTTTCGGCAGCAACGTCGAGCGGCCGGCTCCAAAGCCCCTCCACGCAGGACGCCTCCGGCCGGGAGTGCACACCGGAGGAAGGCGATCCAGGGACGAAGGGTAGGCGAGTGGCTCGGACAACTCAGACATCCCCGCGGGCAGGTTCGGTAGCGTGAGGGCCGTGGCGGCGGACATCGCCATCGAGACCGCTGGATTGTGCAAGCGCTACGGTGACGTGGTCGCGCTCGACGATGTAGATCTCCGCGCCCAAGCGGGAAGCATCCTGGGGCTGCTTGGCCCGAACGGAGCCGGCAAGACCACCGCCGTGCGCATCCTCACCACGCTGCTTCTCCCCGACAGCGGCTCCGCGCGGGTCGCCGGCCTCGATGTCGTGCGCGACGCGGCGAGCCTGCGGGAGCGCATCGGCCTCGCGGGCCAGTACGCCGCCGTGGACGAGAACCTGACGGGGTTCGAGAACCTCGAGATGTTCGGCCGCCTCTATCACCTCGGAAGGGCTGCCTCTCGTGCACGGGCGCGCGAGCTTCTCGCCGCCTTCGATCTGAGTGACGCGGGCGAGCGCTTCGTGAAGACGTACTCCGGCGGCATGCGCCGGCGCCTCGACCTTGCCGGCGCGCTCGTCGCCCGCCCGCCCGTCATCTTCCTCGACGAGCCGACGACGGGGCTCGACCTGCGCAGCCGCCTCTCCCTCTGGGAGGTGATCGAAGCGCTCGTCGCCGACGGCACCACCGTTCTCCTGACCACGCAGTACCTCGACGAGGCCGACCGTCTCGCCCATCAGATCGCCGTCATCGACCACGGCCGCCTGATCGCCGAGGGGACGCCTGACCGGCTGAAGGCCCAGGTCGGCGGCGACCGTCTCGAAGTCCGCCTGGACGATCCTTCCCAATGCGAGCCCGCCCTCTCTGCGCTGAGGTCGCTCGGGAACGGTCACGCTTGGCTCGAAGACGGCGTGCTCCGGCTGCCCCTCCAGGATCGGCGTGGTGCGATCGCCGAGGCGGTCAGAAGGCTCGACCTCGCGGAAATCGGCGTCGAGGACGTGGCCGTTCGCCGCCCGACCCTCGACGATGTCTTCCTCAGGCTGACCGGGCACGTGGCGGAGGACGAGACCACGGAATGACCGCCCTTTCCCACGCCGTCTCGGACACGCTCGTGCTTGCCAAGCGCAGCTTCCTTCGCATCCCCCGCCAGCCCGACCTTTTGGTCGGTTTCACGATCCAGCCGCTGATGTTCGTTCTCCTGTTCGTGTACGTCCTCGGCGGCGCGATCGTGACGCCAGGCTTCGACTACGTCGATTTCCTCGTGCCGGGGATCATCGTCCAGTCGATGGCCTTCGGCGGGTTCGTGACTGCGCTCGGGCTGTCCGAGGACCTGAAGAAGGGGCTGATCGACCGCTTCCGGTCGCTGCCGATGTCCCGCGCGGCCGTTCTGACGGGCCGCACCCTCGCCGACGTCGCCACCAACGTGGTGCAGCTCGTGGTCATGCTGGGCGTAGGGATCGCGGTCGGATTTCGGTTCTCGACCAGCGCCCCGGAGGTGGTCGCCGGAATCGCGCTCTCGCTTCTGATCGGCTACGCCTTCTCCTGGGTCTTCGCGTTCATCGGGCTGGTGTCGTCCTCGCCCGAGGCCGCGAACGCCTTCGGCTTCACAATCATCTTCCCGCTGACCTTCGTCTCCTCGGCCTTCGTGCCGGTCGATTCGATGCCGGGCTGGTTGCAGCCCGTCGCCGAGCACAACCCGGTCACAACCATGGTCGACGCCATCCGGGCCCTTTTCCTGGGCACGCCAGCCGGCAACGACATCTGGCTCTCGGTTCTCTGGTGCCTGGGCATCATCGTCGTCTTCGGAGCGCTCTCCGTCTGGCGCTACCGACGCGCGGTCACTCGCTGACCCACCTCATCTGATCTCCACCGCGCGCGTTCTGCGCGCGCTTGTCCCGACCCATCCATCCC
>JBOHAB010000227.1:0-4023 GCA_050697655.1 Gaiellaceae bacterium
CGCGTTGCGCCTCGCGTACTGGATACCCGAGACCGCGTCCTTCGCCGACCTGGACGGGAGCCCGGTCGAGCTTCCCGAAGGGCGCGGGGAGCGGCTCGCCACCATCGTCGAGCGCGACGGCCGCCCGGTGGCGGCGATCATTCACCATCGTTCGCTGGAGGAAGACCCGCTGTTCGTCGAGGCGGCGGCCGCCGCGGCCGCGCTCGCGCTCGAGAACGAGCGCAGGCTCGTCGCTCTCCGCAAGGCGCAGACAAGCATCCAGGCGCTCCTCGACGCCTTTCCGGATCTCATCTTCAGGATGAGCCGAGACGGCGAGTACCTCGAGTACAAGGGCAAGCCGGAGGACCTCGCCGTGCCGCCCGAGCAGCTGATCGGCGCGAAGGCGCACGAGATCCTGCCCCCGGACGTCGCCGACCAGCTCGTCGGCGGCATCCGGCGGGCGATCGACACCGGCGAGGTCGTCACCGGCGACTACACGCTCGAGCTCGACGGCGTGCCTCGAGACTTCGAGGCCCGCATCGTCAAGGCTGGCGACGAGGCGGTGCTGATCGTGCGAGAGTTCACCGCGCGGAACCGGGCGCAGGTCGAGCTCGCCCACCTGCACGCCGAGTTGCAGCAGCGCCACCGAGATCTCGAGCAGGAGCGAGACTTCATCAGCACCGTCGTCGACTCGGCGCCCAGCTTGCTCTGCCTGACGACGCCGGAGGGCGACATCATCCGTTTCAACACGTCGCTCGAGCGGCTTTCGGGCAGGCCCGACGACGACCTCGTCCGCGGCGAAGCGTTCTGGGACGTCTTCATCGCGCCCGACGAGCGCGAGGCGGTGCGTCGCGCGATGGGGAACGTCAGCGCCGGAGGCGGGCGCGTCGAGCTCGAGAGCACCTGGATCACCGTCGCCGGCGACCGCCGGCAGGTGACGTGGTCGACCACGCCGCTTCGGTACGACAAAGACCAGCCGCGCCTGCTCATCTCCGGCACGGACATCACGGAGCGGAAGCTCCACGAGTACGAGCTGCGGCGCTCGCGGGCGCGACTGGTCGAAGCCAGCGACGTCGAGCGGCGCCGACTCGAGCGCAACCTGCACGACGGCGCGCAGCAGCGGCTCGTCTCGCTCTCGCTCATGCTCCGCCTCGCCCAGGCGCGCGTCGAGGACGACCCCGAGCAGGCTGACCGCCTCCTCGGCCAGGCCTCGGACGAGCTGGCGCAGGCGCTCGAGGAGCTCCGCGAGCTCGCGCGCGGGATTCACCCGGCAGTGCTCTCCGACCGTGGCCTCGGCGCCGCGCTGGAGGCGCTCGTCTCCCGCACCCCGCTCCCTGTCGAGATCGAGATCCCCGAGGCCCGCCTGCCGGAGCCGATCGAGGCGGCTGCGTACTACGTCGTTTCCGAGGCGCTCGCGAATGTGGCCAAGTACGCCGAAGCATCCTCGGTCGCCGTTAGCATCGCGTCGGTGAACGGACACGCGCTCGTCGAGATCGTCGACGACGGCGTCGGCGGGGCCGACCCGGCCAAGGGCTCGGGCCTACGCGGGCTCGTCGACCGTATCGAGGCGCTCGACGGACGCCTCGAAGTCGAGAGCCCGCCGGGGCAGGGGACACGCATCCGGGTGGAGATCCCGTGCGGGTAGTCCTCGCCGAGGACTCGGTCCTCCTTCGGGAGGGCGTCGCCCGGTTGCTCGAGGAGCAGGGCTTCGAGATCGTCGCCCAGACGGGCACCGCCCAGGACCTGATGCTCAAGGTCCGGAGCTACTCGCCCAACGTCGTCATCGTCGACATCCGCATGCCGCCGACGCACACCGATGAGGGCCTGAAGGCGGCGCAGGAGATCCGCGAGGCCTACCCCGACATCGGCGTGCTCGTCCTCTCCCAGTACGTGGAGCCGAGCTACGCGATGGAGCTCCTGGCCGAGAGCGCCGAGGGCGTCGGCTACCTGCTCAAGGACCGTGTCTCCGACGTGAGCGAGTTCGCCGCCGCCGTCCGGCGGGTGGGGGAGGGCGGCTCGGCGCTCGACCCGGCGATCGTCTCGCAGCTCGTGGGCCGGCGGCGTCGCGACGACCCGATCGACCAGCTGACGCCGCGCGAGCGTGAGGTGCTCGAGCACATGGCGCAGGGCCGCTCCAACCAGGGCATTGCCGACCAGCTCGTCGTCACCGAGCGCGCGGTCGAGAAGCACGTGACCAGCATCTTCGGGAAGCTCAGGCTCCCGCATGCGCCCGAGGACCACCGGCGCGTGCTCGCGGTGCTGACCTACCTGCAGCAGTAGCCGCCGGTTTCCCTCCCTTCGCGTAGGTGTGGATAGCCGCACCGAGGGAAGGAAGCTGGCCCCATTCCCGTCCTGTAGCCGAGGAGGGAGAGTGGCGAGATGAAGCAGACACTGTTCATCGGCGCGGTCATCTTCGGAATCCTGCTCCTGGCGCTGGGCGGCTGGACCGTGCGCGGCGTGCGCTGGGCGACTACGGGGTAACCCGTGCAGCCGGCGCCGCGCATCGGCCTCTCGCTAGGGGCGCTGGCGCTGCCGACGTTCGCGCTCGCGCTCGGGATCAGCGTCCTGACGACCTATGCGCCGCTCCTCTTGGGCGAGGCGACCTCGTCGGCGGGGGCGATCGGGCTGGCCGTCGGCGCGGAAGGGGCCTTCGCCCTCTTCCTACCGATCCTGATCGGCTCGCTCTCCGACCGCACTCGGAGCCGGCTGGGACGGCGGCTTCCGTACGCGTTGATCGGCGTGCCGCTCCTCGTCGCGCCGCTCGTGATCCTCCCCTTCGCGAACGGTTATGCGGAGACGGTCGCGCTCGTCTCGCTCTTCTTCGTCGGCTACCACATCTACTACCCGCCGTACCAGGCGCTGTTCGCCGAGCTCGTCCCCGCCTCCCATCGGGGTCGCGCCCAGGGTTGGCAGGGCGTCATGCGCGGCGTCGGTCTCGGCGTCGCGCTCGTCGTCGGCGGGCTCCTGCTCTCGGTCTGGACTCCGCTTCCGTTCGTGCTCGCCGCCGGCGCGGCCGTGCTCGCCACGGTCGTGCTGGTGCGTGAGGTCAACGGCCGAGACCGCATGGTGCCGGTTCCGACCAGGCCGGCTCTTCCGAGCCCCGGCGTCCTGCGGCTCGTCCGGGAGCGCCCCGACGTGCGCGCCTTCGTGGCCGCCAACGCGCTCTGGGAGCTTTCCTTCATGGGGCTGAAGACGTTCATCGTCCTCTTCGTCGTCAAAGGCCTCGGCGAATCCGTCGGCACCGCCTCCGCCGTGATCGGCATCGTCGCGGGCGCCTACGTGATCGCCTCGTTCGGCGCGGGCCGCCTCGCGGACGCGGTGGGCATCCACCGCCTCATGCGCGTCTCGATCTGGGTCTACGGCGTCGGCCTGCTCGTCGGGGCCGGGCTCTCGTCCCTCGACTCGTTCCTGATCGGCCTGCCGGTCATCGCCCTGGCCGGCGCCGTCGTCATGACCCTGCCCTACGGGATCCTGGCGGGCATGACGCCCGCCGGCGCCGAGGGCGCTCTCTCCGGTCTCTTCGGCTTCTCGCGCGCGCTCGGCGCCGTCCTCGGGCCGATCGTGGTCGGCGTCGCCATCGACGTGCTCGCGCCGGTCTTCCCCGCCACCAACGGCTACGGGGCCATGTGGGTCGCGATCGGCGCCCCGATCCTGCTCTCGCTGCCCTTCCTGCGCGCGTCGACTCACACGGAGCCGAAGGCGGCGCTGGAGCTTGCGGAGCCGGTCGTCGCCGCCGTCGACGACCTCGCGCTAGCCGCCTAGGGCCGCTTCGCGTTAGCACGACCCGAAGACGCCGGGTGGCCTCATTCCCGCTTGACGTCTGGGCTGCGAGCCTGGGGCAACGCAACCTGAGCAGCCCAAGGAGACGTCATGACCCCCCTCGCCAAGTCCCGAAACCTCGCGGCCCGCATGGGCCGCTGGAGCGCTACCCACCGGAAGACCGCCATCCTCGGCTGGCTCGCTTTCGTGCTCGTCGCCCTCGTGCTCGGCAGCGTCGTCGGCACGAAGCAGCTTGACGACGAAGACACCGCCCCCGGCGAGTCC
>JBOHAB010000228.1:0-3941 GCA_050697655.1 Gaiellaceae bacterium
CGACACCGGTGGCGAGCTCGACGCCGGCGAGCGACTTCGTCAAGGCCTCCGCCGAGACGCGATGGAGGGAGAGGGCGATCGGATAGAGCGCGACGGCGATCCGCTCCGCCCCCGCCCGCACTGCCTCGATCGCCGCGGCCAGCCCGACACCGCCGGCACCCTGGCAGTGGAGGCCCACCGGGAGCCCGCTCGCCTCGCCTACGCGCTCGACGAGCTCACGCGCCTTCGCAGGATCGAGCGAGCTGGCCGGATCGTGGATGAGCACGCGCGAGGCGCCCAGCTCGGGAAGCTCGTGCGCGCGCTCGAGCAGGATGTCCGTCTCGCCGGCGGGGCCCGGGCTGTGCACGAGGCCGACCGACAGCTCCTTGCCTGCGTCGCAGATCGCGTCGGCGGCCTCGCGGAGGTTCGCCAGGTCGTTCAGCGGATCATGCAGGCGGAAGACGTCGATGCCGCTCCCCGCGGCGCTCGCAACGAAGCGACGCACGAGATCGGCGGAGACCGGCCGCGAGCCGACGAGGAATCTCCCGCGCAGCGCCATCCCCAGCGGAGTGGAGCACCGTGCCCGGATCGAGCGGATGCGCTCCCACGGGCTCTCGACACCGCGCCTGACGGCGCTGTCGAAGCAGCCGCCGCCCGAGATCTCCAGGCACGCAAACCCTGCCTTGTCCAGCTCGGCGGCGAGCTCGTAGAGCCCGGCGGCGGAGACGCGGTCGGCGAGCGGCTCCTGCGAGAGAAGCCGGATCGTCGTGTCGACGAGCTGCGGCATCGCAGTCTCTTTACGCGCGGGAGATGTAGCGGCGCTCGCGCGTGTCGACCTTGATGCGATCGCCGACGTTGACGAAGAGCGGGACCTGGACGACGGCGCCGGTCTCGAGCGTCGCCGGCTTGGTCACGTTGGAGACGGTATCGCCGCGAATTCCCGGCTCGGTCTCGGTGACGCCGAGCTCGACCGAGGCCGGAAGCTGAACCCCTGCCGGCCGGCCGTCCACGGTCAGGAGCTGCACCGTCGCCGAAGGCTGGAGGAAGTCGAGCTCCTCCTCGACGTCGCCGCGCGGGAGCGACAGCTGCTCGAACGTGCCCTCGTCCATGAAGACGACCTCGTCCCCGGCGTCATAGAGGTACTGGACGTTCTTCGTCTCCGTGCGGATGCGCGGCATCTTCTCGCCGGCGCGGAACGTCTTGTCGACGACCGCGCCCGAGCCGATGCTCTTCAGCTTCGTGCGCACGAACGCGCCACCCTTGCCCGGCTTCACGTGCTGGAACTCGACGATGCGCCAGACCTGCCCGTCGAGCTCTACGTGCATGCCGTTCTTGAACTGGTTCGTGGAGACCGTCTCTGCCACAGCCGGATGATTCTAGTTGAGCGTGAGCAGGTCTCTGGTGAAGCTGGAGAGCACCTCCGGCCCGCCGTCGCCGACGACGACGAGGTCCTCGATGCGGATGCCGCCCTCCCCCGCCAGGTAGACGCCGGGCTCGACGGTGACGACGTTCCCCCCGACCAGCGTGTCGGGCGACTCCGGCCGCAGAACCGGCTGCTCGTGCACCTCGAGGCCCACCCCGTGCCCGAGCCCGTGAAGGACGGGCGCTAGGCCCGACTCCTCGATGCGGTTCCGCGCGATCGCATCGAGGTCGGACCCGCCGGCACCCGCGCGCACGGCCACGCGAGCACTCTCCTGCGCGGAGTGGCACAGCGCGTACGCGCGCCGCAGGGCGTCGGGAAGGGGGCCCGTGGCGAAGGTGCGGGTGCAGTCCGAGCAGTACCCGCGAACCTCGGCGCCGGCGTCGACGATCACGGTCTCCCCCACGCCGATCTTCCGATCGCCGGGATGATGATGGGGCAGCGCTGAATTCGGTCCCGAGGCGACGATCACCGGGAACGCGAGCGCGTCGGCTCCCTCGTCGTGAAGCACCTGCTCCAGCCACCAGGCGACTTCGGCCTCGGTGCGGCCGACGAGCCGCTCCCGGGCAAGCCGCTCGTACGCGGCATCGGTGACGCGGGCCGCGCGGCGGATCGCCGCCAGCTCGTCCTCGTCCTTGACCGCGCGCAGACCCGCCACGAGCCCGGTCGTGGGCAGGAGCCCGATCCCGTCGCGGGAGAGTGAGTCGTGTCCGGCGACCGTGACGTGGTCGGCCTCGAAGGCGACCGGCGCCTCGGCGAGCTCTTCGAGCCGCGCGCCCAGCCACGCGAGCAGGTCACGCTCGGCCTGGACGGCCTCGACGCCCTCGAGGCCCCGGGCCGCTTCGACGTAGCGTCCGTCCGTGGCCAGGACGACGCGGTCGCGGCCGACGACGAGCGCTGCGTTCGAGCTGTCGAACCCGCTGAGGTAGCGGACGTTGACGGGCCTGGTGACGAGGAAGGCCCCGGCCCCGAGCTCCTCCGTCTCCGCGCACAGCCGCTCGAGGCGAGCGTTCACACACGCTCCTTCAGGTACGCGAGCGCCTCACGGTACCCCTCGGGCCCTTTGCCGACGATGCGGTGTGTGACGACGTCGGCCAGGACCGAGTGCCGGCGCCACTCCTCGCGCTTCTCGATGTCCGACAGGTGCACCTCCACGACGGGCGCGGAGCAGAGCTCGAGCGCATCGCGGATGGCGTAGCTGTAGTGCGACCAGGCTCCCGGGTTCACGATCACGCCCGACGCCCACGTACGCGTGTCGTGGCACCACTCGACGAACTGTCCTTCGTGGTTCGTCTGGAAGCAGCGGGCCGTGAAGCCGAGCTCACGGGCCCAGCCGTAGATGCGCGTCTCCAGCTCGTTGAGGCCGAGGCCCCCGTACAGCTGCGGATCCCGGTCGGCGAGAACGTCGAGATTGACTCCGTTGATGACGGCCACCTGCACGCGCCGAGTCTACTGCCGGAGAAGTGAGGCCAAAGCGGCGCGGGCCTCCCCGTCCGGCACCGCGGTCACGACCGGCTTCCCGGGCGCCTCGAGGAGAACGAAGACGCCCTCGCCCTTCTTGTCGCGCTTGAGCGCTGCCCAGGCGGTGTCCAGGTCGGCCTCGACCGGCTCCGGCCGGAGAATCTCCTCCACCGCCTCGGTCGGCTGTCCTGAGAGCCGGAGCGCGGCGAGCAGCCCCAGCGCCACCGCCTCGCCGTGGGAGACGCGATAGCCCGAGCCGGCCTCGAGCGCGTGCGCGAACGTGTGCCCGAGGTTGAGCCAGGCGCGCCGCCCCTCGGTCTCATACGGGTCGGAGAGGACGACGCCTGCCTTGTAGGCGGCGCAGGCGCGGATCATCTTCTCCTCCGGGAGCTCCCAGACAGGGCGATCGGCCAGGAGGCCCGTCTTCACGACCTCGGCCATGCCGGCGCGACGCTCTTTGTCCGGGAGTGTGGAGAGAAACGCCGGGTCGATGACGACCGACTCGGGGAAGTGGAAGGCGCCCGCGAGGTTCTTCGCCTCGGCCGTGTTGATCCCGGTCTTCCCGCCGATAGCCGCGTCGACTTGGCCGGTGAGCGTGGTCGGTATAGCGATCCACGGCACGCCGCGGAGGTACGTGGCGGCGACGAAGCCCGCGACGTCGGTCGTCGAGCCGCCGCCGAAGGCGACGATCGTCCCGTCGCGGCCGATGGCGAGCTCGCGCCAGAGCCTCTCGACGACCGCGAGCGTCTTGGCCGATTCGCCCGGCGGCAGGGTGTGGACCGGCCCTTCGACCGGAGACGCGTGCAGCTCGAGGACCCGCGCGTCCGCGAAGACGACAGGGGCACGCGGCGAGACGACTCCGCGGAAACGGACGGCGAGCGACGCCAGGAGCACGTCGTCCGCGTCCTGCGCCACGGCGTCCGCGGCGGCCGCATAGAGCTCCTGCCTGGACTCGTACAGCTTCCGGAAGTCGCCCTCGCGCTGGGCGAGCGGCCGGTCCGAGCCGCTGACGCGCTCCCAGGCCGTCTCGACGCCGACGTCGAGATAGACAGTGAAGGCGCGGGCGCCCAGGCGCTCGCGG
>JBOHAB010000229.1:0-3927 GCA_050697655.1 Gaiellaceae bacterium
GTAAACGTGCGTCAGCAAGGCGTCGAGGTCGGCGGACACTACGGCCTCCTTGGTCGACGGTGCATGAGCACCGCCGACTTCGGCGCCTCGCCGTTGGTCCCTACGACTTCGGAATCAATCGTCTAGCGGCGGCGGGAAAGGGTTGCGGACCGATCTGATTCATTTCGTAAAGGGCTTTACTTTCTGAAGCATCGCTGCTAGCGTGCTGACACGATGAGCGCGCGCACGCCTTCCGACGAGCTTCGTGTCGGAATGGGCATGCGTCCGGGGGCTGGCGGGACGATGTGTCCTGCCGCCACGGCCTAGCGCGCTCCCCTCGCCCAGCCCGGAACCGTAGGAGCGCGATGGCCGACACCGCGAGCGTTGCCCGTACCCCCAAGCCGGAACCGGACTGGGAGTTGGTGCTCAAGCGCAACCCGGTGGAGCGGATCAAGCGGGAGAAGGACCCGCTCGGGATCCGCGACGAGCTGTCGGCGCTGATCGCCGCCGGCTACGAGGCCGTGCCCGAGGAGGACATCGTCCGGCTCCAGTGGTGGGGCCTCTACCACGACAAGCCGAAGATCGGCCGCTTCATGCTCAGGATCAAGCTCCCGAGCGGCCATTTGACGCCGGCGAGGCTGCGCGCGATCGGGGAGGTCTCGCAGCGCTACGGCCGCGCCGACGCCGAGCTGGCCACGCGCCAGAACGTCCAGCTGCACTGGCTCGAGCTGGCCTCGCTGCCGGATGTGTTCGCCGACTTGGACGCGGCCGGGCTCTCGACGGCGGGCGGCTGCGGCGACACGGTGCGGAACATCACCGGCTGCCCACTCCAGGGACTGGCCCATGACGAGCTTTTCGACGCCAGCGGTGTGGTCGAGGAGGCTGCCGACTTCTTCTACGGGAATCCGGACTACACCGACCTGCCGCGCAAGCACAAGATCACGATCTCGGCCTGCGCGCACGCCTGCAACGCGCCCGAGATCAACTGCATCGCCCTCGTCGGAGCGGTCCTGGACGGGCGCGAGGGGTTCGCGGTGCGGGTCGGGGGCGGGCTCTCTTCGGTGCCGCGCCTCTCTCGTGACATGGGCGTCTTCGTGCCGAGGGAGCAGGCGATCGTGGTCCTGCGCGCGATTCTCGACGCCTGGAAGACCGATCTGCGCTACCGCGTCTCCCGCGTGAAGGCGCGCCTCAAGTTCATGATCGACGACATCGGCCCGGAGGGGATGCGCGAGCGCGTCGAGGCGCTGCTCGGCTACCGCCTGGAGGACTACGCTGCTCGACCGCTGCCGCAGCCCGTCGACCACGTCGGCATCCAGCCGCAGAAGCAGGAAGGGCTGTCGTCGGTCGGCGTCCCCGTCCACCTCGGGCTCGTGAACGCGGGCCAGCTGACCGCCGTCGCCGATCTCGCCGAGGACCTCGGGGCGGACGTCCGGATCACGCGCCAGCAGAACTTCATCGTCGCCAACGTCCCCGACGCCCGAATCGCCGAGACGGTGGCTCGGCTGGAGGAGATCGGCTTCTCGCTCGCCGTCAACGGCCTCCGCGCCAAGGGGATCGCCTGCACGGGTGAGCCGCATTGCAACTTCTCCGTCACGGAGACGAAGTCGCGCCTCGGGCGCCTGCTCGAAGGGTTGGAGGAGCGCTTCGGCGACGAGGTGGGCGGGCTCGGGCTCCAGCTGGACGGCTGCCCGCACTCCTGCGCCCAGCACTGGATCGCAGACCTCGGCTTCCAGGGGACGACCGCGCGCGACGAAGCCGGGCAGCGGCGGCAGGCGTACGACATCTTCGTGCGGGGAGGCCTGGGCACCGACGCGGCGATCGGCAGGCCGCTCTTCCGCCGCGTGCCGAGCGAGGAGCTGGACGCCGCCGTCCACGGTCTCGTGCAGGGCTGGCTGGACGGGCGGCAGCCCGACGAGGGCTTCGCCGCCTTCGCGCGCCGTCACTCCGACGACGAGCTCGGCGCGTTCGCCGGTCTCGAGCCCGCGCGCAGCCGCAGCCGGAACGTCGAGGAGGCCGCCTGATGGCGGTCGAGCTGATCGACGAGCTGGAAGCCGGCGAGCTCTCGGTCGAGTTCGAGGGCGAAGAGCCCGGGGTCGTCCTCGCCTGGGGGCTGGAGCGCTTCTCCCCGCGGATCGCGCTCTCGACCGCGCTCCAGATCGACGGGGTCGCGCTCCTCGACATGGCCTACGGGCTCGATCCGGAGATCGGCGTCTTCACGGTCGACACCGGCCGGCTCCCCGAGGAGACGTTCGAGCTGGTCGAGCGGCTGCGAGAGCGCTATCCCGGGCTCCGTCTGGAAATCCTGGCGCCGGAGGCGCGCCACGTCGAGAAGCTCGTGCGCGCGCACGGCCCGAACCTCTTCTATCGCTCGGTCGAGAACCGGCTCCTCTGCTGCCAGGTGCGCAAGGTCCAGCCGCTGCAGCGTCACCTCGCCGGGCTCGACGCCTGGCTCACCGGCCTTCGCCGCGATCAGTGGGCAACGCGCACGAACATCCGCAAGGTCGAGATCGACCACGACCACGGCGCGATCGTGAAGCTGAACCCGCTCGCCGAGTGGACCGAGGAGGAGGTCTGGGACTACGTCCGCGAGCGAGATGTCCCGTACCACCCGCTCTACGACCGCGGCTACACGTCGATCGGCTGCGCGCCCTGCACGCGGCCCACCCAGCCGGGGGAGGCGACGCGCGCGGGCCGCTGGTGGTGGGAGTCCAACGCCCCCAAGGAGTGCGGCATCCATTGCGCGATCGAGACCGGCGGCTTCGAGCACGAGCTGCACGCGATCCTCGGCGAGGACGAGGAATGACGGCCGTGCGGCTGAGCGAGGAAGCGCGCGAGGTGGCGCTGGCCGAGGCGCAGGCGGTGCTGGCGATGGTGCAGGACGAGCGGCGCCGCGACCGCCTGGCCGCGCTCGTTGCGGACGTGGACGAGGGCGAGGTCGAGGGCGCCAGCGCGCAGGCACTCGAGGAGCTCCTCGAGCTCGGGCTCGCCACCGGTCGCCTCCGCGCGCTCTACGGCCCAGGCGGCGAGCAGGCGGCGCTGCTCACCTTCCGCAAGCTCCCACGCGGCGCCGAGCTGGCCCGGGGCGCGCGGGAAGTGACCGAAGCGTTGCAGGCGCTCGAAGGCAAGGGGATCGAATCCGTCTCGCTGGCGAACGCCGGGCCGGCCGCCTATGTCCTCTCGCTCGCGGCCGACGGCCTCGAGCTGTCCGTGCGCGTCGACCGACAAGGAGCGCGGATCCACTCGGTGGGGATCTGACGTGCCGGACCGAGCCGACAAGCGTTTCTACATGGCCTGCCTCGACCTCGCGGGCCGCAGCTGCCTCGTGGTCGGCGCTGGCGAGGTCGGGCTGGAGAAGGCACGCGGTGTCGCGGAGTGCGGGGCACAGGTGACCGTGGTCGCACCGGAGGCCGTGCCCGGGGTCGCCGAGCTCGGGGTGGAGTGGCTCCCGCGCCCCTACGAGGCCTCCGATCTCGACGGCCGCTTCCTCGTCGTTGCGGCCACGTCCGATTCGTCCCTCAACCGCCGCGTCTTCGCCGATGCCGAGGCGCGCGGGCTCCTCTGCAACGTCGCCGACGTATCGGAGCTCTGCAGCTTCATCCTCCCGGCGGTGCACCGCGAGGGGCCGATCGCCGTGGCCGTCTCGACCGGTGGCGCCTCGCCGGCCCTCGCACAGCTCTTGCGGGACCGAATCGCCGCGCAGATCGGCCCCGAGACGGCGCGGCTGGCACAGCGGCTGGAGGCGCTGCGGCCGTGGGCCAAGCAGCGCTATCCCACGTATGAGGAGCGCCGCGACTTCTTCCAGCGGCTCGTCAGAGGACACACGGCATGACCGTCGCCCTCGTCGGCGCTGGGCCCGGCGATCCTGGGCTGATCACCGTTCGGGGGCTCGAGCTCGTCCGGCGCTGCCACGTGCTCGTGCACGACCGGCTGGTCGCCGACGAGCTCGTC
>JBOHAB010000230.1:0-3914 GCA_050697655.1 Gaiellaceae bacterium
GACCGCCTCCTGGCGGAACTCCGGCGCGAAGCTCTTGCCCTTTGCCACGTCGACTCCCTTCCGGACGCTTGCGCGTCCATAGTCAGGGTGTCAACGAAAGCGGGTCAACTCCAACTCCAGTCTCAGCCGGCGCCGGGTTCGACGATCCCAGACTCGTAGGCGAGCACAACGGCCTGGGTTCGGTCGCGAAGGCTGAGCTTTCGGAGGATGTGGGCGACGTGCGTCTTCGCGGTGTGCTCGCTCAGGACGAGCTTGGCAGCGATCTCCTCATTTGACAGTCCGCCGGCGATGAGGAGGAGCACCTCGAGTTCGCGCGGCGTGAGCTCCTCGAGCTCGGGTGGCGCCTTGCGCCGGCCTCTCTGTACGAACTCCTCGATCAGGCGACGGGTGGCCGAGGGAGCGAACATCGAGCCGCCGTCCGCAGCGACGCGTATTGCGGCCACGAGCCGGTGCTCCGGCGCGTCCTTGAGCAGGAACCCGCTCGCACCCGCCCGTAGCGCCTCGTAGACATACTCATCCCGGTCGAACGTCGTCAGGACGATCACGCGCGGGCGGGCGTCCGGCCCCGCGAGGATGCGACGCGTCGCCTCGAGACCGTCCAGAGTCGGCATGCGGATGTCCATCAACACGACGTCGGGCCGAAGCTTCCGCGCCTCGTCGACCGCCTCGACGCCGTCGGCGGCCTCGCCGACCACCTCGATGTCGGCTTCCGCCTTGAGGATCATGCGGAAGCCGGCACGGACGAGCCGCTCGTCGTCGGCGAGTAGGACGCGGATGCTCACGAGGGCTCCGAGTCGAGCGGCAGCCGCGCGCGGACCGCAAAGCCGCCACCGTCGCCGGGACCTGCCTCGACCTTGCCGCCGTAGAGCGAGACTCGCTCCCGCATGCCTACGAGCCCGTGTCCCGCCCCGTCCGGGTCGGCCCCCGTGCCTGTGTCGGCGACCTCGAGCTCGAGGTCATGATCGCCGTAGCGGACGATCACCCGGGCCGTCGCAGGGCCTGCGTGCTTGAGGGCATTCGTGAGCGCTTCCTGGACAATTCGGTACGCGGAGAGATCGACCCCCGGCGGCACCTCGACGGGCTCACCCTCGATCGAAAGCTCGACCGGCAGGCCCGCGTCGCGGACCTGCGCCACCAGGGCGTCGATGTACCGGAGACTCGGCTGCGGGGCGAGCGAGATCTCTTCGTCATCCCTGCGCAGCATCCCGAGCAGTCGCCGCATCTCGGCGAGCGCGGCGCTGCCCGTCGCCTCGATGGTGTCCAAAGCCTCCCGCGTCTCTTCCGGATCGGTGGCGAGCGACCGCCGTCCTCCACGAGCCTGGAGGACGATGACGCTGATCGCGTGCGCGACGACATCGTGCAGCTCGCGCGCGATCCGGACGCGCTCCTCGGCGACGGCTGCCCGCGCCTTTTCCTCCCGTTCACGCTCGAGGTCGACGGTCAGTCGCTCGAGGACCCGCTCGCGCTCTCGCCGGTTGCGCATCGCCCGTCCGGCCAACCAGGCGCCTCCGAGGATCAGCGAAATGAAGAGAAGGTCACCGGCCGAGAGCTGGTCGGCGACGTTGGCCGCGATCAGCGCGGCGATCCCCGTCACTCCAATGGACGCCCGAAGCCCCTGCGTATGCGCGCCAACGGAGTACGCCGCGACGACGAGCCCTACGGCAGGCGTGGTCGCGGCGTCGAGCAACGCCACGGCGTTCGCCACAAGCGATATGGCGATCGCAACGGCGAGGACAGCGAGCGGGGCGCGCCGACGCCAACCGAGGGAAAGGGCAAGGACAAGACCGGCCGCCGCCGCTGCGGCTCGTTCGCCCGACGAGTAGACACCATCAGGTCCAACGTCCCCAGGCGGGTGCGAGGGATCGATTGTCCAGACCTCTATCTGGACGAGCGCGGCCAGGCCAATTGCGAGCGCCCAGTCGCCGTAAAGGCGGGCAAAGCGCGCGAGCGGCATGTGGGTGACGGTAGCGCGCTACTCCCGGCGTTGCCTCGGCCGCGAGAGCGATCTCCGCTATCCAAAGATCGCTCGCCAGAGCGACTCAGGATCGCAACGTCGGCCGACGACGCCGGAGGCGCGGCTTCCTAGCGTCCGTCTCCTCTACCCGAGCGGATCGAAGGAGGCCCACGATGAAGTACCTATTCGCCTTTGTGACCGTCGTATCGGTCGCCGTGCTCGGAGGCGTCGCAGCCTGCGGTGGCGACGAGCGGCTGTCGCCCGAGGAATTCACTGACCGCCTCCAGAGCATCGACAAACGGGGCGGCGAGCTTTGGGGGCGCCTCGCCCAGCGCGCGGAGGACCTCGAGCCCAACGAGCCCCTACCGGCTGACGTCAAGCAGGCGCTGACCGAGCTTGTCGAATTTCAAGAGCAGGCCGCCGCCGAACTCGAGGGTCTCAACCCTCCCGACGACGCCGAAGAGCCCGCCGAGATGCTCATCGAGGCCCTGCGCGAGCGGACGGAGACGTTCGAGCAGGTCATCGAGGCGGGCCGCTTCACTCCCCAGAGCTTCGACCGAGTGACGCAGTCCGGCGAGAAGATCGACCGGGCCTTCGAGCAGCTCCGCGAAGAAGGCTTTCTCTCGATCGCCGACGAGCACGAGGAGGAGTAGCGTCAGATCCAGTAGGCAGCACTGCCTGCCTCGCTCTCATGAGCGCGCGTGTGAGCGGTGAGGCACCGGTGATGCATGGGCAAGCAGAAATCTCCGCATTGCGGCGACTTCTCAGGGAGCCCTGTAAGAGCGTCGGAACGGATCCATAGAAAAAGCCCTGATTACCAGGGCTTTTTCCGTAGCAGGCCTGTAAGCCGGATTCTGTCGGGGGTGACCATCCATCTCGGCCTCCGGTTTCCCGGAGGCTCGTGCGGCGTACCCGGCTCCTCGGCGGGCCACCTGTGGCGGAGCCTGTTCGCCTTGCACCGGACGGGGTTTGGCAGCCGCCGTGTCGCCACGACGCTGGTGGGCTCTTACCCCACCTTTTCACCCTTACCGCCGGCGTCTCCGGAGATTGAAGTTTCGCCGGTGGCGGTCTCCTTTCTGTGCCACTTTCCGTCGGCTTTCGCCGCCTGGGGTTTCCCCAGCGTCCTGCCCTGCGGTGTCCGGACTTTCCTCGAGCCGCTCGCGCGGCCCGCGGTCACCCGGCCTGCACGCCCAAGTGTAGCGCCGCGGGTTTCGCAGACTTGTCCGGAGTGGCCACTTGTGCCCGCGGCTCCGGCTCACGAGCATGGTGCGAATGTTTCGCAGAACCGTGGTTCAGCGGGAGGACGTGGACGCATCCTCGCGGTATTGCTCGACATCAGGCGCGAGCTCGTCCGAATCCGAGCAGCAGTCGAGGCGGATGATGACGGAGAAGAGACCGAAGAGGACTGAGCAGGAGCGGATCGAGGAAATCGAGCGTGAGCTGGCCTCCAAGTCGAGCAATGAACGTCTGCTCGAGCGGATGGCATATCACCGCAGGAAGATCGCCGAGGAGCGAATGAGACGCGAGCGACCGTTCTGGCGACGCCTACTGCCCGGCTAGCGACCTCCAGCCTGGATCCCAAGAACCAGCGTCTCAGGGGCCGCCCTGCTGAAGCCCGAGCCGCATTCCGGGCACTCGATCGCGCCCTCGCGGTGTAGGACGAACTCGCCGCAGACGAGGCACTCGAGGCTGGCACCGCGCATGAGCGCCATCAGCTCCTGGTCGAGGGTGCGGTTGAGCGTGACGACCTCCATACGCTCAGGCCACCCGCCGGAAAACGCCCACGACCTTCCCGAGGACACTGACGTGGTCGGCATAGAGGGGCTCCATCGAGGCGTTCTCGGGCTGCAAGCGCACGCGCCCCTTCTCGCGGAAGAAACGCTTGACCGTCGCCTCGTCGGCGGCCTCGTCCTGACCGGCGAGCGCGACGACGATGTCGCCGTCCCTGGCGGTCTGCTGG
>JBOHAB010000231.1:0-3782 GCA_050697655.1 Gaiellaceae bacterium
GGTGCCGGCTGCGCGCCTACGGTGGTGTCGTGTGTTGCCAAGCTCGCCTTAGGTTCCGGCGGACTCGAGGGTCGTGAGGTTGGTCGCAACCTGGTCGTCGGGGACCGGGATGAAGAGCGCGTCCTCGGCGAGCTGGATCGAGTTCGTCAGGAAGTACTCGACGAAGGCGTGCACCTCCGGCCGCGCGAGCGACTCGTTCTTCACGTAGATGAAGAGCGGCCGGGAGAGCGGCGTGTATGACCCGTCGCGGGCGGTCTCGACGCTCGGACGGACACAGCCGCCGCCGCCGTCGATCTCGAGCGCCTTGAGGCTGTCCTGGTTCTCCTCGAAGTAGGAGAAGCCGAAGTAGCCCATCCCGCCCGGATCGCCTGCGACGGCCTGGACCGTCACGTTGTCGTCCTCGCTGGCGTTGTAGTCGGCCCGGCTCGCGCCCTCCTCGCCGTTGATTACGTCGGTGAAGTAGTCGAAGGTGCCCGAGTCCGTTCCTGCGCCCGAAAGCGTGAGCTCCTGGTCGGGGAAGCTCGAGTCGATCTGGTTCCAGTTGTCGACCTTGCCCTCGGCGGCCGGCTCCCACATCTTGTTCAGCTGCTCGACCGTGAGGCATGTGGCCCAGTCGTTCTCCGGGTTCACGACCACTGTGAGCGCGTCCACAGCGACCTGAAACTCCGTGTACTCGACGCCGGCGTCGGCGCAGAGCGGCGCCTCTTCCTCCTCGTCGATCGGGCGGGAGGCGTTCGAGATGTCGGTCTCGCCGGCGCAGAAGCGCTCGAAGCCGCCTCCGGTGCCGGAGACGCCGACCGTGACGTTCACGTTGGGCTGCTCCGCTCGAAACGACTCGGCGGCGGCGGTCGTGAGCGGGCCGACGGTGCTCGAGCCGTCGATCTCGATCGCGCCGGAGAGCTCTTCGACCGCGGCCGGCGCGCCGCCTTCTTCGGTGGTTGCGGCTGCGTCTGGGCTGTCGTCGTCATCGTCCCGGCCACATCCGGCGGCGCCGAGGGCCAGGACCGCGAGCGCCAGCAAGAGGAGGGCGAGCCTCGGAACTTGACGAACTCCCACGGTTCTCCTTTCGCGTCGTTGCATCGAGGCGAGTGTCGCCGTGGGATGCCCACTGGTGGGCTGAAAGGCTGTGAACGAGTGGTGAAGAGGTGGTGAACCGCGAACCGGTCAGGAGCCGCGCCCGCCAGTGCGCCTCCGCGCTCGAACGAGAACGGCATCAGCGAGTTCGTCAGCATCGCCAGGATGCCGCCGGAGGCGAGGGCCGCTGCCCGGTCGCCCTGCACGACGGCCCTCACGTCCGTGAAGAGGAAACCGAGAGCTGCTGCGACTCCGCAGGCGACCACGACGAGGAGCCAGAGGACGCCGAGCCTGCGCGGGCCCCAACCCGAGCCGTGCAGGTCGGCCGAGGGCGCAATCGCCTGCGGGAGGTTCGAGATGAAGACCGCGGCGACGAAGCTGAGGCTGATGGCGGACCCCGTACCGACCCGGATGCCCAGAATCAGCGACTCGGGCACGCCGTCGACGACGGAGCCGACGACGATTCCCATCGCTCCGCCGGCCCCCCGCGGTTCCGAACCGCCGTTCCACGAGCTTGTCGCCGAGGAGGAAGACGGCCACGCCGACGAGCATCCAGAGCGCGAACTGCCAGCGGTCGAGAACCTCCGCCTCCGGGACGAGGTCGAACGAGACGGCCGCGATCATCGCCCCGGCCCCGAAGCCGCCGAGGACGCCCACAAGCTTGGTGGGGAAGGTGACCCCTCAGACGAGCAGCCCGGCCGGGAGGAGCGACGACTGCGAGAGCAGTCCCCAGCCAAGGGCCTTGAGCATTGTCTATCCCCGGCGGTCGACCGGGAAGAAACAGCGGATAGTCACTCCGCGCCCCAGGGCGCCCGTTGCCTCGACGGTCCCTCCCGCCGAGGTGACGACGTGCTTCACGATCGCGAGCCCCAGCCCGGTTCCCCGCGAAGCCCGGGCACGGTCGGCGCGGTAGAACCGCTCGAAGAGACGAGGGAGGTCGTCCTGGGCGATCCCGACGCCGTTGTCGGCGGCGACGAGCTCGACGCCGCCATCGACGTGCCGGGCCGAGAGGGTCAGACGGGCGCCGGGGCCCGCGTAGCGGATGGCGTTCTGGGCCAGGTTCTCGAGGATGACGCGGATCATGCGCGGCCTGAGCGGCAGCTCGGCGTCCTCGTCGGCGTCTACCTCGACGATCACGCCTGCGCGCGCGGCCTGGTCCTCCAGGCTCTCGGCGACCTCGACGAGGATCGGGAGGGCGGGCGTCGTCCCGAGCCCGACCACCTCGTGGCCCGACTCGAGCTCGGAGATGAAGAGGATGTCGTCGATCAGCTCCCGGATCGTGTCGATCTCGCCCTGAGCCTGCTCGACGAGCTCGAGCGAGTCCGCCCCCGGGAGCGTCGCCGTCTCGAGCAGCGCCAGCACGCGGGCGAGGGGCGTTCTCAGCTCGTGCGAGACCGCGGCGGTGAAGCCGGCGCGCAGCTCCTCGTAAGCCGCCATGTCGCCCCTGTCGCGCGCGTAGAGAATCGTCTCCCGGCGGCCGTCGACCTCGTACGGGATCGTGAGCGGCGCGTTCTCCAGGAGCGCCTCGGGCGCCGGCGAGCCCTCGGAGAGGCCGGGAAGCAGCTCGCGCGCGCGCCGGCTCGCGGTGACGACGCGGTCGTCCTCGTCGAGGACGACGACGATCTCGCGGCTCTCCTCGACGAGCGCGCGCCCGCGTTGTGCCTCGAGGCGGAGCTCCTCCAGGCCCGGGTCTGCCCTCGGGCCGTCGCCTCTGCGTTGGAGGAAGCTCCGCACCTCGCCGGGATCGTAGCCCGCCGTCGAGCCGCGTCGGGACCTTTCGGGTTCGGCGGCGTCGAAGTCGGCACGAGGTGGAGGTGGGCGGCTCTCGTAACAGGCGCGGTCCTCGCAGGCGGCCTTTGTCGTGGTCGCGGCCGGGAGCCCGGCGCAGCGGATCGAGTGGCGCGAGGTCGCGGCGCCGCCGCTGAGCGCGCGAGTTCCCGGCGGGGTTCTGGACCGGGGAGGAGGTGATCTTCGTCGGTGGGAGCGACGCGCCGCCGTGCCCGCCGTGGGCGCAATGCGCGGCTCCGACCGAGCCGCCCCTGGCCGACGGCGCGGCGTACGACCCAATCGCCGAGCATGGCGCACGATCGCGAACGCCCCGTCGGGTTCTCGTGGTCGGACGCAGTCATAGTCGGCTCGACCGCGTACCTCTGGATCCCAGGCTGAGCTTCCCGACGACCCCTTCACACCGGGCTTCGATCGCATTGCCGTCCGGGACGACGGCGAAGAGCTTCTCCTCTGCGACCACGACCTCACGGACCTGAGCGGCCACGCGTCGCTGCGCCGAGCGGCCTTCTCCTTCGAGTCGGGCGCCTGGCGCGAGCTCGACGACCCCGACGAGTCGTGGGCGCGCCTGGGAGCACGAGTAGCGTTCACCACTTCTTCACCATTTCGCTACCGTTGGGCGACCCCTTCGAGGTGAAGGCGCGGGCAGAATCGAGAGAGACGTGGCGAAGGTGCTGATCATCGAGGACGACGACGTCATCGCCGAGGGGATGTCGCGACACCTGACCTCGGCGGGCTTCGACCCGCTCTGGGTGAACAAGGGGGAGTCCGGGCTCGCGCGCCTACGCTACGAGAAGCCCGACGTCTGCGTGCTCGACCTGATGCTTCCCGGCATCGACGGGTGGAAGCTGATCGAGACCGCGCGCGCCGAGGGGATCGGGACGCCGATCGTCGTCGTCAGCGCGCGCGGCACCGAGCACGAC
>JBOHAB010000232.1:0-3779 GCA_050697655.1 Gaiellaceae bacterium
CCGCGCTGCCCGCCTTCACCCGGTCCAGGCCACCGTACGGCTCGTCCACACCCCCCACGAAACCACGCCGACAGTCCGGATGGGTATCGAACGCCTCGGTGCCGTCATTGCGACTCGTCGTGCCGCCGTCGCTGGCGCTGAAGCCCAGTCCGCGCCGGGAGAACGACGCCCAGAGCGTGCAGGCGTCCTCGCCGCCGGTCAGGACTTCCTCCGCGGCGAAGATCGCGTTCCGTCCCGTGACGAACGTCGGGGCGCAGCCCTGGAACTTGAGACCGTCGTTGACGATCTGGTACGCGAGGTTGTTCCCGCCGGTGCTCCAGCTCTCGTAGAGGTTCGGGTTGAAGCCTCGCTTTTCGATCAGGTCCCACGTCATGTCCCAGAGGAACGCGGCCCAGGCGTGTCCGATCCCGTGCGGCTGGGAGAGCGACGTCGGGTTGCCCTGCGAGTTCGCGAGCCAGCCGAACGTCTTGATGCTGTCGTAGGTGGCCGGCTGGATCTCCATGTTCCGCGAGTAGGGCCGGTTGCGGAGCCCGGGGCTCGTCCGAGGAGGCTCGTACAGGACGTACGGATAGATCCCGCGCGGCCCGTCCGGGTCGTCCTTCGTCGTGTCGATCAGCGCCGTGATGGCGTGCCAGTCGCCCCAGCCTTCGCCCATCTGCTCCTGGCCCGAGAGGCAGTTGACGTTCAGCCCGCCGGTGAGGCGGTTGGAGACGCCGTGGCTGTACTCGTGGATGATCGTCACCGTGTCGAGGTCGCCGACGCGCAGCGGCGGCCGGGCAGTGTTGCGGTGCACCGAGCCCGGGGCCGGGCTGCCCGCGATCGCGGCCTTGATCTTGTTGCCGTCGGCGAGCCCGATCCGAATCGCCGGAATCCCAACCGGCGGGTCCATCTCCCCCGACATCCGCACCGGGGTATCCGACGTGTGCACGACCACCACCGCGACGGCTCCGGCGTTCTCGGCATTCACCGTCTGGGTGTAGTTGTCGCAGACGGTGGTCGTGTCCACGACGGCGATCGACCCGGGCGGCAGCGCGTAGGGCTCACAACCGTCGTTGGCGGCGCCGCTGCCGTCGTTCACCAGGACGAGCGTGCCGGGAGCGCCGACCGTCGTGGCGGGCGGGCTGAAGCGGGCGTACTGGGCCAGGTACGTGCCGGCCGCCGGGCCCGAGCTCACCGTCACGGCGCTCGGCAGGCCGGAGCCGAACTCGATCATCGTCTGCATCCGCGGCCGCCCGCCGTCCTCGGCGGGAGTCGAGAAGTTCGCGTTGCTCTCGCCGGAGCCGTCCATCCCTTCGCAGCGGACGTCGTCTCCGCCCGTGCCGCCCCGGCCATAGTTCGACACCTGGAAGTTCCCCGAGGCCTCGTCGAAGCCGTACCGGTACATCAGATCGTGCACGATGTTGCACCAGCGGAACATGTTGGTCTGGTTCGCGGGCACGTTGAACTGCGCGTGCTCGCCCAGGTCGATGGGGAAGTCGAAGTCGAGCCCGGGGCCGCCGTCCGGCGAGCCCTCGGGGTCCTGCGTGCCGTCGTTGTCGCGGTCCGTGTAGGCATGGACGTTGTTGCCCCGGGTGATCGTGAACTCGGGCCCCGGGGCGCCGTCGGTGTCGTGCCAGCCGAACGGCGAGGCGAGCCCGTCGGCAGGGTTGGTGAAGAGCACCCGGTCGCTGTCGTCGGGGCTCTCCTGCGGGTACCCCCGGTAGCTCGACCCGTCCTGGACCGGATTCGCGGGCTCGAAGACGGTGGGCCCGGATGCTAGGGGCTGGACGACCGCCGACGTCTGGCCGTCCGCCCTCCCGAGCCGGCTCGTGAGGCCTGCGCGGGTGTCGTGATCGGTCCAGTCGTCTCGTTGGAGGAGCTCGCCCGTCTCCGCGTCGACGGTCGCGTTCCAGAGGTGGGCGTTCGAGGCGTCGTCGATCACGAGCTGCCACGCGAGGCGCAGACCGTCGGCGGTCGGCTGCCAGCCGAGGCGGGCCGGGATCGGCTCCTCGGAGATGCCGCCGGCGGAGACGATTGTCTTCTGCGCGGCGCCGGCGCCGCTCTCGAGGACGCGCAGGTTCGCCGGCTCGTCGAGGGCGAGACCGTCGGCCGCCGCCTCGACGGCGTCCGTCGCGGCGAGCTCGTCCTCCCCCGAAGCATCGGTGACCCCCCGGACGAAACCCCCGCCGACGAAGACGACACGCCCGTCGGCCGCGACGTTGACGGTCGCATGGCCGCTGAAGACCTCGAGGCCCCGGAAGCGTTGGTTCAGGTTGACGTGCGTGACGCCGCTGTGCCGGCTGGTGGACCGGCTCGTCACGACGAGATCGGCGACGTCGGCGCTCGTAACGTCGAGCTCCGCCGCGTTCGCACGCACATGGCTCAGCGCGACGCCGAGCGCGTCGCCGGCGTCAGCCGCCGGAGCGGACTGGCCGGCGCCGTCGACCGCGGACATGGAGCCCGGCACGAGCACGAGCGCCGTGAGCGCGGCGACGAGGACCAGAAGCAGTCCTGATGGCCTGCGAGACATAGCGTTCCCCCTTTGCTGCCCCGTCTTCCCCCGGGGCTCTCGAAGCTGACAGCGGCGGGAGTCTCTCAGGGGACTGCCGTCTGTGTCAAAAAGGTCAGCCTGGCCGCTTCATCCTTGCCTGGAAGAGAGGGAGCGCCCGTCTCCGGGCGCTCCTCTCGTTCCTTCTCTCGTCGTGGTCTACAGGAAGCGGAAGAAGGCGCGGTGCTGCCTGCCGTCGTCGCGTGTCACCACGACCTCGCGGCACGTGCCTGCCCACTCCTCGAGCGTCTTCCAGTTGTAGTGGAAAACGCCGTGCGGGTTCACCTTCAGCTTGTTCTTGCCCGGGAGAACCGTGTCGATCGGCAGCTCCCGCGGCGTCACGAACGCCGGATCCTGGCTCGGCACCTGCAACGTCTCGCAGCCCACCCTGCGCGAGAACGGCGAGCCGCTGTCCTTGAGCACGTCCAGCTTCTTGTAGCCGTCCGCGGTGAATCGCAGCGGCACCGTGTCGCCCGCATCCACCTCCCGGAGCGTCCCGTAGGCGCCCGTCACCGGCGGCAGGAAGCCGCGCCGACAGGACGGATGCGTGTCGAACGCCTCGGCGTTGTCGTTTCTGTTCGTCGTTCCCTGCACGGCGCTGAAGCCCAGGCCGCGCCGGGAGAACGACGCCCAGAGCGTGCACTCGTCGTCGCTGTCGAGCGCCTCGGCGGCCGCGATGATCGCGGCGCGGGCGACGACGAGGCCCGGGCCACAACCCTGCATCTTGAGGCCGTCCATGACGTACTGGATCGCCCGGTTGTTGCCGCCGGTGTCCCAGTCGCCGTAGACGTTCGGGTTGAAGCCGTGCTTGTCGATCAGGTCCCACGTCACGTCCCAGAGGGTCGCCGCCCAGCCGTGCCCGAGCCCGTGCGGCAGCGCGAGCGAGGCGCCGTTCAGCCAGCCGTTCGTCTTGATGCTGTCGTACGTGAACGGCTGGATGGACATGTCGCGCGTGTAGGGCCGCGGCCGGATGCCGGCGCCGTGGCGATCGTCCTGGAAGAGCACGTACGTGCCCATCCCCCGCGGCTCGTCGGGATCGTCGAGCGCGGGGTCGAGCAGGAGCGAGATGGCGAGGTAGTCGCTCCACCCTTCGCCCGCCTGCTCGTTCCCGCTCAGGCAGTTGACAGCCGGGCCGCCCGTCAGGCGGGTGGAGACGCCGTGCCCGTACTCGTGGATGATCACGCCGTTGTCGAAGTCGCCGTCGCGCACGGGCGTCTGGTTGGGCCACAGGTACATCTGCATCCGCGGCACC
>JBOHAB010000233.1:0-3772 GCA_050697655.1 Gaiellaceae bacterium
AGGCCGACGAGCGCCGGAGAGCGGCGTCGCGCCTCGCGGACCCCGAGAGGGTGCGGGTCGAAGAGTCGGTGCCGTCCACCGGCGATTCCGCGTCGTCTGGGCCGCGAGGCCGGCTGGTAAACAGGAAGGGGCAGTCCTAGCGTCGATCTCTCGATGAACACAACCACGGAAGCGGTGAGCGCTTCCCCGCGAGCGGCCGGGGACCGTCGTACTGCGTCAGCCGCCGCGATCGAGGCGGTTTACCGTACGCAGGCGCCGCGCTTTCGAGGGCTTGCGGCAGCGGTTGCGGGGGCGGACGCCGCAAGCGACGTCGTCCAGGAGGCGTTTGCGCGCGCCCTGCGCAAGCGCGCGTCCTGGCGGGGGGAAGGACCGCTCGAGGCCTGGCTCTGGCGCCTCGTGCTCAATGCTGCTCGAGATGCCCAACGCCGGCGCATTCGCCGTGAGCGTCTCAGCGCTCGACTGTTCCGGGTCGTCGAGCGGGACGTAGAGCCGGCCGCCTCAGTCGGGCGCACGCTCGACGGTCCGCTGAGTCGGCTCCCTTCGCGTCAGCGCGACTGCGTCGTTCTTCGGTACTACGGCGACCTCTCGTACGCGGAGATCGCCGGCGTGATGGGAATCGAGGTCGGCACCGTGGGTGCGCTCTTGTCCAAGGCTCATGCAGCGCTTCGCTCCGAGCTCGAACGGGAGGAACGGCAATGACCATCTTCGACACCGAAACCGATCGCTACCTCGAGCAGCTCGGCACGTCGCCCCCGCGCAGCGACTGGAACGACGTTCTCGAGCGGACGCGCCGTGCTCGCCGCCGTTCGCTCTTCGCGCGTGCCGCGGTCGGCGTGGGCGCCGTCGCGGCGACGGCTGCCGTCGCGCTCGCCGTCGTCGGAGCTCTCGGAGGGCCCGGGGGCACGTCGATCGTCGACAAGGCCGAGGCCGCCGTCCTGGCGCCGGTTCAGGCAGCGCCGGGGACGATCGAGCACATTCTCGTCCGGTACCGCACGGATTCCGGCGAGGCGTTCATCGAGTACGAGACCTGGATCGCAGACGATGGCGCCTGGTGCCGGCGGACGGTCGAGGGCCTGCCCAACGAGGCGGTCGCCGCCACGCAGCTGACCACATGCGGGTCGCCGGACGGCGATTACGAGGTCTACCTGCCGAGCGAGAACGAGATCCTCCGCCTGCGACCGGGCTCGCGGACGGTTACGGAAGGTGATTCGAAGCGGGCCGACTCGGGTGCTTCCGGTCAGGTTGAGGGCCCGAGGTACTTCAGGGTGCGCGAGACCTCGGACGGAAAGAAGGTCGCCGAGATCGTGGTCAAGCGGAACGGGAAGTACTACAAGCTCCGCGAGGTCGGAACCGAGGCCCCGTCACTCGAGATCCCTTCGGCGAGCTGGTTCCACGAGGACGTCGTCGAGGCGTTCCGCCGGGATGCGGTCCGCGAGGCCGGCACGATGACGCGCGACGGCCGCGAGTACACGAAGCTCGTGACCAAGGACGGGCTCAACGCGGTCCTCGTCGACCCGGACACCGGGGAGCCTGTCGCGTGGATCCCGAGCCCGAAAGCCTTCGGCGTCCCGACGACGGTCATCCGGTCGCGGGAAACCTTGCCCGACGACGCGGAGGCCAAGCGCAACCTCTCGCTGACCGAGCTGCATCCGGACGCGACCGTCCGCGACGTCTCGGAGGCTGAGCTCGCGGAGGCGATCGCAGCGCAGTATCCGCGCGGCTGACGCTTGCCAACGGAGGGGGCCGGGCGAGCCGGCCCCTCCCCTCGAGCCTCGGCGTCGTGAAGGTCGCACCCGCTCTTGCCGCGCTCGTTCAGGACGGCGAAAGCCTGCCTGAGCAGCGCCTCGCCGAGCCCGCGTCGTCGATAGGCGCGCCGGACGCCGAGCACGTCGACGTACCCGCGCGAGCTGTCCTCGATCGAGCTCTTGCGCACGCCGACGTAGCCGGCGAGGGTCTCACCATCCCACGCGAGGAACCAGAGCTCCGCTTCGAACTCGCTCGACTCCAAGACGCGGGGACGGAAGTCTTCGTACGTCTCGGTCCCTTCGCCCCAGTGGTCGGCGAAGGCCTCGACGTGGGCGTCGTAGAGCTGCTCGTAATCGCGCCCCGGGCAGATGACGCGGATTTCCATCCCGGGCGGCGGCATCGGCGGCGTCGGCGCGGTCGCGAAGTCGATCCGCATCAGCTGCGTGCGCCGGACCTCGCGGTACCCGTGGGCCGTGGCCAGCTCGCTGACGCGCGGCTCGTCGGCGATCGTCCCCAGGTGGACGGCGACGCGGAGCTCGGGGTCGGCGAGCCGGAGAAACCGCTCGGCGCGCCGTTCGATCTCGGTGACGATGGCCGCGCCGATGCCCCGGCCATGGTAGGGGAAGGCGACGACTCCGATGGCGAAGACGCTCGAGACGGTGGCTCGGATTCGAGGCTCAGGTAGCCGCAGAGGCGCCCCTCTGACGCCTCGACTACGGCGAAGTCGTTCCCGCGGTCGACCGACGGCGCGGTCCAGCGGGCGAGGAGCCAGTCAGGCGAGATTACGCTCGCGCCGATGAGCGCCCTCGTCTCTTCGTTCGCGAAGTCCGCGACGGCGTCGGCGTCTTCGTCGCGCGCGGGCCGGAACCGGAAGCCGGGGGAAGAGGCATGCCGACAGTGTGACCGCCTCCCGCCGGCCCCGGCCTGGAAGACGCCAGCTGCGTGCGAGGGAACCGTCACCGCCCACGTTTCGTTTCCTCAGGGAGCCTGCGCACGCCAGCTGAAGAGCACGTCGGTTCCGCTGGGAAGCGGAACGCTGTTCTGGGGAACGACCTGGAACGCGAGGAGCGATCGCGGCGGAATGACGTCGGTCGACGGCCCCGCATTCGAGCACTCGCTGACGCCCGGGGGTACTACGCACCCGAGAAAGCCGACCAGCGTGCGCCCGATCGGCTCCCACGCGGCCACGAGAACCAGAACTACATCGTTGGGCGGGATCGTCAGCCTGGCGGCGAGCTCGCGCATCCGGATCCCCCGATCCGGGCTCAGCGACCAGACGTCGGCAGGATGGCCCGCCGACTGCGACAGCCCCGAGGCCGGCCCCCAGCTCGTGCCGATGGTGTCGAGATCGTTCACCCGGCCCGTGAAAAACCCGAGCCCGACGTCGGGGGCGAGCTTGCCGGTCGTCACCGCGCCGTCGGCGATGGCCAGGTTCGGGTACGTGCCGGTGAGGTCACCGGTGGCCGCCCCGGAGCGGATGAACTCCGTCGAATCGAGCCCGTCCAGCGAGTCTGCGTCGGCCGCCTTCCCGTCGACGCCGAGGAACTCCGCCGAGTCCAGCCCGTCGAGCAGGTCGGCGTCGGGTGCTTTGGCGATGATGTTGTTCGGCAGGCGGCCGCTCGTCCCGCTCGTGGCGACGAGCTTGCCCTTGCGGGAGTTCACCGAGGCGGCGGTGCCGACGGCGCTCCTGCCGTCGACCTTCCCCGCGTTGTGGGCGAAGAGCGCGTGGCGGACGCCGTGCGCGACTGCAGGCCCGGTCGCGCCCAGCAGGGCGACGACGAGGGCGGCGATCGAGATCGCCAGGGGCAGCTTCCGCCGCATGGCTTTTCTCCTCCGCCTGGTGCTGTCTCCGGTCGCTGCGACCATCTCGGTCTCCTTGGGTCCTGGTTGCCGCTCCCGAGTGGGAGGAGCGACCGGGGGGGCGGGACGTCGGGGTCGGATCGGACCCGTTCGCCGTCTCCCCCGGCCGCCCGCAACCGTAGGCGCCCCCGGTGCCGCCGGCTTCCGTGCAACCACGCAACTTCCG
>JBOHAB010000234.1:0-3766 GCA_050697655.1 Gaiellaceae bacterium
CCAGGTAGGCGGCGAACGCCGCGCTCATCGCGCCGAGGTAGAGCCACGCCCACTTCGATTCTTCCCCCACGTGCTCGGGCACGAGGGGCGACGACGACGGATAGGCGAACGCAACGGCCGCAGCCGTGAGCACGAGGACGAGCGCTCCGGCGAGGAGCGCCCAGCCCGTCGCCCGACTACCGGTCTTCTGTCGTTGTGGGAGGCGGCTCGTCCGGCTCGTCCTCGGGCTTCTCCGGCTCGTCCGGCTTGTCCTCCGGCTTCTCAGACTCGTCCGGCTTGTCCTCGTCCTTGTCCGGCTTCGGCGGCGGCTTGGGCGCCCCGAAGAAGGCGTACTGGCCCTTGAACGGAACCCAGGCAGCCGGAACGTCCGGGGTCGGCCAGCCGGGCCGGGCGAGGCCGTCGAGCGCCCGCGACATGAAGAGCCTCCAGATCGAGGCCGGGAACGATCCTCCGGTCACGGTGATCCCGTGCACGCTCGACATCGCGATCTGGGCGTTGGGATAGCCGACCCAGACGACCGTGGAGGCCTTGGGGGTGTAGCCGGCGAACCAGGCGTCGGCGGAGTCGTCGGTCGTTCCGGTCTTTCCGGCCGCCGCCGGGTCGCCGTAGGCCGCGCCGGTGCCCGTCCCGCCGGTGATGTTCCTCTGCAGGATCTTGGTCACCTCGTAGGCGACGCCGTCCGACATGACCCGCTTGCGCTTGGAGACGCCCCAGCGGGCTTTCTTGTCGACGCTGCCGTCGGCGAGGACGACCTTGCGGATCGCCATCGGCTTGGAGTACACGCCGCCGGCCGCGAGAGTGGCGTACGCCGAAGCCATGTCGAGCGGGGAGACCGCGTTCGACCCGAGCCCGATGGACGGGACGGGGAGAAGATCCGTCTTGATGCCCATCTTCTTCGCCACCCTGACGACGTTCTCCGGCCCCACGTCGAGCGTCAGCCGCGCGTAGACGGTGTTGTCGGAGCTGAGCGTCGCCGTCGCGATCGGCACGGCGCCGATGTAGGAGTGGCTGTACGTCGCCACGTCCCACGGCTCCAAGAGCGGATTCGGCTGGTAGTGGAGCGGCGCGGACAGGTACCTGGTCGTGTTGGGGTTGATGCCCTGACGGATCGCCTCGGTGAGGACGAAGGTCTTGAACGCCGAGCCGGACTGCCGCCGACCCTGCGCCGCCAAGTTGAACTGGATCCTCTTCTTGCCGGGGACGACCGCGGTCATCGCGCGAATGGCGCCGTTCTTGGGGTTGATGGAGACGACTGCGGACGCCGGGTCGCCGGGCTGGTTGAGCACTGACCTCATCGAGTCGTTCGCGATCCGCTGGTAGCGCGGCTCGATCGTCGTGTACACCTTCAAGCCGCCGCTTCGCACCGTGGTCGCCCCGTACTCCTCGATCAGGAGCTCGCGCACGTAGCTGAAGAAGAACGGCTCCCGGATCCTCGTGTAGATCCTGCCGCGCTCGAGCCCGAGCGGCTGTGCGAGAGCCGCCTGGTAGGCCGACTCGCTGATGTAGTCGGTGTCCCGCATGGCCGCGAGCACGTCGTTTCGGCGCTGGAGCGCATCCTTGGGATTCTGGAAGGGGTCGAAGTCGGACGGCGCCTGCGGTAGCCCGGCGATCAGCGCCGCCTCCTCGAGGTCGAGGTTCGCCGCGTGCTTCGAGAAGTACGTCTGCGCCGCCGCCTCCGCGCCGTAGGCGTGCGCGCCGAAGTACACCTGGTTCAGGTACGTCTCGAGGATCCGGTCCTTGCGCCAGCGCTTCAGCTCCTCGGACGTCAACCCAGACGGAGTGGCGGGCCAGAGCTTCGGCAGGCCCTCGCGTTCGACCTTCAGCGCCAGACATGCCTCCTTGGTCTTCCGCTCCCAGGAGACGTCTCGGTCGATGTAGAGGTTCCGAACGAGCTGCTGCGTGAGGGTCGAGCCGCCCTGAACGATCTCACCCTCCTGCAGGTTCGTGATGGCCGCGCGGAAGATGCCCTCGTAGTCGATGCCCGAGTGGGAGTAGAAGCGCCGGTCCTCGATCGCCACCGTCCCCTCGGTGAGAAACGGTGAGATGCGGTCGAGCGCGACCGGCTGGCGGTTCTGCTCGGCGGGAATGGAGCCGAGCACCGACCCGTCCGCCGCGTAGACGAACGAGTTCTCGCCGATCGAGACCGCCTTCAGCGACTCCAGCGAGCAGCTGTCGATGAACCCCTTCGCCGCCGCGAAGAGCCCCGCCCCGAGCACGCCGGCACCGGTGAGCAGGACGGCGACGATCCCCACGAGGAGTACGCGCCGCGACTGCGCCCGGTCGCGGCGGCGGCGCTCGCGGCGACGGCGGCGGTTCCTGTTGTCGGCCCAGTGCCCGTTGCCGTTCCCGTTCTTGCCGTTCCCGTTCTTGCCGTTCCCGTTCTTGCCGTTCCCGTTCCTGCCGTTGCCGTTCCCATGCCGGTTTCCGGCCCCGTTCCGTCCCTTCCCGGTCACGGGTAGATCCCCTCGTCCTTGAGCTTCTCCACGACGGCACGGCGGAGGCTCGAAGCAAGCTGGGTCGCCTCAGCAGCGCTACGGGCCCAGGTTTCGACCGTGACCGAGACCTCTTCTTGATCGACCTGGCTCACATACACGTTCGGCTCTCGGATGATCGCTTCATCGGGTAGACGCTTTGCCTCCTGGTGAAGAAGCTCGAGCACGCGATCCAGATCGGCGCTGAGAGGGACCGCAACCTTCACAGCAACCTGATGCTCGGCTCCTGCAATGGTGGCGTTTCTGATGGTATCGGAGGCCAGCTTCGTGTTCGGGACGTAGTAGCGGGCCCCGTCCGCCGCGCGGATGACCGTGTACGTGAGGCCGATCTGCTGCACCGTGCCCGACGCCCCTGCAACCGCGACGCTGTCGCCGAGCCGTAGCGGCTGGGCGAACGCGACCCAGATTCCGGCAACGAAGTTCGAGAGCGTGGTCTGCGCGGCCAGGCCGGCAATCAGCGCGATAACCGCGGACGACGCGAGGATGCTCCCCGCCACCGTCCGCACCGCGGGGATGACGAGCAGCGCGCTGAGGACGCCCACCGCGATGATCACCGCGAGGACGCTGCGGCGCACGACCCGATAGACGGTGAGCGTCTCCGGGCGAAGCTCGAAGTGCCTCGCGATCATCCGGTCGACGACCCGGGCGACGATCACGGTCGCGAGCAGCACGACGCCCGCGACTACGAGCCGCTCGATCCACTCGGTGTCCATTGTCACGGTGTTCTCTAGAAGGGGAGCGGCTTCCTGCCCGCAAACCCCTCCTCGAGATCGTGCCAGTGGGCGACCGCGGGCTCGCCCAGCTCCCAGCAAAGGAGAACGGCGTCGCCGCTCCCGGGATGACTCGCCGGGAAGTCGATCAACCCCCGGTCGAGATCCTTCACCTGCACTCCGAGACCGTGGAGCTCGTCGACCAAGCCCGCCAGGTCGGCGGCTGCCCGCGCGACCGCCTCTTGCAGCTCGCCCACGCGACCTGGGTCGAGGCTGCCGCCATTCCCGCCGATCAGGGCCTGCATCGTCTCCAGCTCCTCGCCGAGAGCGGCGAGGGCCATCCGCTCGTCGACCAGGCGCTCGACCAGAGGCCTGACCTCGCACAGGGCCGCGTTCGCCTCCTCCGGCGTGAAGAGCCGCATCTTCGCCATAGTGCCAACGGACATGAGAACGTGCCTCGCGGTCATCCTCCTGCTCGGAGCCCTCCTGGGGACGACAGCCTGCGGAGAGCGCTCGGAGCCGCTCGGGGAGCTGGAGCAGGCCTATCCGGTGACGGTGCAGGGC
>JBOHAB010000235.1:0-3745 GCA_050697655.1 Gaiellaceae bacterium
GCCGGGACGTGCGCTGCTGCGGCTTCAGGAGGGCGACCCCGCCGGTGCCGCGACGTCGGTGCGCGCGGCCGTGGCGGCGGTCGGCCCCGACCCGTTGCGCCGGGCACCGCTCTGTACTGCGGCGGTCGAGATCGCGGTCGCCGCGGGACTGCTGGACGACGCGGCGGCCGCAGCCTCCGAGCTCGCGGAGACAGCGTCGACGTACGCCACCTCGGGGCTGGAGGCGATGGCGGCCGCCGCGCGCGGGGCGGTGCTGCTGGCCGAGGACCGCGCCGAGGAGGCGCTCCCGGTGCTCCGCGACGCCTGTCGGCGCTGGCACGAGCTCGGCGCTGCGTACGACGCCGCCGGAACCTGTGTCCGGCTCGCCGAGGCCTACCGGGCGCTCGGCGACGAGGCGTCCGCCGGCGCGGAGGTCGCGCGGGCGGAGCGCACGTACGAGCGGCTGGGAGCGCACCGGCCGGCGCCGGACTCGCCCGACGGGCTGACCCGGCGCGAGTGCGAGGTGCTGTCACTCGTGGCCGAGGGCCGCTCCAACCGGGAGATCGGCGAGAGGCTCTACATCAGCGACCGTACCGTCGCCCGGCACCTGACGAACATCTTCTTCAAGATCGGCGTCACCTCCCGGACCCAGGCCGCGCGCTACGCCATCGACCACGGGCTGACGGTCAGCCGCTGAGGCGGCTACGCACAACCGCGTAGATCGACCGCCGCCAGTTGGTCAATCGCGCCGATGCGGAGCGGCGGCGCGCAGCCTAGCGTCCCGCTAGACCCGCCGAACACCGGCGCAGCGATCGTTCAGGAGGGCCACCATGACTGACGAGCGGATCCACCGAGCCGTGTCCGCCGACGGCACCGAGATCGCCGGACGGGTACGGGGACGGGGGTCGGCGCTGGTCCTGGTCCACGGCGGGATCGGGGACTGCGACGTCGCCTGGGAGGCTCTGCTCCCCCACCTCGCCGACCGGTTCACCTGCTACCTGCCGAGCACCCGCGGTCGAGGGCTGTCGAGCGACCACCCGGACCATTCACCCCCGCGCCTGGAGGAGGACGTCACGGCGTTCGTGGACAGCATCGGCGAGCCGGTCTGTCTGGTCGGCTGGTCGGGCAGCGGGGCGTGGGTGCTCGGCGCAGCCGCGCGCAGCGGGTCCGTGGCCGCCGTGGCCGAGTACGAGCCCGGTGTGGTGTCGGTGATGCGCGAGGACGACGTCGCCCGTACGTTCGCCACCATGGAGCAGATGGGTATGGCGGCCGCCGACGGCCGGCTTGTGGACGCGGTTCGCACGTTCGCCCAGTGGATCTGCACCGACAGTGAGATCGCCGCCCTGGAGGAGACGGACTTCTACGAGCGATGGGCAGGCTGCGTCCCGGCGATGCTCCGATTCGTCCAGCAGGACGCGGCCTACGACGGGCGCCGATCCACTGACCCCGAGGTGCTCGCGACGGTTGCCGCACCGGTCCTGCTCCTGCGGGGCCAGCAGACCCTGCTCGGCACCTGGTTCGCCGATGCGGCACGGCACATCGGCCAGCACGTCGCCGACGCGCACGTCCGCGAACTGCCGGGGATCGGGCACTTCGCCCCGGTGCTGGCACCCGTGCCCCTCGCCGAGGAGCTGATCCGCTTCTTCGACTCGGTCCGGCAACCGGCCTGAGTGGCCCTGCCGGATCGCGACAGGTCGTGGCACGGACCGTCGCTCTGAAGCAACTGGTCTTGGACCCCCGGCCTCAGGGCTCGGTCCGGCCGATTTCAAGACCAATTTCTTCGGCCGCGCGCCAGGAATTCGGGGCAAGTCGACCCACCATTCGCCTGGAGTCGGGTCGAGGCCGCCGACGAACGGCAACTGGTCCCGCGTCGTGGGCCGCTACAGGCGCCTCGACCTGCTCCTGCTCGACGACTCTCGGCTACGTGCAGGTCGACCCGCGCGGCGCCGAACTGCTGTTCCAGACCATCACCGACGGGGAAACAGGCCTTATTGCCATCTCAGCGAACGAAGCGGGACAGTCACTGATCCCGCAGGAGGTCCCCGGAACCTCCCGCACAGCCCCGCGAATCCCCGCAAGCTAGAGGCAGAAAGACCTGCTCACGGGGAAAACCCCCGCTTTATCCCCGCTTACCCCGGAAGTGCCATTACCCGTCTGTCACGCCGGAGGTCGCGGGTTCGAGTCCCGTCGCCCCCGACCCGTCTCTCATGGTCGGGCTGATCGCTCTTCTCACGTTCCTGCTCCTCGCACGCGCCTTCCGCTCGCTGATCCTGCCCCTCGAGGCCGTCGTCCTGAACCTGCTCTCGATCGCCGCCGCCTGGGGAATCATGGTGCTCGTCTGGCAGAACGGGCACGGCTCCGAGGCGATCTGGGGCATCGAGGCAACGGGATCGATCAACGTGGAGGCCCCGATCGGGCTCTTCGCCTTCCTGTTCGGACTCTCGATGGACTACCAGGTCTTCATCATCAGCCGGATGCGCGAGGCCTACGACCGCACCGGCTCGACGCAGACGGCCGTCGTCGAAGGCATCGGCCGCACGGGCCGCCTCGTCACGAGCGCAGCGCTGATCCTCGGCCTCGCCTTCGTCGCGCTGAGCGCGAGCCCCGGCACCGACATCAAGATCTTCGCGACCGCCCTCGCGGCAGGG
Organism: Gaiellaceae bacterium; assembly: GCA_050697655.1. Classification (GTDB taxonomy): domain Bacteria; phylum Actinomycetota; class Thermoleophilia; order Gaiellales; family Gaiellaceae; genus JAIBJN01. The sequence continues at coordinate 2,628 of JBOHAB010000235.1, forward strand.
ATCCTGCTCGACGCGACGATCGTCCGGGGCGCGCTCGTGCCAGCCGTCGTAGCGATCGTCGGCCGCTGGAACTGGTGGCTCCCGCACTGGCCCGCCCGCCTGCTCAGAGTCGAGGCATCCCCAGTCCAGCCCGAGCCGAGAACCAGCGGCAGTAGTGGAGCCTGATGTCCGGCGGGCACGAGATCAGGCTCGACGACAAGTTCGGCCAGCTGCAGCCGTTCGACATCCGGGCCGAAGCGGCCGCGGTCGAGCCGTGGTTCAACCAGACGCTGACGACGGTGAACGACGCGGTCGTGCGCCTCGGCGTGCTGGAGGGCGAGTTCCACTGGCACAAGCACGATGCCGAGGACGAGTTCTTCCTCGTCCTCGACGGCGAGCTGCAGATCGACATCGAGGACAGGGACACGATCGTACTCGGCCCCGACCAGGCCGTCACGATCCCCAAGAGTGTCCTCCACCGCCCACGCGCGCCGGAGCGCACGGTCGTCGTCATGGTCGAGCGGGCGACCGTCGTCCCGACCGGGGACGTCTAGAGGCGTGACGTGCTCGCCGGCGCAACGCGTCGCCAGTGCCCGCATCGCGGGCGACGGCGTGACGCCCTAGACGACTGCCGCAGTCGCCACGGCGGGACCCCGACTCAGGCGGCGAAGCGCGTCGGCGAGTGCCGCGGCCTCGTTCTCGGATAGCGCTGAGACTAGCTCCTCCTCGAGCACGGCGGCATAGATCGGCCAGATCCGGCGCAGCATCGTCGCTCCGGCGTCGGTGAGAACGGCGTGGAAGCCGCGCCGGTCGCTGGCACAGGGCTCACGCCGGAGGAGCTCGGCCGCTTCGAGCCGGTCGACGAGTTTCGTCAGGCCACCGCGGGAGAGAGTGACATTGGCGGCCAGTTCGCCCATCCTCAGGCGCCAGTCTGGCGCGCGGCGGAGAGCCCAGAGGACGTCGTACCAGGCGAGTGGGGGCAGTCCGGCCTCTCGTAATGCCCGTTCGACGCTCTCGGTCAGGGCGGCGTGGGCGTTCAAGAGGGCGCGCCAGGCATCGAGATGCGGCTCCGGAATCCTGGTGGCCATGTCCGCAGTTTGCCAGCGAAATCATTTCGGCGGCAACTATTTGCTATAAGT
>JBOHAB010000236.1:0-3738 GCA_050697655.1 Gaiellaceae bacterium
CGGGCTGCGCGAGCTGGCGTCCGAGTCTCACTACCTGCTCCTTTCCTACTTATTCGATTGGAGCTCGACCTGCACGAACGAGCTCTCCGAGCTGAACGGCCGCCGCGACGAGCTTCTCGCCACCGGAGTCGCGCCCTACGGGATCTCGCGCGACAGTCCCTGGTCGCACGTCGCCTGGCAGCAGGCGCTCGACATCGAGGTGCCACTGCTCTCCGACTGGACGGGCGAGGCCGTGCGCGCCCTCGGGATCGTGCACGAGTTCCGCGGGCTCCCCGACGTCGCGCGGAGGGCCGCCTTCGTCGTGGACGAAAGCGGCATCATCCGCGGCGCATGGCGGTACGGCGCCTCAGAGGTATCGGACTTCGACATGCTGGTCGAAGCCGCGCGCTCGCTCTCGTAGCCCTCTACGGCGCCGCGGCGTTCGTCGCCACGCTCCCGGCGAGCCTCGACTTCGGGAGCTCCTTCATCGCCGACGGGGCCGACGGGGACGGTGAGCCGGCTGCCGGCGACCACCTCCAGTCCGTCTACCGCTTCTGGCTCGTCGGCCACCAGCTCGGTCGCGGCGTCGCGCCCTGGGTCGACCCCTACAGCTTCCAGCCGCTCGTCGAGCCTCAGACCGTCCTCGCCGGCTGGCCCTTCGGCCTGGCCTTCTGGCCGCTCGAAGCCGCCTTCGGCCCGGTGATCGCCTGGAACGTCCTCCTGCTGGCGACGATCGTCGCCGCGGGACTCCTCACGTACGGCTGGCTGCGGGAGTTCGCTCTGAGACCAGCTGCGGCGGCGCCGGGAGGGCTCGCCTTCGCGCTCGCGCCTTACCGACTCGCCCAGAGCGGCACGCACCTCCTCGGCTGGATCGCCGTGCTCCTTCCCCTCGCGCTCTTCGCGTACGAGCGCTCTCGGCGCGCCCACGGCCGCACAGCCCACCTGTGGGGAGCGCTGGCCGCCGGCTGCCTGGTGTCGATCCCGCTCTCCGGGCAGGTCCACCTCGCGCTCGGCGCAATCCCGTTCGTAGCTGTGTACGTGGCGGTGAGGACGTCGCGGCCGGCAGCGATGTGGGCGGCAGCAGGACTGCTCGCGGCCGTCGCGGCCGGGCTCGCGATCCACCTGGCGATCGTCCGCGGCTCGGCCGAGAGCGAGGGGCGCTCGCTTCAGGAGGTCGGCGAGTACTCGGCGGGGCTCTGGAACCTGATCAGCCGCTGGCAGCCGGCGGAGCCCGAGCGGTTCGTCTACCTCGGGTGGCTCCTGCCGGTGCTGGCCGTTGCGGGCGCCGCGGTGCTCTGGCGCACCGGGCAGCGCTTGCTCACCGGCGTCCTCGGCGCGGCGGCGCTCCTGCCGGTGCTGCTCGCGTTGGGCACGAACCTCCCGCTCTACGAGCTCCTGTGGAACGCCTTCCCGCCGCTCCGCTTTCCCCGCGTCCCCGGCCGGCTCCTGCCGATCGCCGATCTCGCCGTCGCCGCGCTGGCGGCTGTAGCGGCGGCGCGCTTGCTCGCCCTCTCGGGCCGGCGCGTGGGACTGGCGAGCGCGGCGCTGCTCGCGCTCGTCGCCGCCGACCTGCTGGTCTTCCCGCTGCGGTCATCCGAGGCCGACGAGGCGAACGAGGCGTACTCGGCGCTCGCCGCCGAGCCCGCCGGCCGCGTGCTCGAGCTTCCTCTCTTCGAGCCCGGGATCCATTTCGGAAGCGTCTACGACTACTACCAGCTGCAAGCGCCCCGCGAGCGGCCCGGCGGCTACTCGACTCTGGTGCCCCGTCCGGCCTACGACTTCTACTTCCTGCGCAACCGTCTCTCCTGCGGCGTCTGGCTTCCGGGCGACGAGGAGACGCTGGCAGAGATAGGGATCCGGCACGTTACCTTTCACGCGGGCATGTACGAGCAGGGTGAGGTTCCGGGCGCCTGGTTCGGCTGGCAGGGGCTCGCGGAGCATGGCTTCGTGCCGGTGGCTCGGGGCGGCCCCGTCACGCTCCTGGCGAGAGAGGGGCGGGCAAACCTCGGCGTGCCGGTGAGCGAGCCGCGGCGGGACCAGCCGTTCTTCTGCGAGGGCTGGAACGGGAGGTTGATGGACGAGCGCCAGGGCCCGTTCTGGATCTACGGCGCCGGGACGCTCCGGCTGAGCGTCGACGCGGCCTCGTCGACTCCCGCAACGCTCTGGGTGGACGGCGAGGTGATCGACCGCGAGCTCGTCGCCGGGACCACTTCCCTCGAGACCGAGCTCGAGAGCGAAGACTGGCACGCGGTCGTGCTCGAGGTGCCCGCGCTCCTGGCGGAGCCTCCGCAGGGCCTGGAGTTGGAGAGCCTCGTCCTCGCGGCGAGTCCGCCACCGGCGAATGGGTCATAGTCCCCCTCGCGGCCCGAGGCGGGTCGTCGGAGAGGAGGCTCGATGCCGGAAGGCCCATCGGCCGGCGAGGTCGGAAAGGAGCGCTTCCGGCCCGAGTACCGGGTCGCGTTCGAGGCGTGGCCGGCCACGCGGCATCAGCAGCCACTTCCCGCTGCGAGGCGTGCGCTACGGCCTGATCGCCGTTGGCGTCACGATGCTCGTGATCGCGACGGTCGCGATCTTGCGGCTTCCTGAGGGATCGCCCTTCTTTAGAACTCGTCTCAAAATGAAGCCTTGTGCCTTCGGGCGCGCTGCTCGCCGCTTGCGTATGGGCACTCCCTGCGTCCTTGTCTCGGAACGACCATCGCACCCCGACGGCGAAGCATCATTCTGAAACGAGTTCTTAGCCGGACTCAGTCGAAGTGCGGGTTTGGCACCGAGAACCAGAGGACGACCGCCTCTTCGTCCTCCGAGGGGTTCCGCCAGGTGTGCGGGTCCCGCGGCGAGTACGTGACCGTGTCGCCCGCCGCGACCAGGTAGAGCTTCCCCTGCACGCGGAGCTCGAGCCGACCCGCGAGGACGTAGACGAGCTCGACGTCGGCCGGGAACGTATAGAGGTCTTCCCCAGCGCTGACCCCGGGCGGGATGCGCGACTCGATCAGATGGAAGCGGCGCTCGTCGCGCGAGCTGAGGAGGAGATCCTGGTGCGCGCCGATCTCCGTCCACGCCGACGCCTCCTCGCGGCGGATGACCGCGCCGGTGGGGGCCTCGTCGAGGACGTCGCCGAAGCGCAGGCCGAGGGCCGAGCAGATCCGGGCGAGCGAGGAGAGCGAGACCGAGGTGAGGTCGCGCTCGAGCTGGCTGAGAAAGCCGCTGGTCAAGCCCGTCGCCGCGGCGAGCTCGGCCATCGTCATTCCCCGTTCGCGCCGAAGCGCCCTCAGACGCTCGCCGACAGGCGTCCGGGTGGTCGGGTCCGCAGTCAAGCGCCACGATCCTACCTCTCGGGTTGACTGCGGGAGCGCGTTGACACGCTCCGGCAGGCCCCTTAGTGTGGCTAAAGATCGCTTGCTCAGGCGCGAGAGAAGCGAAAGGGGGTGTCAGCCGATGAAGCGATCCCTTCTGGCAGTGACCGCCGTCCCACATCCGGGAGGACAACACGGTGCAGAACACCGTGACCGGGCTCACGCTCCGGGACGGGCCCGTGAACTTCGTGCAGACGAACTTCTTCAACCGGGAGACGGGCGTGAGGGAGCTGATCACGATCGCCGGCGTCTCGGTGAACGTCCGGCTCGGCAACGAGCGCCTGCTCGACGCGGGCTTTCTGGCGATCGACGGCCAGACCGGAGAAATCCTGTTCGCGGCCGGGCCGCACCCGGTGCGGAAGCTCCTCGACGGGAGCTTCGACATCAACCTGGCCCTGCCGGGTTC
>JBOHAB010000237.1:0-3658 GCA_050697655.1 Gaiellaceae bacterium
GGGACCGAGCCGACGACGGCGCTCCCCGGGCGGATCCGCCCCCGCTTCCCCATCTTCGAGCGGCTCACCTACGTGAACAGCTGCTCGCAGGGCGCGCTCTCGGACGACGTGCGGGCAGCGTACGAGACCTACCTGCGCGACTGGGACGAGCAGGGAGCGCCGTGGGAGTACTGGGTCGAGCGCTCCGAGGCAGCGCGGGCGGCCTTCGCGCGGCTGATCGGCGCCGATCCCGACGAGGTGGCCGTGACGACCTCGCTTTCCGCCGGGGTCAGCGCGCTCTGCTCGGGGCTTCGTTTCGAGGGAGAGCGGACGACGATCGTGATCAGTGACTTCGAGTTCCCCACCGTCGGGCAGATCGCCCACGCCCAGGAGCTCCGCGGACGACGCGTCGTGCACGTCCCCGAGGCCGGCGACGCGACCATCCCGCTCGAGCACTTCGACGCCGCGATCGACGACCGCACGGCGCTCGTGGCGGTGACGCACGTCTGCTACCGAAACGGCAGCCGCGTCGACGTGGAGGGGGTCGTCCGCCTGGCACACGAGCGTGGCGCGCTCGTGCTCCTGGACGCCTACCAGGCAGCCGGGGCGATCCCGCTCGACGTACGAGCGCTCGACGTCGACTTCCTCGCCGCCGGCACCGTCAAGTATCTGCTCGGCTCGGCCGGGCTTGCGTTCCTCTACTGCCGGAGCGATCTCATCGAGAGCATCCGGCCCACGAGCACGGGCTGGTTCGCGGACAAGGACATCTTCCAGATGGACATCCGCGACTACTCCCCGGCGGCGTCGGCGCGGCGGTTCGAGTTCGGCACGCCCCCGGTCCCCAATATCTACGCCGGGCTCGCAGGGATCGACCTCGTCGAGGAGATCGGAGTCGCGGCGACCGAGGAGCACGTCCGCGGGCTGACCGCGCAGCTGATCGAGGGGGTCGACGACCTGGGAGGCCGGGTCGTGACCCCTCGCGACCCGGAGCGGCGCGGCCCGCTCGTCGCGGTCGCCTCCACCGACGAGCACGCGCTCGTCGCCGCGCTCGAGGCCGACGGCGTCGTGACGTCGTCGCGAGACGGAAACCTCCGCGTCTCCTTCCACGGGTACAACTCGCGCGAGGACGTCGAGGCGGTCGTCGTCGCGCTCGCGCGCCACCGAGACCTGCTCGCTAGCTCCTAGCCAGGACTATCCCTCCAGCGAGCTTTGGGGGACGGGATGGCCTCCACTTGGACTGGGAGCAACCAGCTTCGGCGCAGAGCCGTGGCCGTGCTTGCAGCCCTCCTCGTGGCGCTGGTCGCGCCCGCCGTGGCGCAGGGGGGCGAGACCTCCCGGGCTGCCGGGGCCGGCGTCAGGGCGGATTTCAACGGCGACGGCTTCGCCGACCTGGCCGTCGGCGTGCCGTTCGAGGTCGTGGGAGGCAATGCTGATGCGGGTGCGGTCAACGTCATCTACGGCTCGGGGAACGGGCTTTCCGCCGGCGCCGGGCCGGACCAGTTCTGGAGCCAGAATTCGCCCAGCGTCAACGACACCGCGGAGCAGGACGATCGATTCGGCTCCTCGCTGGCCGCGCTGCGCTAGTCCTCGGCCTGCGAGAGGGCGGTGAGCTCGTTGCGCGCGCGCCAGAGCTCCGGGAAGCGGCGCTTGTGGACGAGGTTGCCGAGAACCTCGACCGGCGTCCCCTGTGTGCCGACGACCGCGTCACCGATGATGCGCTCGACGAGCTTGTAGTGGTGGACGCGCCAGAGGGTGAGGCGCTCGTCCCACTCGACCAGGAGCTCGGCGAGCTGGTAGAGCTCCTCGTACTCGCGGCCGCGCTGGTACAGCTCGACGACGGTAAGGCCTTGCTCGCGGAGGAGCTCGTGGAAGACCTGGCCGAGCGGCGGCGAGACCTCCCGCACCCGCCTGAACCCGGGCGAGTCGAAGCCGCTCCCGTGCCCGAGCACGCGGCGCACCTCCTGGTACTCCCACGGTGACATGTGCTCGAGCATGTGCAGCTGGTCGGCGAGGAGCTCGAGGCACGCGGTCGCCCGGCGCAGGAGCCGGATGGCGGCCGCCAGCTCGCGCTTGCGCATGTGCTCGGTCGCCGTCTCGACCTCGAAGCAGGCGAGCTTGAGCCAGAGCTCTTGCGACTGGTGCGTCGTCTGGAAGAGGAGCTCGTCGCGCTGCCGCATCTCTTCCGGCGTCTTCTGAAGCGAGAGAAGCTCGTCGGTGCGAAGGTAACGCTCGTAGTCGCTCGCGCCCGGGCCGGGCAGGATCGGCGCGAACTCCTCCTCGGTCATGTGCTCGCTCATGCGGTGCAGGATACTTCCCGCTCGGTGGAGTACCGAAAACTAGGAAGCACGGGCATCGAGGTATCGCGCATCGCCCTCGGTTGCGGGAACTTCGGGGGAATCGGCTCGTCGCCTGCCTTCTTCGGCCAGGGCGAGAGCGAGGACGAGGCCTTCGCGCTCATGGACGCAGCGTGGGAGATGGGCGTGACGCTCTTCGACACCGCTGACGCCTATGGCGGCGGCCGCAGCGAGCGGGCGATCGGCCGCTGGCTCGCCCGCCGCGGGCCCGAGGTGCGCGACCGGATCGTTCTCTCCACGAAGGTCTTCCACTCGGTCGAGGGCGATCCGCGCGACCGCGGGCTCGCCCCGGACCGCGTCCGGCGCCAGATCGAGGGCAGCCTCGAACGGCTGGGAGTCGACCGACTCGACCTCTACCTCATCCACGAGCCCGACCCGGTGACGCCGGTCGGCGACACGCTGGAAGCCCTCGACGACCTCGCCCGCGCGGGCAAGGTCCGGGCCGTCGGGACCAGCAACGTAGACGCCGCGCAGCTCGAGGAGTCTCTGCGGGCGAGCGACGAGCGCGGGGTCGTACGCTTCGACTGGGTGCAGAACTCCTACAGCCTCCTAGAGCGCGACGACGAGGGCGCCGTCCTCGGCCTCTGCGCCGAGCACGGGCTCGGCTACACGCCCTTCAGCCCGCTGGCCGGCGGCTGGCTCACGGGCAAGTACCGCCGGCACGAGGCCTACCCCGAGGGCTCGCGCATGACGTTGCGGCCGGAGCCGTACCACGGTCTGGAGGACGACCGCACGTACGCCGGCCTCGACGCGCTCTCGGCCGAGGCCGAGGGGCGCGGCACCGACATGGCAACGCTGTCGCTCGCCTGGGTCCTCTCTCACCCGCTCGTGACCGCGGCGGTCGTCGGGCCTCGCCGGCCCGAGCACCTGGAGCCGGCGCGCAGGGCGGTCGGCTTGAGTCTCGGCGAGGCCGAGCGAGACGAGCTGGGAGCGCTGTTCGCGTGAAGGTGCTGATCCTGGGCGAGGCGGACGTGGCGCGGCTACTCCCGATGGACGAGTGCGTCGAGGTCATGGCCGAGGCGCTCGAAGCCCTGGAGCGAGGCGAGCTGCACCAGCCGCTGCGGTTCGTCGTGCGCCCGCCCGACGCGGCCGGGCTGCTCGGGCTCATGCCCGCCCACCGCTCCGGCCCGCGCGCAGCCTTCGGTCTCAAGGCGGTCTGCGTCATGCCTGGCAACCCCGCCCGCGGGCTCGACGGCCACCAGGGCGTCGTCCTCCTCTCCGACGGCGAGACGGGTGAGATCCGCGCGGTGATCAACGCCTCGGCGATCACCGCGATCCGCACGGGGGGCGTGTCCGCGGTGGCGACGCGACTCCTCGCCCGCGAG